>NZ_JAUSVF010000001.1:3815000-4115000 GCF_030814475.1 Pararhizobium capsulatum DSM 1112 | reverse complement strand
TTGCCCGCAACGTGATCACGTTCCGGCTGTTGGCCGCACCACCATGTCGCAATGCTTGGGAGGAGCAGATCCTCACCCAGCAACTGCCGGCAGATCACGGGCATGAATGCCAGAAAAGCCCTCGTTTCGAGGATACCCGAACCCAATGCGTTGACGATCGTGACGGAGCCGGCCCGCAGCGCTTCTACAAGACCGGGCGTACCGATGTGGGATCCCTGGTTGAGTTCCAGCGGGTCGGCGAAGGCGGCATCCAGCCGGCGCCAGAGAACGCCGACGGGCTTCAACCCCGCAACGGTGCGAACCATGACGCGATCGTCGAGCACCGTGAGATCCTCACCCTCAAGCAGCATGAAGCCGAGATAACGGGCGATATAGGCGTGTTCGAAATAGGTTTCGTTGGCAAGGCCCGGCGAAAGCACGGCGATCCGGTCGTCCGGATGGCGCTTGCGCGATTGCAGCATGTCGCGGAAAGCGCCGAAAAAGCCGGCGAGACGATGCACATGGGTTTCGGCATAAAGATCGGAAAAGGCGCGTGTGGTTGCCACCCGGTTTTCAAGCGCGAAGCCGGCGCCGGAAGGGGCTTCGGTGCGATCAGAGAGAACCCACCAGTTGCCGTCAGGGCCGCGGCCGATCTCGAAGGAGCAGAAGTGCAGGAAATGACCGTCGGCGGGTTTTACCCCCACCATCGGGCGCAGGAACTCAGGATTTCCCGCGACAAGTGCGGGAGGAACAATACCCTCGGCCACCAGCCGATTGGGGCCGTAGAGATCGGAGGCCAATCGCTCCAGAAGGTCGGCGCGCTGCACCAGTCCTTTGCTGAGAGCCGACCACTCCCGTTCATCGATCATGACGGGCACATGCGACAGGGGCCAGCTACGCTCGGAGTTTTCCTTGCTGCCATAGGCGCGGTAAAAAACCCCTGCATCGCGCAGATAGCGATCGGCGCGGGCGAAACGGTTGGAAAGCTCCGTCTCGTCCATGCGCCCGATATTGGCGAGCAACTGTTGCCAGACCGGCCGCACATTGCCGTTGATATCGACCATTTCATCGGCGATGCCGGGCAGGGCCCTATAGCCGAAAACCGGATCATCTGTGATCCGGTTTTTCTGTGTCGCCGCTTCGATGGTCTGCTTGTTTGCCATTATGCCTATAACCCTGCCGGACGCCTGAGATCGAGCGTCAGGGGAAACTCCTTCGATATGGTCTCCGGGGTGAGGGGATAACCACCGGGGGTGTGCCCCCAGGGCTCGAAACGCGCCAGTCTGCGGGCCTCCGCCTCGTTGCCGTTGACCGGGAACGTGTCGTAACTGCGTCCGCCCGGATGGGCAACATGATAGATGCAGCCGCCGATCGAACGCCTCGACCATGTATCATAAATATCGAATGTAAGCGGTGTGTTAACAGGTAGAACGGGATGCAAACCGGACGCCGGCTGCCAGGCCTTGTAGCGTACGCCAGCAACCGCCGTGGCCGATGCGCCGGTTGCTCTGAGCGGCATTGGCCGGCCGTTGCAAGCGACCGTATAGCGTTCGGGATTGGCGGTTTCGAGTTTGACCTGCAGGCGTTCGACCGAACTGTCGACATAGCGTACCGTGCCGCCGACAGCGCCCTGTTCACCCATGACGTGCCAGGGCTCGAGCGCCTGTCGTAGTTCCAGCTTGGCGCCTTCGTATTCGACCTCGCCGCAGAAGGGGAAACGGAACTCAAGCTGCGCCTCGAACCACTCGGACCTGATGTCGAAGCCATTGCTCCTCAGGTCAGCAAGCACGTCGAGGAAATCCTGCCAGACATAATGCGGCAGCATGAAGCGGTCGTGCAGGGTCGTGCCCCAACGAACGAGGCCGCCATCGGCCGGGTTCTGCCAGAAGCGGGCAATGAGGGCACGCACCAGCAATTGCTGGGCAAGGCTCATGCGGGCATTCGGCGGCATCTCGAAGCCACGGAATTCCACGAGCCCGAGGCGGCCGGTCGGGCCGTCCGGCGAAAACAGCTTGTCGATGCAGATTTCCGAGCGGTGGGTGTTGCCGGTAACGTCGGTCAACAGATTTCGGAACAGGCGGTCCACCATCCACGGCAGGGGCGCCTGCGCCATGCCGGGCAGTGGAACCTGCGCCATCGCGATTTCCATCTCGTAGAGCGTGTCGTGGCGCGCTTCGTCGATGCGGGGCGCCTGGCTGGTCGGGCCGATGAACATGCCGGAGAAAAGGTACGACAGGGACGGGTGGCGCTGCCAGTGCAAAATCAGGCTTTTCAGCAGGTCCGGGCGGCGCAAGAACGGACTGTTGTTGGGATTGTTGCCGCCAACGACGACATGGTTGCCGCCGCCGGTGCCGGTGTGGCGGCCATCGATCATGAACTTGTCGGCGCCCAGGCGCGTGAGCCTCGCTTCCTCGTAGATGGCCGTGGTGATCTCGACGCAGTCCTTCCAGTTGGAGGCGGGGTGGATGTTGACCTCGATGACGCCGGGATCGGGGGCGACGCGCATGACGTTGATGCGTTCGTCCTGTGGCGGCGAATAACCTTCAATATGGATCGGCAGGCCGAGATCGGCCGCAGCCTTTTCGGCGGCGGCGATCAGGTCGAGATAATCCTCGATCCGCTCGACCGGCGGCATGAACACACAGAGCCGGCCATCGCGCGGTTCCACGCTCATGGCGGTGCGCACTGCGCCACGAATGTCGGCATTCGCTGCCTCAAGCACCTGCTCGACGCGTTTCTGGCGCGCTTCCGCAGCGGCCTTTCTTGATGCTTCCGCCAGCGCACGCGCCGGTGCGCCATAGTCGGGTAGGTCGTCGCGCTCGATCGATGGATCGGCCTCATGAATATACGGATATTGCGATGGCGGCACGTAGGGCAGGGTGCCGAGCGGCATGCGGAAGCCGATCGGGCTATCGCCGGGGATCAGGAATATCTTTCCGCGCCGGGTGCGCCATTTCTCGGAAATCCATTTCTGGCCATCGGCCTTCGCATTCCATGCCTGTACCGGCAGAATATAGCCGGTCGGGGTCGTCAGCCCGCGCTCGAACACCTTGGCGATACGGGCGCGTTCTTCCGGGCTTTCCAGTTTGGAATTGGACGGATCGACATTTTCGGGAAGGCTGCCTTCCTTGATGATCCACTCGGCCGGATCCTCGAAGGCGGGGATGACCATATCCTGTTCGATATCGAGTTCCGCGGCGATACCGGCAATCAGGGCCTCCGCCTCCTTGGCGGTCACCTGGGTGTCCTTGCCTTCGGCGGCGATCAGGTCGGGATTGTGCCAGATCGGCTTGCCGTCCTTGCGCCAGTAAAGCGAAAAGGTCCAGCGCGGCAGGCTTTCGCCGGGATACCATTTGCCCTGACCATAGTGGAGAAAGCCGCCGGGCGCGAAACGCTCGCGCAGGCGCCGGATCAGTTCATCGGCCTTTTCGCGTTTTGTTGGCCCGACAGCGTCGGTGTTCCATTCCCCCGATTCGAAATCATCGATGGAGACAAATGTCGGCTCCCCACCCATGGTGAGGCGCACATCGGCGCCGTGCAGAACCCGATCGACATAATCGCCAACCGCATTCAACGCCTCCCAGCTTTCGTCCGAGAACGGCTTGGTGATGCGCGGGTGCTCGGCGACGCGCGAAACCTTCATGTCGAAGGCGAAAGTCGTGTTTGCATCGCCATAGAGGCCGCCAGAGATCGGGGCGGCGTTGCGGAAATGCGGCGTGGCGGCAAGCGGGATGTGGCTTTCGCCGGTGAGCAGGCCAGAGGTCGGATCAAGCCCGATCCAGCCGGCGCCCGGAATATAGACCTCGCACCAGGCATGCAGATCGGTGAAATCGACTTCGGTGCCGGAGGGGCCGTCGAGCGCCTTGAGATCGGGTGCAAGCTGCATGAGGTAGCCGGAGACGAAACGGGCGGCGAGACCCAGATGACGCAGAATCTGGACGAGAAGCCAGCTGGAATCGCGGCAGGAACCGAGCGCCAGTGTCAACGTCTGTTCCGGTGTCTGGACGCCCGGCTCCATGCGGATCACGTAGTTGACCGCCTGCTGCAGCCGCGCGTTCAGGCCAACAATGAAATCCACCGTGCGCTCGGGCGTGCGGTCGATCTGGTCGAGATAGGCCTGCAGCGCCGGCCCGGCCGGCTCAGCCTTCATGTAGATCTTCAGGTCGTCGCGAATTTCTTCCGCATATTCAAAGGGCCAGGTTTCGGCTTCTTCCTCGATGAAGAAATCGAAGGGGTTATACACCGTCATGTCGGCGACGAGATCGACCTCGACCTTCAGTTCCGTCACCGGATCGGGAAAGACATAGCGGGCGAGGTAGTTACCGTACGGGTCCTGCTGCAGCGTCACAAAATGATTGGCGGGGGAAACACGCAGCGAATGGCTGATAACCTTCGTCTTGGAATGGGCGGCCGGTTTGAGCCGGATGATTTGTGGCCCGAGACGGACCGGCTTGTCATACTGATAGTGGGTGAGATGATAGATCGCAGCCTTGATCGCCATGCAGTTCTTTACCCCTCGCGACGGTCTTTGCCGTCATTTCCGCAAGTTTGTGCAATGCGAAGAGAGATTGCAAGGCGGGAATTCCCTCTGCCGTAAATGCGGCGGGAAAGCTGTCGCGGGCAGGACAGGAAAGTTGCCGGGCGGCGGAGGTCTGCCGCCCGGCTGGCTGGTAATGCCTGAGGCGGGGACCTAGCGTTTTGGCGCCAGCAGAGCGAAGCCTGCTCCTTGCGGATCCATGGCCTGGACGATCCAGGCGCCGCCTGGAACTTCCATCGGACCGTTGATAACTTTGCCGCCAGCCTTCGTCAGTCGCTCGATTGCCGCGTCTATCGCATCGACGCCGATGTAGAATGTCCAGAAAGGCGGTGCAGGTACGGTCGCGGGCTTGGTCATCATACCGCCAAACATCGCCTCGCCCTTGCCGAAAATCTGATAGACCCCCATCGACCCCATATCCATCCCTTCACCCTTGTTCCACCCGAACAGGGCTGAATAGAAGGTGAAGTCAGTTTCGAGGTCGCCTGCCATCAGCTCGTTCCAACCGATGAAGCCTGGTGTACCCATGGGGGCGGTGGGCGGCGTGTCGCCCTCAAGGCCGCGGAAAAGCGCAAACACTGCGCCGTGCGGATCACTGACCACTGCAAAGCGACCAACACCCGGAATATCATCCGGCGCACGGTGTACCGTACCGCCATTGGAGGTGACTTCGGCGGCGGAGCCATCGACGTCATGGACGGCGATATAACCAAGCCAGGCTGGCGGAATGTTGGTTTTCGATGCACTTTCGGGCATCGTCATGAGGCCTGCAACCTGTTCGCCGCTCGGTGCGCAAAACAGCGTGTAATCGACCCCCGGCATTCCGGAATCTTTTGCGCTCCAGCCGGTTACTTCAGTGTAGAAAGCCTTCGCAGCTCCAGTGTCAGTCGTCATCAGTTCGTACCAGACGAACGTTCCATGGGCGTCCTGCATTATGATGCTCCTCCATGTTGCGATTACAGGAATGAATAGCGTTGCACGGCGGAAGGCGGCTCCGCCGGTCTCTTTCGGTAAAACAGGCTATTGTCGTTTCGTGACGTTTGTTCGGCGATCAGGCGCAGCAGGACTGCGCCTGGGCCGGCACTTCATATTCATCATGCCGCTTCACGAAGCTCAGGGTAGATGTTTCATTGCGGCCCTTGGGTGCGCGATCGAGAATCATCAACGTCGCGAGGATTTCCTCGCCGCCTCGGCTGTAGTCGGAATAGGTATGATAGATCGTGCCGTTCTCGTCCTTGTAGAAAGCGCTCATGCCGGGCAGTTCGTCATGGGCCTCTTCACTTGGGACTTCGTTGAAATTGTAGAACACCTTGCCGCAATCGAGTTCCTCTTTGGTGAAGGAGACGTGGTAGTCGAAGTTGAAGTCGTTGCCATAGGACGAAACCCAGGGGAAATGCCAACCCATGCGGTTCTTGTAGGCTTCGATCTTTTCGAGGGACGCACGCGATACAACGGCCATCGTTACGTCGTGGTTGTTGAGATGGGGCAGCGTACCGCCGAGATGGTCGGCAAGGAACGAACAGCCGGGGCATCCGGCCTCCCAGTCAGGCCCGAACATAAAGTGATAGATCATCAATTGGCTACGCCCGTCGAAGAGATCCGTCAGTGTCTTCTTGCCCGTCGGCGTATCGAATGTGTAGGTCTTGTCCACCTTCACCCATGGCATGGCCTGGCGTTCGGCGCGGATCTTGTCGCGCAGCCGGGTTTCTTCCTTCTCCTTGGCGAGTAGACTGCGGCGCGCTTCAAGCCACTCCTCCCGCGATACAACTGGATTGCTCAACATCGGTCATTCCTCCTCAGAAATCACGTTTCGTTCCCGTTGACTAAATAGGTTGATATCAACATTATCTTCCCATGTCAAAGCATATCGTGATTCCTTTCGAGGCGACCCTTCATGTTCGCGACACATGCCTGTGTCTCCATGTGCAGCGCGCCGCACGGGCCCTCGGACGCAAGTTCGATGAAGCGTTGCGGTTCCTTGATCTCACCAACGGACAATTTTCCCTGTTGATGTCGCTCAACAGACCCGAGCCGCCGCCGATGGCGCCCGTGGCCCATTTGCTGGCCATGGACCGCACGACGTTGACGGCGGCATTGAAGCCGCTGGAGAAGCGCGGCCTGGTAACGATCATTGTGGATCGCGAAGATCGCCGCCAGCGCCGCATGAAGCTGACGCCGGCAGGTCATGCGCTGTTGTCGCAGGCAATGCCGATCTGGACGAAGACTCATGCCGAGGTCGATGCGGCCCTGGGCGACGGCATTCCAGGCAGGCTCCGCACCGATCTCATGGCCCTGGCCTGAACATTTCCTTTTCATGATTTCGGACACCGGCAGGAGGAGACTGCGCATGCGGATGATTTTTGTGAACCTTCCGATCAAGGATGTGGCGCGATCGAAAGCGTTCTTCAGCGGGCTGGGTTTCAGCTTCAACCCCGAATATTCCGATGAATCGACGCTCTGTATGGTCGTCGAGCAGAACATCTTCGTCATGCTGATGCATGAAGACCGCTTCAAGGGTTTCCTGGCGGGGGAGGTGAGCGACACCGCTAAGGGGACGGAAGTGCTGACCTGCCTCTCGGTTTCAAGCCGCAAGGAGGTGGATGACACGCTCGCCAGGGCGCTCGAACTCGGCGGCAAGTCATGGCTGCCGGTGATGGATTATGGCTTCATGTACGGGTGCAGCTTCCAGGATCCCGACGGCCATGTCTGGGAGCTCTCCTATATGGAGCCTCAGGCGCCGTCCGCCTGATTGAATTCGCGCGCTGCGGTAATGGTGGTTTCTATCGACAACCCTTGAGAAATGGCGAGAATTGAGGATGCATGGGAGGCCCGATGAATCTTGATCCATCGGGCCTTAGGCTGATAGGTTCGTGTCGAACCCGGCTGCAACCCCTGGAGACGCTTGCCTCATGCACCGGCTGAAGCCCTTGCTTGTATTTCTCGTCCTGCTTGTTGCCCCATCCCTGTCCTTGGCAGGCGAGTTGCGAGACGCCACGTTCAAAAGTGCCGCGCTGGATGCCGACCTCAAGGTCAATGTCTATATTCCCGATGGCCGTCCACCGTTGGAGGGTTGGCCGGTGCTTTATCTGTTGCACGGCCACGGCGGAAACCAGAACAGCTGGCGCGACCTCGGTGATATCCGGCCGACGCTCGATCGTATGATCTCCGCCCACACCATCAAGCCGCTCGTCGTCGTCATGCCGGCAGCCAAAAACAGCTGGTACGTCGATTCCGGTCTTGCCGGCGGACCCGGCGACTACGAGACGGCCATAACCACCGATCTACGCAAGCAGATCGAGGCGAGCCTGCCCGTGCGCAAGGACCGAGATGGCCGCGCGATCGCAGGCCTTTCCATGGGCGGTTACGGGGCGCTTCGTCTCGCTTATAGTCATCCGGATCTTTACGATTCCGTTGCCAGTCTTTCCGGGGCAATCTGGCACAATATCCCAGAGTCACAATTCGCCACGACGCCGGCGGACCTGAAGCTCATCCACGACACCATGTTCTTCCACAAGGTCAACCCGGAGACCATTCTCGCAGGCATCGTCCTGCCATCGACAGGGGATCATTTCTCGGGGTCGTTCGGGACGCCGTTCAACGCGCATATCTTCAATGACGAGAACATCTTCACCATCGTTGCCCGTCGGGTGGAGAAGGGTGGATCACTGCCGCCGACCTATCTCACCTGTGGCGACGACGATGGTTTCCGTCTTTGGCGCGGCGCCATTGCGCTTTACGACATGCTGCAGGCCAACGGCCGCACGGCTGAGCTGCGCATCACCGATGGCGATCATGTCTGGAAGTTGTGGCGCACGCAGATTGTCGATGTACTGAAATTTATCGACAAACAATGGGCAACGGGCGAGATTGTGGCGAAACAGTGACGCCAATTTGCTGTATAACAGTTTTATGACACTAATATAATTGGTTTTTCAATTGGAAAAGCCATAAGCAACCCGTTCATTGTCGGTTCATCCACGCGCCCTACCCTTTAAACGGTTAAAAATTGCCGATGGGATGGCGCGATGAAACGCTATGAAATCATGGATGGCATGCGAGGTTACTTCCTCGTCTTCATGCTGATCAACCATCTCGTCTTTGCCGGCGGGTACTGGTTGCTGTTCGTCAATCACAACCAGCTCGCCTTTGTCGAGGATGCGCAGGGCTTCGTGTTCCTGTCCGGCCTGCTTGTCGGCATGGTCTATAGCCGCAAGATGATCAAGGACGGTTATTTCGCGGGCAGCGAGCGCGTGACCGCCCGTGCGTTCGAGCTTTACAAATATGCAATGGGCATCGTGATTGCGGTTCTTGCCGTCGCGCTGGTTTTGCCGCATGCGCCGCAGGCTTGGTCCAACTGGCTTGGCTCGACGAATTTCGATGATCCGCTGCGCCTCGCCGCGGTTGCGACGTTCCTGTTCCAGCCCACCTTCATGGATATCCTGCCGCAATATGTCGTCTACATGCTGTTTGCGCCGCCGGTGATCTGGCTCTGCCTGAAAGGCCGCTGGGCAGAGGTCATGGCCGTATCCTTGCTGCTGTGGCTCGCCGGCCAGCTTGGCCTGCAGCGCCTTGTCACCGATCCTGTCAACAACTGGATCATGGGACCGGACAAGCAAGGCATCCGTGTCAGTTTCAACCTGCTCGGCTGGCAGATCGTATTCTTCTCCGGCCTCGTGCTCGGCGTGCTGACATCATCCAAGGCGATCGACTGGGCAAGGGTTTTCGATCCGCAAAAGACGTTCTTCCCAAAGATTGCGGCGGGCCTTCTCCTGTTCTTCCTGCCGCTGCGTATCCTGACTGCCCACGATCTGATGCCGGAAACCGTACTCTCCAAGTTTGCAACCATGGAAGTGCGTGCCGATTTCGGCCTTGTCTATCTCGTGAGCTTCCCGGCCGCGGCCTTTCTTGTGACCTGGCTTATCGTTGCCGGTCCTAAGCATGGTCATGTTGCCGTCCAGAAGATTGCAGCTGCCCTGCGCTGGGTCTTTACCCTCAGCTTCCTGCGGCTTCTTGGACGCCATTCGCTGCATGTCTATGTCTGGCATGTCGCGATCGTTTACGGCGTCTATTACGTCGATCAGCAGACACCGATGTTCAGCCAACTTGAAAAGACACTGATCGCGCTCTTTGCCGTGGCAACGCTTGCCCTTCCGGCCCTGTGGCGCGAGCGGGACAACTGGATCAACAAGCCGCCGCAGAAGGCGACACTGCCTGCTGGCGGCAATTGACGCTAGGACCAATCGGCAATCAGCCATGCCGGGCTGCAAATGGCGCTTTCCTGCGCTTCCGGTGCTCACGTACTTTAGGTAGGTTGCGCTCCGGGTCGCAGAAAATCACCATTTTCGCCACGGCCTGAACTGATTGTCGGTTGGTCCTAAGCCTCGCAAATAAAAAGACCGCATCTGGCGCCAGATGCGGTCTTTTCGTTTCAGGAAAATAGTTGGCTATCAGCCGAAGTCGCCGAGATCGCGCACGGCACCACGGTCGGCGGAGGTCGCAAAGGCGGCGTAGGCCTTGAGTGCCGTCGTCACCTTGCGCTTGCGCTGTTCGACCGGTTTCCAGCCCTTGGTATCCTGTTCCGTGCGGCGGACTGCGATTTCTTCTTCAGAGACGCGCAGGCTGATGGTGCGATTCGGGATGTCGATGTCGATCATATCGCCTTCGCGCACGATGCCGATGAGGCCGCCATTGGCGGCTTCAGGCGAAACGTGGCCGATGGAAAGGCCGGACGTGCCACCGGAGAAGCGGCCGTCGGTGATCAGTGCGCAGGCCTTGCCAAGACCCTTCGACTTCAGGTAGCTCGTCGGATAGAGCATTTCCTGCATGCCCGGGCCGCCCTTCGGGCCTTCATAGCGGATGACGACGACGTCGCCGGCCTTCACTTCGTTTGCAAGGATCGCCTTGACTGACGAATCCTGGCTTTCGAAGACGCGGGCAGGGCCCGAGAATTTCAGGATCGACTCATCCACGCCCGCCGTCTTCACGATGCAGCCATTGAGCGCGATGTTGCCCTTCAGAACGGCAAGCCCGCCATCCTTGGAAAAGGGATGCTGGGCATCGCGGATGACGCCTTTCTCGCGGTCGAAGTCGAGTTCCTTCCAGCGTGCACTCTGGCTGAAGGCGACCTGGGTCGGAATGCCGCCGGGGGCCGCGCTGAAAAGCTCAAGTGCGGCCGGGTTGTCGGTGACCGCGATGTCCCATTTGGACAGCGCATCGCCAAGCGTATCGGAATGAACCGTCGGCAGGTCAGCGTTGAGCAGGCCGGCACGGTTCAATTCGCCTAGGATCGCCATGATGCCACCGGCACGGTGCACGTCTTCCATATGCACGTCGGCCTTGGCCGGCGCGACCTTGGACAGGCACGGTACCTTGCGCGACAGACGGTCGATATCGTCCATGGTGAAATCGACTTCGCCTTCATGGGCGGCGGCGAGAATGTGCAGAACGGTGTTCGTCGAGCCGCCCATGGCGATATCGAGCGCCATGGCGTTTTCGAAAGCACCCTTGGAAGCGATCGTGCGCGGCAGGGCTGTTACGTCTTCGGCTTCATAATAGCGCTTGGCGAGGCCAACGATACGGCGGCCAGCTTCAAGGAACAGCTTTTCGCGGTCCGAATGGGTTGCGAGCGTCGATCCGTTGCCGGGCAGGGAGAGGCCAAGCGCTTCCGTCAGACAATTCATCGAGTTTGCAGTGAACATGCCCGAGCACGAACCGCAGGTCGGGCAAGCGGAGCGCTCGATGACCCTGACGTCCTCGTCGCTCATCTTGTCGTCAGCGGCGGCGACCATCGCATCGACCAGATCCAATGCGTGAATCTTGCCGTCGGAGAGCACGACCTTGCCGGCTTCCATCGGGCCGCCCGAGACGAAGATGACAGGGATATTGAGGCGCAGCGAGGCCATCAGCATACCGGGAGTAATCTTGTCGCAGTTGGAGATGCAGACCATGGCGTCGGCGCAGTGGGCATTGACCATGTATTCGACGCTGTCGGCGATGATTTCGCGCGATGGCAGCGAATAGAGCATGCCGTCATGCCCCATGGCGATACCGTCATCAACGGCGATCGTGTTGAATTCCTTGGCGACGCCGCCATTGGCTTCAATTTCGCGCGCAACGAGCTGGCCGAGGTCCTTGAGATGCACATGGCCGGGCACGAACTGTGTGAATGAGTTCACGACAGCGATAATCGGCTTGCCAAAATCCTCGTCCTTCATGCCCGTCGCGCGCCAGAGGCCGCGCGCACCGGCCATGTTGCGGCCGTGGGTGGTGGTTCGGGAGCGATAGGCTGGCATGGTCGTCTTCCTTGAACTTCGACGGAGATTGATCTGCGATCCCTAAATCGCGAGCGCTGGTCCATAGCGCAAAACTGCGTATGCGTCACTGTTTCCGAAACAATATTTCGTTCGGTAGTCTCGCATGCGGCTTATTTATTTGCATGAGGGGGGGGCTTCCAGCACGAGTTTTTTGTCGATTTGTGTCACGCAGAGCCCGATTTGAGGCAAAATCATGTCGGCTACCCCCATTTGGGGGATGCGCCGGCGGGGTAGTTCTGGTCAGTTCGATCTGCCAGGCACTTTGCTAGGACTGGCTATTTTATCACCAAGCCCTTTATCTAAAGCCCCCTCTTCAAGCCACGGGAGAGGGGCTTTTACGTTGGCTGGCATGCTGACAACAGAGCTGAATGACTGAGCGGTCCCGGTATCATTCCGGCTTGCCCGGAAAAGCAAAAGGCCTCTCGATCTCTCGAAAGGCCTTTGAAACTGGATGGTGGGCGTGACAGGGATTGAACCTGTGACCCCTACGATGTCAACGTAGTGCTCTCCCGCTGAGCTACACGCCCATCCGATGTCGGCGCATAGACCACAAAACCCTTTGGCGCGTCAATAGACTTTTTTGCGCTTTCTGACAGGAAATTTCACGGTCATGCCAAAGCCCGGTTTTACCGGGATCAGGCGGCCAGCATCTTGTTCACTTCGTCGACGAGGTCGCGAAGGTGGAAGGGCTTGGAGAGGACTTTCGCATCCTTCGGGGCTTTCGAATCGGGGTTCAACGCCACGGCGGCGAAGCCGGTGATGAACATGACCTTGAGATCTGGGTCGAGTTCAGTGGCGCGGCGGGCCAGTTCGATGCCATCCATTTCAGGCATGACGATATCGGTCAGCAGCAGCGAGAAGGGCTCTTCGCGCAGACGGTCATAGGCGCTTGCGCCATTGTCGAAGGACATAACCTTGTAACCAGCCTTTTCCAGTGCTTTGACCAGAAAGCGGCGCATGTCGTTGTCGTCTTCGGCAAGAAGGATTTTGGGATTCATATATTTAAGCCGTTGCTTTGAGCGTCGAGATATCAGGATGCGCGGTTGCACCATGAAACCGCTGATGGGTAAATATCCGGTGAAGAGCGCGGGTCAAGCCCCACGCAACCGTCAGGTGGCAACTATGGACACAGTTGCCGTCTGCTGGCAACATACATGAAACTGCAACATGATGACATGGTAAAAGGGCTCCCATGAGCGAGCACGACAGCGACAACGATCTGTTCGAGGTTCGCGAGCCGGAAATCCAGCGTATTCCCTTTGTCTTCAACTCGCCGCACAGCGGCCGCAGATACAGCCGTGCCTTTTTGGAACAGTCCCGGCTCGATGCATTGTCGATTCGCCGTTCCGAAGATCATTATGTCGATGAGCTGTTCGGTTGTGTGACGGATCTTGGCGCGCCGCTTCTGATGGCGCATTTTCCGCGGGCGTTTCTCGACGTCAACCGCGAGCCCTATGAACTCGATCCGCGGATGTTCGATGGCCAGTTGCCGCCCTATGCCAATATCGGTTCGATTCGTGTTGCGGGTGGTCTCGGCACGGTGCCCCGCCTGGTCGCGGAGAACATGGATATCTACAAGGGTCGCCTGCCGGTCGAGCAGGCGCTGGATCGGGTCGAGACCATCTACAAGCCTTATCACGCCTGCCTTCGCAAGCTGATTGCCCGTACTCACGTAGAGTTCGGGCTTTCCGTCTTGGTGGATTGCCATTCGATGCCGGGCAATATTCGTGTCGCCGGGAGCGGTCAGAGGCCGGATTTCATCATCGGCGATCGTTACGGAACGAGCTTGTCGCCGGACCTGTCCCAAGCGGCAGTCAGCCTGCTCGAGGAGCTTGGCTTTTCGGTTGCTCGCAACAAGCCCTATGCGGGCGGCTTCATCACCGAGCACTACGGTCGACCGGCGCGCGGGCTGCATGCCCTTCAGATCGAGATCAATCGTTCGCTCTACGTCGACGAGACAACGCTGGAAAAGAAACCGCAGTTTTCCCTGTTTGCGACGACGCTTCGCAGCTTCCTGTCGGCCTTTTCGCTCTATGTCGAAAAATATGCCGATAGCACGGCACTGGCTGCAGAGTAGAAATCCGCGCCTTTCCCCACCTATTCTTTGCCCGTGAAAGCAAAAAAAACCGCGCACTGGGCGCGGTTGAAGTCTAGGGAGGAAACACCCAAGGAGGGTATTTACAGCCACAAGTGACTGTATGAAAAAGTTAATATTGCAGCGCACAATTGTCAAGCCGCTTTTCAGCCACAATGCTGCGCTGCGCAAGGGCGATGAATCAGGAAAATGCGCGAAAACTGTCCTCATGTGACAGATTTTTGAATTTCTGAATGTGCTTTCAACAAATCCGACTGACTCTTGCGCCTGACTCGCGGCAAGCAGAGAAGATTCTGCTGATTTTCGTCCGCTCTTCTTTTTTCAAAAAAACTGCACTAAACAGGCTTTAACGGCCATTTCGGCCTTCCCCGCCGCCGCGCTGCGGCGCTGTCCTCCCTGTTTACGAGGTCTCATGCTGCCCGATCGCGACTTTTTCGACCGCCTTGCCGACGCTGCCCGTGCGGAAACCCTGCCGCGCTTTCGCACCGGAATAAGCGTTGCCAACAAGGAAGCGGCGAGTTTTGATCCAGTAACCGAGGGCGACCGCGCCGCGGAGGCAGCCATTCGCGCGTTGATCGGGCAGGCGTTTCCTGAGCATGGTATTCTGGGCGAGGAATATGGCAGCGTTGGTCTCGACCGCGAGCATGTCTGGGTGATCGATCCGATCGATGGGACCCGAGCGTTCATCTCGGGCCTGCCTGTGTGGGGCACCCTGATCGGACTTTACCGGAATGGCGAGGCGATCATGGGGTTGATGGACCAGCCCTTTACCGGAGAGCGCTATTTTGCCGATGGCCACCGCACGATCTACCGCGGCCCCGAAGGCGAGAAGACGCTGGCCACACGTGCCTGCGACGCTCTTTCCGAGGCGATCATGTTCACCACCTCGCCGCATCTCTTTTCCGGCGATATCAAGCGTCGCTTCGACAACGTCGAGAGCCGCGTTCGTCTGTCGCGATATGGATGCGATTGTTATGCCTTTGCGCTTCTGGCAGGCGGGCATATCGATCTGGTGATCGAAGCCGGCTTGAAGCCCTACGACGTCGGCGGTCTTATTCCGCTGATCGAGCAGGCGGGCGGGGTGATCACCAACTGGGCGGGCGGTCCGGCGGAAATGGGTGGCGAGGTGATCGCGGCCGGCGACCCGGCGCTGCATGCGCAGGTCCTGGAAATCCTCAACGCCTGATCAATATTCGATAGAGGCTTCCATCGTTTCATCCCCGACGATGTCGTCGATTATGTCGGGGCTATTGCCGGGAATGAATGCTTCAATCGCGGCTATGGCCTGGGCGCGATAGCGATCGCTCTCGTGCAGCAGTTCATGCCGAGCTCCATCGATCGGAATGAGGTGTCCGGCGCGAAAGTTGCGGGCGAGCCGTTCCACGGCGATGTATGGGACAAGCCTGTCCTGTGTCGGCGCAAGCACGATCGTCGGCACCCGGATTTGGGTGAGGTGCTCGCGTTGCGAAACGCGTCGGATCGCCTTGAAGGTTTCATGCAGCCACCGCGCGGAAGGCGGGCCGAGCGAAAGACCGGCCTGGGCTTCGACAATAGCGTTGTTACAGGCGAAACGGGCCGGATCGTGTGTCAGAAGATTGCGGGAGAAGGGAAGGGAGCCCTTGTCGCGTGACAGCGGCAGGAAACCAAGCCCCAACCATGTGGCCACGGCTGCAAGAAATCCGATCGTCCGATGACCGACGGCCTGGCCGCCAAGCTCCACGAAGGGGGCAAGCAAGGCAAGCCGATCGATGCGGCTTGCGAGATAAGGCGCCTGCGACAGGGCAACGAGTGCACCCATCGAATGGGCAATCATGAAGAAGGGCAGGCGGGTGTCCGGTAGGACGATCCTTTCGAGGAAGGTGGAGAGATCCTGCTCATAGTCCGAGAAGCGCCGCACATGGCCCCGGCGGATGACCTTGTGAACGCGATCCGAAGCGCCCTGTCCGCGCCAGTCGAAGGTCGCGACCCAGAGGCCGCGCTCAAGCAGTTCGCCTATCGTCTCGAAATACTTCTCGATCGACTCGTTGCGCCCCTGCAGCAGAACCACCGTCCCCTTTGCCACGGGCGCGTCCGAGCGGAAGATTGCGTAGCGAATTTTGCGTCCCGCCGCTCCCTCGAAGAAGCTGACCGTGTGGCCGTGCACCTTGCCGGCGGGGATCGGATTGTCGCTCGTGGGGTGCAGGATGGTTGTCATCGGTATCCGCTGATTGGCAGCTCAGTCGACGAAGTTTCCGTCAATCGGCTTTCGATATCGTTTAGATCTAGAGGGATAGGCCGGCACCCCCGGTGGCGTCAAAGAAAAAAGGGCCGGAAACGGTGGGGGACTGGATGTACCGCTTCCGGCCATGGGGTCGGGGGCCTTGGCGGGAAGGTCGGGAGAAGGGACGTTCACCGCCCGCACCGCCTTGGCTGATCCGATACTGCGGTTCTATTCCCCTCTAGCTGAACGTAGGCGCAACCGGCCGTTCATCCTGCGTTTATGAAAGGATTTTGACGATCGCGCGGGAGGTCTTGAACCCGAAAGGAAGCATTCCCATCTTCATTCCACGGGCGCCGAAGACGGGCCCGTTCACCGGTTCCGCCATCGCCGCATTCGGGGTGACGGGATCAAGATCGCACAACAGTTGCTCTTTCAGGAGGACACCATGCGTCACGTTGATTTTTCCCCTCTCTATCGCTCCACCGTCGGTTTCGACCGCCTCTTCACCATGCTCGACAGTCTGGGTCAGCCCGACCAGTCGCAGACCTATCCGCCCTACAACATCGAGCGGACGGGCGATAACACCTACCGGATCACCATGGCCGTTGCGGGCTTCGACGAAACCGAACTTTCGATTGAAGCACGCGAGCACACGCTGACCGTCAAGGGTGAGAAGAGCGACGAAAAAGCCGCCGAAAACCAGTTCCTCTATCGCGGTATCGCCAAGCGTGCCTTCGAGCGCCGCTTTCAGCTTGCCGACCACGTGGAGATCCAGTCCGCTTCACTGAAGCACGGCCTGCTTCATATCGATCTCCTGCGCGAGATCCCGGAAGCTGCAAAGCCCCGCCGGATCGACATCGTCGCCGCGGCCTCGCAGCCGAAGCAGATCGAAGCGACCCAGATCGAGGGTGCGGCCAACTAAGGCCGGTCAAGCAATTAGGACCTATAGAATGAAGGCGGTGCCGGTTCGGCGCCGCCTTTTTGCCATCAGGAACGGGCCGGTTCGGCTGGTGCCGCAGATTCCAGCTTGCGCCGGCCATATTCGGCATATTTCTGGGCGATCACGGCACAGGCCATCAGCTGGATCTGGTGGAACAGCATCAGGGGAAGCACGATGCTGCCGATGCTCTGGCCGGCGAAGATGACATTGGCCATGGGAACGCCGCTCGCCAGGCTCTTCTTAGATCCGCAGAAGGTGATGGTGATCTCATCTTCGCGGGAGAAGCCAAGCTTGCGGCTGCCGAACATCGTGACAGTGAGGACGATCGCCAGCAGCAGGATATCGAGACCGATGACAACAGCGAGATCGCGGACGGAGAAGGTGTGCCACAGGCCTTCCGTCACCGCCTCGCTGAAGGCGAGATAGACGACCATCAGGATCGAACCGCGATCGACCGGCATCAGCAACTTCTTACGAGCGCGAATGAAGTCGCCGATCCAGGGCTGAAGGATCTGGCCGAGCAGGAACGGCGCCAGCAGTTGCAGCAGGATCTGTTCGAGCGCATCGAGCGAGAACCCGCCCTTGCCGCTGGCCGAAAACAGCAGGCCGACCAGAAGCGGCGTCAGGAACATGCCGAAAATATTGGACGCCGAGGCGGCGCAGATTGCTGCGGGAACATTGCCGCCAGCCATTGAGGTGAAGGCGATGGATGACTGGACCGTCGAGGGGAGCACGCAAAGAAAGAGAATGCCGGTGTAGAGCGCCGGCGGCAGGATCGATGCAGGGATCAGTGCGGCAGCAAGGCCAAGCAGCGGAAAGAAGCCGAAGGTCGTTGCCAGAATGACAAGGTGCAGCCGCCAGTGCAGCAGGCCTGCCAGCACGACATCCCGCGACAGGCGTGCGCCGTGCAGGAAGAAGAGAAGCCCGATCGCGATCTTGGTCGCCAAACCAAACCATTCGGCAGGTGCACTGGAGATCGGCAATACCGAGGCGAGCGCCACGGTGAGAACGAGCAGCATGGTAAAAGTATCGGGCAGGAAACGGCGCATGGCGATCAAAGCTCTGATGAGGATGGCGGCATCATTGTCATTATGATATCGAATGCAAGAAATAATAGTCATCATGAAATGAGATGATAATGCTGGACTTGGTGCAACTCCGCAGCTTTCTCGTTGTCCAGCAGATGGCAAGCTTTACCCTCGCAGCCGAGCGTCTGGGCATCGGGCAATCCACGGTAAGCCAGCATATCCGCCGGCTGGAAGACGATCTCGGACGCAAGCTGGTGGAGCGTGACACGCACCGGGTTTCCCTCACGCCGGATGGGGAGGCGCTGCTCGGGCCGGCACGCGCCATGCTGTCGCTGGACGGTCAGGTTCACGCGCTTTTCACCGAGCGGCGTCTGCGGGGTCGGTTGCATCTCGGGGTCTCGGAGGATTTTGTGGCGAGCCGGCTGCCATCGATCCTGGAGGATTTTGCGCGAACCCATCCGTCGGTCGATCTGGAATTGACGGTGGCGCTGAGCGGTGCGCTCTACCAGATGCAGGATGAAGGCGCGATCGATCTGGTGCTGGCGAAACGGCGCGTCGGCGATCCGCGCGGCAGGCTTGTTTATCGCGAGCCGCTGGTCTGGCTGGCGCGCGACCCCGAGCGGGTGCTGCGCGACGAGGCGCTGCCGCTGATCGCCTTCCCCCCGCCCAGTATCACCCGAAGTGTTGCGCTGGAAGCCTTGGAACGGGCAGGCATCGCGTGGCGCATCGTCTGCACCTGCGGCAGCCTCACAGGACTGACGGCAGCGGCGCGCGCTGGGATGGGGGTGCTTGTCCAGCCGAAGAGCCTTGCGCCGACTGGCTTGCGGGAGGTCGGCATCAGCCGCCTCCCTCGCCTTGAGGATGTCGAGTTTGTGCTCGTCGCCCGCAAGGCTGCCGATCCGGCGCTGATCAAGGCGCTGTCGGACGAGATCATGGCTGCCGTTGGCCGCCCGCAGATCGGGTCCGACGCAGGATTGTCCTGATCAGAGACGCTTCAGGAAGGCGTCCACATCCGCGTCGGTTGTCGCAAAGCTGGTGACGAGGCGGTAGAGGCCTTCATCGGCTGTCACCGAGCTTGCCAGCTGGTGCGGCACCGGCCAGTCGTAGAACACCGCGCCATCCTTCTGCAGCGTCTCGGCAACGGTCTTCTTCAGGATGACAAAAAGCTCGTTGGAACCGCTCGGCCACGCTAGACGCGCTGAGGTGGAAGCCTCAATGCCCTTGGCGAGACGCTCTGCCATGCCATTTGAATGCTTCGCGAGATCGAGCCAGAGGTCGTTCTCCAGATAGGCATCGAACTGCGCCGCGATGAAGCGTGATTTCGAGAAGAGCTGGGCAGAGCGCTTGCGCAGGTAGTGCATCTCTGCTGCCCGGGCAGGATTGAAAAGAATGAGTGCTTCCGCACACCAGCAGCCATTTTTGGTGCCGCCGAAGGAGAGAAGTTCGACGCCACGTTTCCAAGTCATTTCGGCGGGCGTGACGCCAAGCGTCACCAACGCATTGGCGAAGCGCGCGCCGTCCATGTGCAGCGGCAGATGATAATGGCGGGCGATGGATGAGATCGCATCGATCTCATCAACCCCGTAGACAGTACCTGCTTCCGTCGCCTGGGTCATGGTGATGGCCATCGGCTGGCCGCCATGGACGAAACCGGGTGGAAAGCGCTTGATCTCGGCTTCCAGCTTGGCGGGGTCCATCCGGCCGTTTTCGCTATCGACCGGCGCCATGCGCGCCCCGTGGGAGAAGAATTCTGGTGCGCCGCATTCATCGACGTTCACATGGGCTTCGCGGTGGCAGAATATATGTCCACCCGGCTTGTTGGCGCTTGCCAGGGCCAGCGAGTTTGCAGCCGTGCCTGTGCCGACGAAAAACACCGCAACATCATGTTCGAAGACTTCAGAGAGCTTCTTTTCCACCTTGCGGTCGAGATCGCTGGTGCCATAGGCCGAGGCAAACCCGGTGGACGCCTTGACAAGGCTTTCGGCAATGATGGGATGGGCGCCAGCCCAGTTATCGGAAGAGAAGATCATGAATGCAGTCCTGTGGATGACACCCGCCAATGCGGTCGAGGCAGACCATAACCCGATGTTCAGGCGGCGCAACCCATTCGTTGCGACAAGGACAATCCAATACCAGTTTGAAACCAAATTGAAGAAATATGCTGGTTGGCGAAATTAAATTACTCAAAAATGAAATTATCGGCAATGTTTGGCAAAATCTGTCCGATTATTTTGTATTGGTACTCTTGCGGTCCTCGGTGCTTTCTGGCATAGAACCTATGAAATAGGACAGTATGCCTGTCCTATTTCGGTCTCGAGACCGGAACCGGCCGTGAAAGCATTCCAGATGCACATGGCCGACGATCGAAAGTCGCAGCCGAAAACGGCTTGCGCTCACATCGCCACGGTCGCGAACAATCTGCCTGATTGTGCGACGCATCATTTGCGACCGGATCAGGATCATGCAACGATAATGCCGGTGCAGCATGCGGAATATCCGCGGCCCCGCCCCGGACTGCAGGATCGCCCGACAAGGGGCCAAACAGGAGGGAAGACGATGACGGATTTCACGCCATCACAGGAACTGGATCTCAACCGCGCGCTTGAGGCGACGACGGCTGAGAAAGCCACGTCCGGTCTCCCGAAAAAACAGGGCCTCTACGATCCGCGCAACGAGCACGATGCCTGCGGTGTCGGCTTCGTCGCCCATATGAAGGGGCAGAAGTCGCATCAAATCGTCAAGGACGGCTTGTTCATCCTCGAAAACCTAACGCACCGTGGAGCCGTCGGCGCCGATCCGCTGATGGGCGATGGCGCGGGCATTCTCGTGCAGATTCCGGACCGCTTCTTCCGCGAGGAAATGGCGGCGCAGGGCGTCACCCTGCCGAAGGCGGGCGACTATGCAGTTGGCTATCTGTTCATGCCGCAGGACGAGACCCAGGTTGATCATTTCAAGAAGGTGATCACCGATGTGGTGGCGGAAGAAGGCCAGGTTCTGCTCGGTTTCCGCGACGTGCCGGTCGACAATGCCTCGCTCTCCAAGGCGCCTGATATCGCCGCCACCGAGCCGCGCCATGTGCAGGTCTTCATTGGCGCCGGTCGCGATGCTGCGACCAACGCCGAATTCGAGCGCCGCCTGTTCACGCTCCGCAAGGTGATCTCCAACCGTATCTACGACGCCTATCAGGGTGCGGAGACCGGCTTCTACCCGGTGTCGCTGTCCTCGAAGACCATCGTCTACAAGGGCATGTTCCTCGCCTATCAGGTCGGTGCCTATTACAAGGACTTGGCCGATCCGCGCTTCGAGTCTGCTGTCGCCCTCGTGCACCAGCGCTTCTCCACCAACACCTTCCCGTCCTGGAAGCTGGCGCACCCATACCGCATGGTCGCCCATAACGGCGAAATCAACACGCTGCGCTCCAACGTCAACTGGATGGCGGCACGTCAGGCATCGGTGTCCTCGCCGCTCTTCGGCGACGATATCTCCAAGCTCTGGCCCATCTCCTATGAAGGCCAGTCGGACACGGCCTGTTTCGATAACGCGCTAGAATTCCTCGTCCAGGGCGGCTACGCGTTGTCCCACGCGATGATGATGCTGATCCCCGAGGCCTGGGCGGGTAACCAGCTTATGAAGCCTGATCGCAAAGCCTTCTACGAATATCACGCTGCCCTGATGGAGCCGTGGGATGGTCCGGCTGCCGTCTGTTTCACCGATGGCCGCCAGATTGGCGCCACCCTCGACCGCAACGGCCTGCGCCCCGCCCGTTATCTCGTCACCGATGATGACCGCGTCATCCTCGCATCGGAAGCCGGCACGCTTCCTGTTCCCGAAGAGCGCATCGTCAAGAAGTGGCGCCTGCAGCCCGGCAAGATGCTGCTGATCGACATGGAAGAGGGCTGCATCATTTCCGACGAGGATCTGAAATCGTCGCTCGCAACCCGCCATCCCTATCGGACGTGGCTGGACAACACCCAGCTCATCCTGGAAGACCTGAAGCCGGTAGAACCCCGGGCGCTGCGCCGCGACGTGTCGCTGCTCGATCGCCAGCAGGCCTTCGGCTACACCCAGGAAGACACCAAGATCCTGATGTCGCCGATGGCGACGACTGGTCAGGAGGCCATCGGCTCTATGGGTACCGATACGCCGATCTCGGCCATGTCGGACAAGACGAAGCTGCTCTACACCTATTTCAAGCAGAACTTCGCCCAGGTTACCAACCCGCCGATCGATCCGATCCGCGAAGAGCTGGTCATGAGCCTCGTGTCGTTCATCGGTCCGCGTCCGAACATCCTCGACCACGAGGGTGCGGCGCACGCCAAGCGGCTCGAAGTGCGCCAGCCGATCCTGACCAACGGCGATCTCGAAAAGATCCGCTCGATCGGCCACACGGAAGATCGCTTCGACACCAAGACGCTCGACTTCACCTATGACGTCGCACGCGGCGCCGAAGGCATGCCGGAAATCCTCGATCGCCTTTGTGAGCGCGCCGAAGCGGCGGTCAAGGGCGGCTACAACATCATCGTGCTCTCGGACCGCCAGATCGGCCCGGACCGCGTTGCGATCCCGGCGCTGCTCGCAACGGCCGCCGTGCACCATCATCTGATCCGGAAGGGGCTTCGCACTTCCGTCGGCCTCGTTATCGAAACCGGCGAACCGCGCGAAGTGCACCATTTCTGCCTGCTTGCGGGTTACGGCGCCGAGGCGATTAACCCCTATCTCGCCTTCGATACCCTGCTCGACATGCACAAGCGCGGCGATTTCCCGAAGGAAGTTGATGCCAGCGAAGTCGTCTATCGCTACATCAAGGCGATCGGCAAGGGCATCCTGAAGGTCATGTCCAAGATGGGCATCTCGACCTACCAGTCCTATTGCGGCGGCCAGATCTTCGACGCTGTCGGCCTGTCCACGGAGCTGATCGACCGCTACTTCTTCGGCACCGCGACGCAGATCGAAGGCATCGGCCTCGACGAGATCGCCAAGGAAACCTTCACCCGCCACCAGTCGGCCTTTGGCTCCGACCCGTTGCTCAGCCGCACGCTCGAAATCGGTGGCGAATATGCCTACCGCATGCGCGGCGAAGGCCATGCCTGGTCACCGGACTCGATTGCCTCGCTGCAGCATGCGGTGCGCGGCAATGCCAAGGATCGCTTCACCGAATTCTCCCAGATGGTGAACGGCGCGGCTCTGCGCATGAACACCATTCGCGGCCTCTTCAACATCAAGGATGCGAGCGCCCTCGGCCGCTCGCCGATCTCGGTGGACGAGGTGGAATCGGCCGCTGATATCGTCAAGCGCTTCTCGACCGGCGCGATGTCCTTCGGCTCGATCAGCCGCGAGGCGCACACCACGCTTGCAATTGCCATGAACAGGATCGGCGGCAAGTCGAACACCGGTGAAGGCGGCGAGGAGAGCGATCGTTACTTCCCGCTGCATGACGGCTCGCCGAACCCGGAACGGTCCGCGATCAAGCAGGTTGCCTCCGGCCGCTTCGGCGTCACGACCGAATATCTGGTCAATGCCGACATGCTGCAGATCAAGGTGGCACAGGGTGCCAAGCCCGGCGAAGGCGGCCAGCTGCCCGGCCACAAAGTCGATGCGACCGTTGCCAAGACCCGCCACTCGACCCCGGGCGTCGGCCTGATTTCGCCGCCGCCGCACCATGACATCTACTCGATCGAAGATCTGGCACAGCTGATCTACGACCTGAAGAACGTTAACCCGGCCGCCGATATCTCGGTCAAGCTCGTCTCGGAAGTCGGCGTCGGCACGGTTGCCGCCGGCGTCGCCAAGGCGCGCGCCGACCATATCACCGTCTCCGGCTATGACGGCGGCACCGGTGCCTCGCCGCTGACATCGCTCAAGCACGCCGGTAGCCCCTGGGAAATCGGCCTTGCCGAAACCCACCAGACGCTGGTGCTGAACGGCCTGCGCTCGCGCGTCGCGCTGCAGGTCGACGGCGGCCTGAAGACCGGCCGTGACGTCATCATCGGCGCGCTGCTCGGTGCCGACGAGTTCGGTTTCTCGACCGCACCGCTGATTGCCGCCGGCTGCATCATGATGCGCAAGTGCCACCTCAACACCTGTCCGGTGGGCGTGGCCACGCAGGACCCTGTCCTGCGCAAGCGCTTCAAGGGCGCCCCCGAGCATGTCATCAACTACTTCTTCTTCGTCGCCGAAGAAGTGCGTGAAATTCTGGCTTCGCTTGGCTTTGCGCGGTTCGATGACATCATCGGCCTTTCGGAACTCCTCGAAAAGGATGCGATGATCTCGCACTGGAAGGCCAATGGTCTCGACTTCAGCCGCATCTTCTACAAGGTCGATGCGCCGAAGGAGGCAACCTACTGGACCCAGAAGCAGAACCATCCGATCCACGACATCCTCGACCGCAAGCTGATCGCCGAGGCGATGCCGGCGCTCGAATCGAAGACTCCGGTCGTGGTCGAAACCGAGATCAAGAACGTTGATCGTTCGGCCGGCGCCATGCTCTCGGGCGAAGTCGCCAAGCGCTACAAGCACAAGGGGCTCAAGGACGACACGATCTCGGTCAAGCTGCGCGGCACTGCAGGCCAGTCCTTCGGGGCGTTCCTGGCGCGTGGCATCACCTTCGAGCTGATTGGCGACGGCAACGATTATGTCGGCAAAGGTCTCTCCGGTGGCAAGATCATCGTGCATCCGCCGGAAAACGCCCGGATCGTGCCGGCCCAGTCGATCATCGTCGGTAACACGGTGCTCTACGGCGCAATCGCCGGCGAATGCTACTTCAACGGTGTGGCCGGCGAACGTTTTGCCGTGCGCAACTCTGGCGCGATCGCAGTCGTCGAAGGCGTGGGTGACCATGGTTGCGAATACATGACCGGCGGCGTGGTCGTCGTTCTTGGCGAAACCGGCCGCAACTTTGCAGCCGGCATGTCGGGTGGCGTTGCCTATGTGCTTGATGAAAGTGACGACTTCCCGAAACGCTGCAACATGGCCATGGTCGAACTTGAGCCGGTTCCGGAAGAGGACGACATGCTGGAGAAGCTGCATCATCACGGCGGTGATCTCATGCACAAGGGCATGGTCGATGTTGCCGGCGACATGACGCGCCACGATGACGAGCGTCTCTATCAGCTGATCTCGAACCATCTGCACTACACGGGATCGCCGCGCGCCAAGGAAATCCTCGACCATTGGGTCGAGTTCCGTCCGAAATTCCGCAAGGTCATGCCGATCGAGTACCGGCGTGCGCTTGAGGAAATGGAGCGCATGCGCATGAGCGTCGCCGCGGAATAACGCGGCGAAAGCTCAAGTTTCGCGTGATCAGGGATAAACGTCTGTCTGGAGAAATGACCAGCAGGCCCAGGCGCAGAGCGCCAGATTTTGAAGTGAGGAATGATAGTGGGCAAGGTTACAGGCTTCATGGAAATCGACAGGCAACTGGCAAAGTACCAGCCGGCTTCCGATCGTATTCGCCATTTCCGCGAATTCACGATCCCCATGTCCGAGCCGGAAGTGCAGAAGCAGGCGGCACGCTGCATGGATTGCGGCATTCCCTTCTGCCACGGCCCGACGGGATGTCCGGTGCACAACCAGATTCCGGATTGGAACGATCTCGTCTACAACGGCAACTGGGACGAGGCGATCCGCAACCTGCACTCGACCAACAACTTCCCGGAGTTTACCGGTCGCATCTGCCCCGCACCCTGCGAGGAAGCCTGCACGCTGAACCTCGAGGACGCACCGGTCACGATCAAGACCGTCGAGCAGGCGATTGCCGACAAGGCCTATGAGATGGGCTATATCGTGCCGCAGCCGGCCGTCGTAAAAACCGGGAAGAAGGTCGCTGTCATCGGCTCCGGGCCCGCCGGCATGGCGGCTGCCCAGCAGCTGGCACGCGCCGGCCACGAGGTCCATGTCTTTGAGCGCGAGACCAAGCCCGGCGGCCTGCTGCGCTACGGTATCCCCGACTTCAAGATGGAGAAGAACTTCATCGACCGTCGCGTCGACCAGATGCGCGGCGAAGGCGTCACTTTCCATTGCGGCGTCAACGTTGGCGTCGACCGCACCGTCGACAGCCTGATGGAAGAACACGACGCCGTACTCTACTGCGGCGGCTCCGAAACGCCGCGCGATGCCGGCATCCCCGGCGTCGAGTTTGCCGGCGTGCATGACGCCATGCCCTATCTCGTCCAGCAGAACCGGCGCGTCGGCCGCGAAAATATAGACAGCGTCGGCTGGCCGTCCGATCCGATCCTGGCCGGCGGCAAGCATATCGTCGTTGTCGGCGGTGGCGACACGGCATCAGACTGCGTCGGCACCGCCTTCCGCCAGGGTGCCGTCAAGGTGACGCAGCTCGACATCCGCCCGCAGCCACCGGAAAAGGAAGACAAGCTCGCCGTCTGGCCGTTCTGGGCCACCAAGATGCGGACCTCTTCCAGCCAGGCGGAAGGTGCGGTGCGCGAATTCCAGGTGGCAACGCTCGAGTTCGTCGGCGATGAGGATGGTATCCTGACCGGCGTCAAGTGCTGTCAGGTCGACGAGCGCCGCAAGCCGATCGCCGGTACGGAATTCGTCATCAAGGCCGATCTCGCCTTCATAGCCATCGGCTTCCGCGGCCCCTTCACCGACAGCGTGCTGAAGGACCTCGGGGATCGCCTTGCGATCAACACCGATAATCGCGGATCGAGCAACGTCATCGCCAAGGACAGCGACTACAAGACCTCCGTCGACAAGCTCTGGACTGCCGGTGACGTGCGTCGTGGCCAGTCGCTTGTCGTCTGGGCGATCCGCGAGGGCCGCCAGGCCGCGCGCGCTATCGATGAGGCCTTGATGGGGTCGACGGTCCTACCGCGCTGATATTCATCCGCGTCTGATCCAAACGAAAGGCCGGGGAGATCCGGCCTTTCGCGTTTGTGATCGATAGCCAAGACGCTCTCGTCAGTTACGGATCACCGGATTGCTGAGAACGGTGCCGGGCTTGGCAAGTCGGAAGTCATCAACCCGGCCCTCCGGAGCGGCGGCCACCTCTCCCTTCTCGACAAGCAGGTCGCGGGGGCTTTTGCCGCTGCCGGCAGGGATCGCGTTGGCATCCATCAGGGCGCTGCCGCCATCCAGGTCGGGATCCTTGAGGCTGATGGGCTGGGTCTGGATGATATCCTCGTTTGCCGCGGGCGCGCTGACGATCAGGTCCTTCAGGTCATCACCGCCGGGAATATCGGAGCTCGAAGCTGCAGCATCGCCGAGAATCTTGCGGATATCTTTCTCGACATAGAAGGCGAGCTTGCGTTTGCCGGCTTTGGTCAGGTTGATCCCGTCGGATCCGCGCAAACGAACCTGTTGCCCATTGATATCGGAGCCAGTCATGACGAACTTGCCGCCTTCGTCGACAAAACCATCCCAGACATCGACAAAGGTGCCGTTGACTTTTTCCGTCTCCGTGCGGAAGAGGGTGTTGAAGGTCACCATATCAGCCGTCATCGCCGTAGACTGGAAGGCCGGCATGCCGACCCACAGAAGCGGGGTTCCATTGCTGTGGGCAAGGCTCGCAAGCGAGGCCGCGCGCCGGGTGTATTCGCCAAGCCACGTTTCGGTCTTGAACTTCTCCATTCCGTCACCGATCGCCATCTGCTGCCGGTCGTTGGCGCCGAGGCTGATGATGATCAGATCCGGTTTCAGCTCGGCGACATAGGTCGGTAATGTCTTCTGCCAGTTGAAATAGTCCTCGCGCACAAGGCCTGACGATCCGCTGGAACGGCTTTCCACGACAATACCGGGCGTGGTTTCAAAGGCGGTATCCAGCCCATCGGCAAGGCTTCCGGCAACGAAGTCGCCGACCACAAGCACCTTCTTGGCATTTTCCGATTTCTGGATGACAGGCGGTGGTGGTTCCGTCGTGACGGTCACCACGGCTTTCTGGCGTTTCTTCTGCGGCCGCGATTGCTGGCGTTGTTGTCGCGGCTGATAGACGGGGACGTCATCATAGATTGGTTGGCGCGGTTTCGGGCGACCGAACAGGAACTGCAGAAGCGTGCGTCGCTCCTGGGCCGCGGCCTCAGGAGGCGAAACGATAACGACGGTGGTCACCGCAAGCGCAACGACGGTTATTGCCAGAACCGTGAAGCGTGTGATGCGTTGAAGAAATCTTGAAATCATCTTGACCGTCGTCATCTTCCGACGCTGCTTTTTGCGCCTTCCTGTTCCATCGAACTTCGCAAATGCGCCTTGTGCAGCAAGCATGCGACCATAGCAGTTCTGTGGCAACAGAATTGTCACTGTCAAAAACATAGGGCGTACGAATGCGCCCCATGTTGTCTCTACCTGAGGTATCACCCAGGCGGGTCATACCGTGATGATGACGGGTTAGTTGCGCAGGGCTTTCAGGAGCTGCTGCGTTGGTTCGCCATCCGGGGACATGCCGTTGCGGTTCTGGAACGCCTGGATCGCTGCCTTAGACCCGGAGCCGAAGTTGCCATCGACCTCGCCGTCGTAATAGCCGAGCTCCTTCAAACGATTCTGCAGCTCGAACTTCTGTTTTATGTCCAGCGTGCCGTCGGGGCGCGCCCAGGCCTGCTGCATGCCGCCGTAGCCGGCGATCTCGTCGGCAAGCAGGCCGACGCCGAGTGCATAAGAGTCAGAGGCGTTGTACCGCTTGATGACGAAGAAGTTCTTGGCCATCAGGAAGCCCGGGCTGCCAGCGCCGCCCGGCATTTTGAGCTCCGCGCGTTGGTCAGGATTGCGGAAGCCCTTGCCGTTCGGACGGGCAAAACCTAGGGCTGCCCATTGGCCTAGCGACTTTGTCTGGCCGGCATACTGGCTGCCGTTCGCCGGCACGGCGACCTCATAACCCCAGGTCTGGCCTGTCTGCCAACCATTCTTCTTCAGGAGGTTGGCTGTGGTTGCGAGCGCATCGGGAATGGAGTTCCAGATGTCGCGATGGCCGTTACCGTCGGCATCGACCGCATAGAGCAGGTAACTGGTGGGGATGAACTGGGTATGGCCCATGGCGCCTGCCCAGGAACCGTTGAGCTCCCGCGGAGAAACGTCCCCGTTCTGCAGGATTTTCAGGGCCGCGACGAGCTGGGTCTTGGCATATTTCGCGCGCTTCGGATCGGCATAGGCGAGCGTTGCGAGCGCACGCGGCACGTAGTGAAGGCGATCGTCCTTTTCGAGAACCGCGCCATAGTTGGATTCCATCGACCAGATCGCCAGGATGACCGAGCGCTCGACGCCGAAGTGCCGCTCCAGAGCGGCCAGCGTGCGAGCATGCTTCACAGCCATTTCCTGGCCGATGCGCACTGTATAGGGGTTTACGCGGCTATCGACATATTCCCAGATCTTGTGCTTGAACTCAGGCTGATAGGCGGCCTTTTCCAGGACGACCGGATCGGGCGACTTGACGCCGGAAAATGCCGCTCGATAGGTTGCCTTGCTGATCCCTGCCTTAGCGGCGGTTTCGTAAAAGCTGTTGATCCATGTCTGGAAGCCCTGATCGGCAAAGGCCGGCGTGGATGACATGAAGGTCGCGGCGGTCATGAACGCGACGGCAGCCGCGCGGCAAAGCAAGGATGTGCTGTTCTTTGTCATGGACTGTCGTTCCGTTTCTCGCCTCCGCCTTGCCTTTTGAGACCCGGCGGATCAGCTACACATTCTACAGGCTTGCAACCGGCATTCCCTGAAAATATGAGGAACCTGCTGCATCGTTTCGAGGAACAGACGCGTTTACGACTGTGCCAAGAGCGAAGTGTAAGAAAATGAGGTCAACAAATTCTTTACCATGAACTGGTGACATCGTCTTCCTTTGCAAAAAAATAGCAATTCCCCTGTATTCCCGCCCCCATTGCTACCAATTCAGTTAGATTTCACATTATCGTGATTCGGAGATGTCAATGAGTGACAAGCGTAAAGTCCGCAAAGCCGTGTTCCCCGTCGCGGGTCTCGGAACCCGTTTCCTGCCGGCCACCAAGGCCGTGCCGAAGGAAATGCTGACCGTCGTCGATAAGCCGGTCATTCAATACGTCGTCGATGAGGCGATCAATGCGGGCATCGAGCACCTGATCTTCGTCACCGGTCGCGGCAAGGCAGTCATCGAGGACTATTTCGACATTCAGGTCGAACTCGATCAAACCCTGCGCGAACGAAACAAGAAGGCTGAGCTCACCTTGCTCGAAGGTATCCTGCCCCCGGCCGGAACCACCAGCTTTACCCGCCAGCAATCGCCGCTTGGCCTTGGCCACGCGGTCTGGTGTGCCCGTGAGCTGGTCGGCAACGAGCCCTTCGCGCTGCTGCTTCCCGACATGATCATGCAGGGTGAAAAGGGTTGCCTGAAGGGTATGGTCGAGCTCTACGAACAGAGCGGCGGCAATGTTATCGGGGTTGAAGAGTGCGCTCCGGACCAGGCCCACAAATACGGTATTGTCGGCGTCGGCGACCGGATCGGCGAAGGCTACAGGATCACCGGAATGGTCGAGAAGCCGGCCCCGGGCACCGCACCTTCCAACTTCTTCATCAATGGACGCTACATCCTGCAGCCGGAAATCTTCCCGATCCTCGAAACGCAGGAGCGTGGCGCAGGCAACGAGATCCAGCTGACCGATGGCATGATCAAGCTATCGAGGGACCAGTCATTCGCGGCCTATCATTTCCAGGGCACGACCTATGACTGCGGCGCCAAGGATGGGTTCATTCTGGCGAATGTTGCTTTTGCGCTGCAGCGTGCGGATATGCGATCGGCTGTAGAAGGCCCGCTCAGGGAACTTGTCGCCGGGCTCAAGTAAGCGCCGTCATCAAACGAAATCAAAACGCCGCCCGTTCTTCCAGCAGGCGGCGTTTTTGTTCGTGGGTGAGCGTGGCGTTTATCTTCGAAGCGTCAGGCCGACACCGAGCTTTGTGACGCTGGAGGATGGCGCGCTGTCCTGGTTGGTCTTTTCGTAGCTGACATCGCCCGTCAAGGCGAGATAGCGGTTCAGATCCCAGGTCAGGCCTGCACCGGTATTCCAGACAGTCTGGTCGCTGGAGAGGCTCTCCCCCGGATAGTTGCGGAAGGTGAGGCTGTTCGACAGTCGCGCTATCAGGTTGGATCGCAGTTCATGGCTGGCCTGGCTGTTCAGCGTGTAGACCAGCGCGCCGCTTTCACCAGGCATCGTTGAGGGTTCGATGCCTGTAGTGATTCCATAGGCGATGTTCGTTCCGCGCATCGGTGACCAATTCAGGATGCCGTCAAGCGTAAAGCCATTGACATCGTTGAGGCGCGCATCGTCGAAACGATAGGTTTCGTAGCCCAGAGCGATTTCGCCGTTGAGCTTTTCACCGAGATCGGCCTGGACGCCCGCCCGACCGGCATACGTGTCGTAGGAACGTTCATAACCGAACCGGTCGTTGCGCTGATCGTAGACGGATTTTCCGGCAGCGGCCTCCAGGAACGGGATGATGGCTGGCGAAAGTTCATAGCCGATCCGCCCGGTTATGGTGCCTTCATTACGGTTGCGGTCGTCCATGGACAGGGTCGTGCCATTGTCGAATTCGGCATCACCATAGACATAACGATCGTAGTCGACCCGCGCCGAGCCACGCAACAAGCCGAAATCATGTTCGATGCCGGCACCCAACGTATATTGGTTGATGCCGGATTGGGTCGTCGCCAGGTTGATCGCGTTCGGGTCGGTCGAATCCTCGCGCTCGAAATGATAGCCGGCGCGCAGCCGCCCGATAGTGTCTTCCGTGAAATCGAGCCGCAGTTCGGCGTCAATATCGGCCAGCGGTTCGGTCTCTCCATCGCCCGAAACATTCTTCTGCCAGATGCCTTCGCCGGTCACCGTCAGCTGGTGGCGGGACCAGTCGGAGGTCAGCGTACCCTTCAGTCCTGTTTCAAGGTAGCCGCGGTCGCTGTCGTCGCCGTTGCCCTTGTTGATTTCGTGGTTGTAGCTTTGTCCGAGCGTGGGTTTCAGGACGAAGGTGCCAATACGGATACCGGCAGCTTCGCTGCGATTGTTGTCATATCGCGTACGAAGGCCGTCGACGGTGCCTTCGCGCAGATTGATGCGATTGAACTCTTCGTTAAAGGCCGCATCTCCGGACTGGGAATCGATACCGTCGCTAGCGTCGGTCAAGAACGGCGTCTGGGCGGCGGCCGGATCGCCAGTACTGCTGTCTGCAGCCTGTCCCGGCACCGCGTTGCCGGAAACGGCGGATGGATAGGCCTGGTCGGCGCTTGGGTCGAGGCTTTGTGCCAATGCAAAGGCTGGCGCGAGGAAGGCGCAGCCAGCCAGAAGCCAGGCGACTGTCGTCGCCGGACGAGAGCCGCTACGGCCCCTGGTCGGTTGAAAATCTGGCGCCATCAGCCGCATGCCCGCAAACCGTTTGAAAGTATTGATCAACCGTAAACCGATGTGGTTAATCAATCCTTTAAATGGTGCGTATTTCGGCTCAGATGGCCTCGACGGTCAGCTGCCGGCCGCTGCTCGCGATGACGCGGACACGCGATCCGGGCGAGAGATCCGGACCTTCGACAGGCCATGTCGTGTCATCAAGACGGATGCGTCCACGCCCCTCGCTGATTGGTTCTTCGAGAACGGCAGTTCGGCCCACCAGACGCGCACCTCGCTGGTTGAGCAAAGGCTCGTCCGTGGTATTGCCGGATCGAACGACCAGTCGCCGTCCGACCAACACGGCCGCGACGGAAAACAGTGCGAAGATCACCAGCTGTGTCTGCCACATCCAGAATCCGGACGACCAGAGCAGCAGTGAAAGCGCCCCGGTCAGGATGGCAGCGATCCCGATCCAGACAAGAAACACACCGGGCATGACCACTTCGGCGGCCAGAAGCACAAGGCCCAGAACCCACCAACCCCAGGGGCCAAGCTCGTAGAGAATTCGCTCGATCATCGGTTAGGTCTCGTTGCGGGAAGGATCGAAGGGATTGCGCACGATCGGGGTGCGCGCCGCACTCGGACGCGGGACCGGAGCGTTTCCAGCGTCACCGAACACTTCTCGGGCAATGGCGCCGATGCCGCCGAGCGAGCCGATGAGTGAGGAAGCTTCCATCGGCATCAGCACGATTTTCGAGTTACCGGCGGTGCCGATCGCCGTCATGGCTTCCGTATACTTCTGGGCGACGAAGTAGTTGATGGCCTGCACGTTGCCGGTGGCGATCGCTTCTGAAACCAGCATGGTTGCCTTGGCTTCGGCCTCCGCGAGGCGTTCACGGGCTTCCGCATCCCGGAACGCGGCTTCCCGCTGGCCTTCTGCCTGGAGGATCGCCGACTGCTTGGCACCTTCGGCGCGTAGAATCTGCGCGTTTCGCGAACCTTCGGCTTCGAGCACCTGCGCACGCTTCTCACGTTCAGCCTTCATCTGCCGTGCCATGGCATCGACCAGATCCTTCGGTGGCTGGATATCCTTGATCTCGACGCGCGTGACCTTGATGCCCCAGGGACCGACGGCCTCATCGACGACCCGCAGCAGCTTGTCGTTGATGGTGTCGCGGTTGGAGAGCAGCTCGTCGAGATCCATGGACCCCATGACGGAGCGGATGTTGGTCATGGTGAGGTTGAGGATGGCGCTTTCCAGATGGGAGACCTGATAGGCAGCCTCTGCGGCGTTCAGTACCTGATAGAACGCAACTGCATCGGCGGAGCAGCCGGCATTGTCGCGGGTGATGACTTCTTGCCTTGGAACATCGAGCACCTGCTCCATGACGTTCATCCGTGCACCGATCTTGTCGATGAAAGGGATGATCAGGTTGAGGCCGGGCTCCAACGTGCGGGTGTAACGCCCGAAGCGTTCGACGGTATAGCGAAAGCCCTGTGGCACCGTCTTGATCCCGGCAAAGATTACCAGAATTACTAAGACGACGAAGGCTATGACGGCGATGTCGAGACCAGCAAGCGGCATGGGCTTCTCCTGTTAGGTCGGATGCACGCACGCATTTTAGGCCAAGACGTTGGAATTGCGCGGATTATTTGTCCACACATGTCAATTGTAGCCGCTTTTTACCGTTTCCCACGCGGCGGTGATGCAACCGGACCCAAAATGGAGGTCAGTCACTGTCTCTTTCGGGGCTAGATCCAGCCCTGTAATTCCCGGCGAACAACATGTTCAAGCACTGCCATGCCATCGACGCTGTCATTGAGGCAGGGGATGTGGGTGAACTTCTCGCCTCCGGCATGGTGGAAACTCTCGGCCGCCTGCTCGGCAATTTCTTCCAGCGTCTCGAGGCAATCGGAGACGAAGCCGGGATTGATCACGGCGATGCGCTTGACGCCGTCATGGCCAAGTTTCTCGACGGTCTTGTCGGTATAGGGTTGGAGCCATTCCTCAGGCCCGAAGCGGGACTGGAAGGTCACCTGCAGCTTTTTCTCTGACCACCCTAGTTTCTCGCGCAGCAATCGCGCGGTCTTCTGACACTGACAGTAGTAGGGATCGCCCTTCTCGAAATAGGATTTCGGAATGCCGTGGAAGGAGGTGAGTACAACCTCCGGCTCCCAGTCGAGGGTCGACAGATGCTGGCGGATCGAATTCACCAAAGCCTCGATGTAGACGGGGTCGTCATGGTAAGGCGGAACGGTGCGAAGCGCCGGCTGCCAGCGCATCTTGAGAAGTGCCTTGAAGGCTTCGTCGTTCACCGTCGCTGTCGTCGCGGCAGCATATTGGGGATAAAGCGGAAAGACGAGAATACGTTCGCAGCCCTGTTTTTGCAGGGCCTCGATCCGTGATGCAATGGATGGCTGACCATAGCGCATGCCCCAATCGACCACCACATTGGAGAAACCCGAGAGCGACTTTGCCATCAGCTCGGCCTGATTGCGCGTGTAGGTGCGCAGGTAGCTTTCATTCAGGTCCTTGTTCCAGATCGTCTCATAGGCCTTGCCCACCTTGGCGGGGCGGGTGTTGAGCACGATGCCGTAGAGGATCGGATACCAGAACAGGCGCGACCACTCGATCACGCGCCGGTCGCTGAGGAATTCCTTGAGGTAGCGCCGCATCGAAACCTTGTCGGTACCATCGGGGGTGCCGAGATTGACCAGCAACACACCGACCTTGCCATGGGCGACGGGCGGGTGGTTGTCGGAGAGCATATAGGCAGCAGATGTCATTCGGGCTTCCTGGGAATTATGGGCACGGCACCGGTACGACGACGGATGTCGTATGGTTCATGCCGTTCATAAAAAGAAAAGCCGGTCCGGGAAAGCCCGGACCGGCCGTCTCCATAGAGACAAATTGTCTTACTTGGCGGGAATCGCCAGTTCCATGCCGATTTCCAGCTTGCGTGGCGCGGGCTTGCCATTGGCGTCGGAAATGCGATGCCAGAGTTCACCGTCACCATAGGTGGCTTTGGCAAGGTCCCAGAGCGTGTCGCCCTTGACGATCACATGCTTGGTTTCGCTGCCCGGCGCGGTTGCCGGTTCGGCTGGCTTTGCATCCGGCTTCGCTGTTTCAGCCGGAGCCGCCGCGACAACTTCGGTGATGCGGCCTTCCGTCATCGGCTTATAGGGCTGGTGCGCTGCGAGATAATCGGCCACGACCGTTTCGAGCCCCGGGCCGTAGTCATAGGCGTTCTCACCCTTCTTGAAAACACTGTATCCATCGCCGCCGGCACGCATGAAATTGTTGGAGACGACGCTGTAGGTCTTGGCCGGATCGAGCGGTACGAAACCATCGCCTTCCTTTACCTCGACAGAGATGAGACGACTGCCGGCCGGCTTCGACTTGTCGAACGAGAATTTCAGGCCTGCCACCTGCGGGAAGCGGCCGCCTTCCTCTTCGATCTTGCTCAGGCCGTTCTCAAGCGCTTCGGTAATGCCGGCGCCGTTCAGCTGGAACGTTGCAAGCGTATTCTGGAACGGCAGGACGGTGATCACCTCGCCCATGGTGACGTCGCCGGCATCGATCGAGGCACGCAGGCCGCCGCCATTGGCGATAGCAATCGTGACACCTTGACCCTTGACGCGATCGAGCATGGCGTCGGCAACGAGGTTGCCCATTTCACATTCGTGGTAGCGGCAAACCTTGCGGTCCCCATTGATCGGTGCATCCGACTTGCCAATAACCTTGTTGCGCAGTTCCTCGATCGGCTTGGCAAGCTCGGCGATGCGGGTGAGAACCGAGGCGTCCGGCTTGATGGAACTATCGATCAGGATCGGATCGCCCTTTGCGGCCTTGACGACGCCGCTGTCATCGAAGGTGACGATGAGATCGCCGAGATACTTGCTGTAGGAGCCGGCCTGCACCACCGGCACCTTGTAGCCACCGGGATTATCGACCATCGTCGGATAGGGACCTTCAGCCTTCTCGTCGGTGTTGGAAAGCAGGCTGTGCGAGTGGCCGCCGACCACGACATCGACATCCGGAATCTTGGCGATGACGGCAAGGTCCCGCGGATAGCCGACATGGGTGAGCGCGATGATCTTGTTGACGCCCTGCTTCTTCAGTTCTTCGACAGCCGTGGTTATCGTATCGACGTCCTGGGCGATCAACACGTCGTCACCGACTGAAGACAGTTCCGGCGTATCATTGGCAACGGCGCCGACGATGCCGATCTTCTGGCCGCCGACATCAAGCACCAGCGAAGGCATGATGCGGTCGCCAAGCTTGGCTTTGTAGCCGGGCAGCACGTTGGAACTCAGGACTGGAAAGGTGACCTTGTCGAGAAACCCGACCAGTCCGTCTTCGCCTTCGTCGAACTCGTGGTTGCCGACGGTCATGGCGTCGAACTTCATGAGGTTGAGGAATTCGGCTTCGGCAGCACCTTTATAGGTGGTGAAGAACAGTGATCCCTGGAAATTGTCGCCGGCATTGAGCAGCAGCGTATTCTTGCCGGAAAGCTCGGCACGTTTTGCGTCGATCTCAGTCTTCAATCGCGCAACGCCGCCGAAGCATTCGTTCTTGGCTTCTTCTTCCGCAGAGCAGGTGGAATCGTATTTGTTGATCGCTTCGATGCGCGAATGGAGGTCGTTGATATGCAGGATGTTCAGCTCATAATCGGCAAAGGCTGCGCCTGAGGAAAGGGCAAGGATCGAGGCTGTCATCAGCCCGGTTCGCAAATGTCTGATCATGGAAGTCTCCCGGTTGTCGGATCGCCGGTCGGTCCGGCGGCTTGGACCACCGCGCTCCTTTAAGGATGCTGCGGCTCGGGAAGGATCGTTTCATCCGATTGCGCCGACATCAAGCCGTAATTTCACCTCGGCCGCGTCGATCCAGGGCAGAGTTAACGGCAAAGAGAAAGCCGCCCGCGCGGATCATCGCGGAGCGGCTCGATCAGTTTTGTGCCCGATGATCTCAGACGCGACGCGTCAACGAGAATTGGGCGCCGCTGTCTGTCGTGCAGTTGAGCTGAGAGGGGTTGACGAGCGCGCAATTGACCTTGGATTGGGTGTTGCGAACCATCGAGGTCATGTTGATCTCCACCAGCGTCGGGGAGATGTTGATGTAGTTGCCCGAGGCGAGAAGCTGGTTAGTGTCGGTGGTTCGCGTGGCGAACGTTCCTGCGGAGAACGAAGAGACGATGCCGTTGGGATCCACCCAGTTGCCTTCCACGCCTGCAGGCGCAACCCGCTGCGGCTGCGATACCGCCACCTCGCGCGGGCCCTGGCAAGCGGCGAGCCCGACTGCGGACAGGATGGTGAGGATGGTGATCGGCTTCATTACTATCTCCCGGTATGCGCGAAAAAGCTGCGGCTTTCTTTGAAAACCATGCCGTGAACGATGGCCGAATGCAAGTGCAGCCCCGACACAGATCATTGATCTTCTGCCAACGACAAACGCCCGGGGATGTTCCCCGGGCGTCTTCGAATATTCGATCGGCAGTAGCGCTTAGCGAACGAGAATGTTCTTGAACTGCCACGGATCCTTCTCGTCGAGCTCTTCCGGGAACAGGCCCGGGCGACCTTCGAGCGGCGTCCAGTCGGTGTAATGACCTTCGACCGGGCCGAGATAGGGCGTCTGCACTTCGAGGCAGCGCTTGTAGTCGACCTCGTCGGCTTCGACGATGCCGGCCTTCGGGTTTTCCAGTGCCCAGACCATGCCGGAGAGAACCGCCGAGGTCACCTGCAGGCCGGTTGCGTTCTGGTAAGGCGCGATGCGGCGGGTTTCCTCCAGCGACAGGCGCGAACCGTACCAGTAGGCATTCTTGTCGTGGCCGTAGAGCAACACGCCGAGTTCGTCGAGGCCTTCGACAAGCTCGTTCTCGTCGAGGACGTGGTGAACCGGCTGGGCATTGCCGCCGTTGCCGAACATTTCATGCAGCGACAGAACGGCGTCATTGGCGGGATGGTAGGCGTAATGGCAGGTCGGGCGGAAGCTGACGTCGCCATCCCTATCCTTGACCGTGTAGTAATCGGCGATCGAGATCGACTCGTTATGGGTAACGAGGAAGCCGTATTGCGGGCCGGGGGTCGGGCACCAGGTACGAACACGCGTGTTGGCGCCCGGCTGCTCGAGATAGATTGCCGCCTGGCAGCCCTTCTTGTGCTTCTTGGCGTTCTTCGGCATCCAGTTTTCATGGGTGCCCCAGCCGAGTTCGGCCGGCTGCAGGCCCTCCGAGATGAAGCCTTCGACCGACCATGTGTTCCAGAAGACGTTGAGCGGCTTCGGGTTCTTGGTCAGCTGGGTGTCGCGCTCGGCAATGTGGATGCCCTTGACGCCAACCTTCTTCATCAGCTTGGCCCAGCCTTCGCGGTCGTTCTGGTCCGGCTCTTCGAACTTCAGTTCGAGATCCTTGGCGAGATTGACCAGCGCTTGCTTCACGAACCACGAGACCATGCCCGGGTTTGCGCCGCAGGTGGAAACGGCAGTCGTGCCGCCCGGGTTCTTGGCCTTTTCCTTGCGGAGGGTTTCGCGCAGCGCATAGTTGGTGCGCTCCGAGTTCTTCATGCTCTTGTCGAAATAGAAGCCGAGCCATGGTTCGATGACGGTATCGATATAGAGCACGTCGAGCTTGCGGCAGAGCTTGATCAGGTCCAGCGAGCCGGTATCGACCGACAGGTTGACGCAGAAGCCCTGGCCTTCGCCTTCGGTGAGCAGCGGCTTGAGCAGTTCCTTGTAGTTGTCCTTGGTGACATGTGCCTTGATGTGGCGAACGCCGTGCCTGGCGAGAATTTCCATATCACCAGCGTCTTCGCGCGGGTCGATGACAACCATCCGGCTCTTGTCGAACTTGAAGTGGCGTTCGATCAGCGGCAGGGTGCCGCGACCGATCGAGCCGAAGCCGATCATGACGATCGGGCCGGTGATTTCGCCGTGAACCGGATACGTGGTTTCTGCCATTTTGGTCTTTCTCCTACGGACAGCGCTTTGTTTTGGAGCGAAAATCGCCCCGATATAGCTTTGGAAGGCCCTAGAGCACAGATTTCTGTCACAATAAAGAGGTGGGGGGCAAGTGGCTGCGGTCGTGCTTAACCTTCGGAAAGCTTGTCGAGCGCGGAAAACAGCGCCTTTCGCTTGCTTGCCAACCCCTTGTAGGCAGCTTCCTGCGGCGAAAGCGCTTCGAGCTGCGCGGCAAGCGAGGATGCCAATGCTGCGCGATCCGGGCGTGCCTGCAGCACGGCCAGCGGGTCGGAATAGATGCGGATCGTGAAGACGATATCGCCGGTCTTCGGCAGCTTGCGAAGCGTCTGCCGTTCGACCCGCAGGAAAATTGAATCTTCCGACAGCTCGACAGATTTGGCCTCCGCATCCTCCGATTTGGATTTCGGCAAATGCAGCGCACCTTCGGAGTTCACGGCCCAGTTGAACCGCTCGACGAAACGGGCGGGCGGGAGATTGTCGAACATGCGAGAGATCAGTTCGGCATTGCGGGTTCCGGTTTCGAAGCCCGGCACCGGTGCATGAATTTCATCCATGCTACGGCCATACTTCTCGGCGAGAGACCAAGAGGAGGGGAAGGCGATGAAGGCGGCGACCAGATGCCAGCCAGTTTCCTTGCGCCGCATGATGGCAAAATCGTCCTGGACAAGCAGGCCTGCGGTTACAAGCGGGGCCTCGCCTGTCAGGGCAAACGTCTGTCCCGCCACCTCGATGCTGTCGCCGCGGCGACAGTAAATGGAAGGGTGTTTTCTCGGCAGGAACTCGACGAGCAGATCAAGAAGCTCCTGCTGCGCGGGTTCGGTGTCGGGTTCAGCGGCAAAGACCGCCGCACGGTCGCTTGCCAGCAACGCCCGCTTCTCGGCAAGATAGAACGCAAGATCGCTGTCCGGCGCGATCCAATGGTCCTGTTTCAGCTGCGCAAGGCCGATCGTGAACGGCTTGGACGAGCCGTCATAGGGCGTCTGGGCAGGTTTCAATACTATGCGTTCGTCCATGATGCGCTATCTGTTCCTTATTCGGACGATCCGGACAGTTCGTTAAGCTTAGGGATGGCACGGCGGCGTATTGGCGTGCAATCCATAATATTTTGCGGTTCATGCGCTCGGGCATTGCCTATAGACTGAACCCTGCATGCGAGATCGATGCCATGGATGAGATTTCGGCCAGCCTGGCCTCTCTGCGGGATGCGACGGATGTCCTGATTGCGCTCTACGACGCAGATGACCGGTTGCGATATGCCAATGCGGCCTTTCGCGCGACCTTTGCGCTCGACCCGGAAGAAACCCCGCTCTGGCCTGACCTGATGCGCCGCAACCGGTCGCTGGGTCTCGGCACAATCATCCGGGTCGATGATTTCGAGGCCTGGGTCACTTCGGCGCAATCGCGACGCGGCAACTGCCGTTCAGGGCCTACGAGACCGATCTTGTCGACGGGCGCTGGCTGTGGATGACGGAGACGGTCAACCGCGACGGCTGGATGCTCTGCATTGCCAGCGATATCACGCATTTGCGGGCAGACGAGCGCGATCTGAGGCAAGACCGTGATCTGGCCTTGCGAGCCTCGCAGACTGACGAGCTGACCGGAATTTCCAGCCGTCGCTATGTCATGAACAAGCTCGAAGAGATGATCATGCGCAATCTGCCCGATCAGCCGCGTGAAGGCTGCCTCTGCATTTTCGATATCGATTTTTTCAAGGGCATCAACGATCTCTATGGGCATCAGACCGGCGATGACGTGCTGCTGGACTTTGCCCGTCGGGTGCAGCCGATCGTCCGGCGGCACGATTGTTTCGGCCGGGTGGGCGGCGAGGAGTTCATGCTGCTCTTGCCAGATACGTCCGCCGAGGAGGGTGAAGGTATCGTGCGGCGGATCATGGAGATCGTACGGGCCTCACGGCCCTTGTCGGGTGCGCCTTTGTTTCGCTACACCTGCTCGGCTGGGCTTGCGACCATGGCTGTCGGAGACAGCGCCAAGGTGCTTTATGCACGCGCCGATGCAGCACTCTATTCCGCCAAGCAATCCGGCCGCGACCGCATCATGATCGGCGCCCGATAAGATTGCTGGACTCACTCTTCGAGCGTGCAGGCGATCAAGCCTCTAAGAGAGTTGCCCATGAAAACGCGGCCGATTTTGAGGTCTTCCAGCGTCAAGCGCTGAACGCGGGCGCGCCGCTCGCAGATGAACTGCGTGCGCAGCACGCCGGCCAGCAGGCCGCTGGAGATCGGCGGTACCTTCAACACTCCGGAACCGTCGTCGAGAAAAAGCGACGTGATCGTTCCCTCGCATACCTCTGCTTTTTCGTTGAGGAGCAGCACTTCATCGGCTTCTGCGGGGGGATATTCGGCGCGTGCGGCTTCATAGGCCGCTCGGCGGCTGGTCTTGTATCGCAGCAAGGGATCGGTTGACTGCAGACGTTGATGGGCAATGCGCACATGCCAGACCATATTGTCTGCAAGTGGGACAAAGGGGGCGGTCGTAATGGCGATTTCGCCTTTAGCCGAAAGCGTCAGCCGGACCCGCAAGGCTTGCTGCTGGTCCTTGAGGATTTCCGCCAGTTTTTCCGGTGCATTGATGGCGCCGGGAAACCCAAGTCGTGCAGCCGAGCGGGTGAGGCGAGCCATGTGCAGTCGTTGACGGACGATACCGGTGCCCGGCTCGAAGCGCATCGTCTCGATCAGCGAGAAATCGGTCATTGTTCGACCTCGATATCGCCAAGCGCAAAGCGCGCCTTCAGCAGGCATTCGGCATATTCGGATTCGGCATTGGAATCGAACACGATGCCGCCGCCGACATTGAAGATGGCTTTCCCGTCCGCAAAGAGCGAGAGCGTGCGAATCGCAACATTGAAGCGCATGGTGCCATCCGGCGCGATAAAGCCGATGGCGCCGCAATAGGCGTCGCGCGGGCCATCCTCCAGATCGTGAAGGATTTCCATCGCCCGCATCTTCGGCGCGCCTGTGATCGAACCACAGGGGAAGAGCGCTTCGAAGATGTCGCGGATACCAATTTCGGGACGAAGCTTCGCCCGCACATGGCTTACCATCTGATGGACGGTCGGGTAGGTTTCGACGTCGAACAGTCTCGGCACGTCGAGCGTACCGACCTCTGTGATGCGCGAGATGTCGTTGCGTAGCAGATCGACGATCATGCGGTTTTCGGCCTGGGATTTCGGATCAGCCTTCATCTCGGCGATCAGCGCTTCATCTTCAGCAAGCGTGGCACCGCGCGGTGCGGTGCCCTTCATCGGATGGGTCTCTATCCACCGGTCCTTGTCTACCCGAAAGAACAGTTCCGGCGAGCGCGACAGCAGGATCGGCCCGTCAAGCCCGACGAGCGCGCCGTATTTTACCGGCTGCCGCTCGATCAGTGACCAGAAGGCGGCCAGCGGATCGCCTGACCAACGGGCCGATATCGGCATGGTGAGGTTCGCCTGATAACAATCGCCCTGGCGCAAGTGCTGGTGCAGCTTGAGGAAACGCTCGCGGTAAGCGGCGAAATCCCAGCCTGCCTTGGGCTCCGTCAGAATTGGCTCGTTTTCGATCCGCTGCCTTGGCTGCGCAAGGGCGTGGTCCTCCCGCGGCGCATCGAAGACGCCGAAGGACATGAGCGGCGTTGGCCGATTTTCCTGCGCCAGAGGTGCGAGCTTGTCCTCGAACAGATGGCCCGCCTCATAACTCATGAAGCCGGCAAGCCATTGGCCGGCAGCTTGCGCTTTCTCCATCTCCGCAAGTCCACGCCAGAACTCGGCCTTGGTGCGCGCCGCGATGACGCGTGAAGGCTCGGCGAAGACAGTGGTTCTGTCCTCGCTGTCATCCCGGAAGAGGACGAAGGGGCCGTTGTCAGTCATATCTCAACCTGGCGATCTCACGCCTTATCAAGCGCTTCCAGCTCGTCGATCAGGCCTTCCAGCATCGACAGGCCCTTTGCCCAGAACGACGGATCGCTGGCATCCAGCCCGAAAGGCGCCAGAAGTTCGGAATAATGCTTACTGCCGCCGGCCTTCAGGAGCTCGAAATACTTGTCCTGGAAGCCGCCGTCGGCCTTCTGGTAGACTGCGTAAAGCGAGTTCACCAGGCAATCGCCGAAGGCATAGGCATAGACATAGAAGGGCGAATGGATGAAGTGCGGGATATAGGACCAGTAGGTTTCATACCCTTCCGAAATGCGGATCGCCGGCCCGAGGCTTTCCGACTGTACCGAAAGCCAGAGCTTGCCGATATCCTCGGCCGTCAGTTCGCCTTCCTTGCGGGCGGTGTGTACCTTGCGCTCGAATTCGTAGAAGGCAATCTGGCGCACGACCGTATTGATCATGTCCTCCACCTTCTGGGCGAGCATTGCCTTGCGCTCGCTGTCGTCCGTGGTTTTTTCCAGTAGAGCGCGGAAGGTCAGCATTTCGCCGAAGACGGAGGCGGTTTCTGCCAGCGTCAGCGGCGTGGAGGCCATCAGGGCGCCCTGTTCTCCGGCGAGAACCTGATGCACGCCGTGCCCAAGTTCATGGGCGAGCGTCATCACGTCGCGCGGCTTGCCCATATAGTTGACGAGCACATAGGGGTGGGCCGAGGGGACGGTCGGGTGCGCAAAGGCGCCCGGCGCCTTGCCGGGGCGAACCGGCGCGTCGATCCAGCCGCCGCTGAAGAAGCGTTCCGCGATCTCGGACATCTCGGGCGCAAAGCCGTGATAGGCGGATAGCACCGTCTCCTTGGCATCCGCCCAGGAGATCAGCGCGGTCGGGGTTTCCGGCAGTGGCGCGTTGCGATCCCAGAACTCCATCTGTTCCATGCCGAGCCACTTCGCCTTCATCTGATAATAACGATGCGACAGGCGCGGATAGGCATCCTTCACCGCCGCGGCCAGCGCATCGACCACTTCGCGCTCGACGCGGTTGGCGAGGTGGCGGCTGTCGGCGATATCCTCGAAGCCGCGCCAGCGGTCGGAGATTTCCTTGTCCTTGGCGAGCGTATTGGTGATCAGCGTGAAGACGCGGCTGTTGGCCTTGAAAGTCGCGGTCAATGCTTGCGCCGCCTTGCGGCGTGCTTCCGGCTCCGGCTCCTGCAGCATGCTGAGCGTGACTTCCAGCGGCAGTTCCTCGCCATCGACGTTGAAGGTCAGCGACGCCATCGTCTCGTCGAACAGGCGATTGAAGGCGCCGGCGCCGGTCATCGACTTTTCGAGGAAGAGCTGCTCCAGCTTGTCATCGAGCTGGTAGGGTTTGTCGAGCCGCAGATCGATCAGCCACGGGCGGTAGTGGGCGGCCAAAGCATCAGTCGCGAAGGCGGCATCGATCACCGCGTCATCAATGCGGTTAAGCTCCAGCGAGAAGAACAGGAGATGGCTTGCGAGATCGGTGAGCTTGGCCTGAGCATCGCCATAGAACTTGCCGTTGGCGGGGTTCGTCGTATCGGAAAAATAGGTGAGGCCTGCGTAGGAGCCGATCTTGCCCATCAGGTCTTCCAGAGCCTCGAATTTGCGCACGGCTGCACCGATGCCCTCATCGCCGGCCTTCAACGCGGCCTCGGCCAACTTGCCTTTCCATTTCGCTTCGAAGGCAAGGCTGTCGGTCTCGGCCTTGGCCAGGTCGTTGCGGTATTCCTCTGATGCCGGCGAAGGATAGAGGTCTTCCAGCCGCCAGTTTGGCAGATCCCCGAGATCGGCCGCAGCCTGCGCACCGGCAGTCGCGGTGGCATGAAGGGGGCGGTTCAGGATCGGGGCGGAAAACGGACGATACATGGCTTCACTCTCGCTTCGGGGTGCGCCGCCTGCTTCGCGGGGCGCGATCGGAGGCAGAACCTAGCGCATAACCCCTTAAACCGGAACCAACTTCTACATCGTCACGACAGCCTTTTCCCACCCTCCGGCGGGGCCGGCATATCGTTGTTCGCAATGATTAAAATGCGAACATTTCTCAAAAGGGGATGTTCAGGCCTCTGTGACAGGAATGTCCCATCGTGCGGCACATGACGTTGCCGGTTTGTTGAAAACAGTGAGCAGGAGGCTTCCATGACGTCACAGATTCTTGTCATCGATGATGATCCCGTCCAGCGTCGACTTCTGACCAACATGATCGAAAGGTTGGGCCATATCGCCCATCTTGCCGATAATGGTCGAAGTGGTCTGGAGCTTTTGGAGCGCAAGCGCGGCAATATCAGCGTCATCCTGCTGGATCTCATGATGCCGGAAATGAACGGCCATGGATTTCTGGAAGCGGTCGCTGAGCGCGGCATCGATATTCCGGTGATCGTGCAGACGGGACAGGGTGGTATCGAAACCGTCGTCCTCGCCATGCAGGCCGGTGCTTTCGATTTCGTCGTGAAGCCCGTTTCCCCGGAGCGACTTTCGGTGGCCCTCAACAATGCGTTGAAGATGGAAAACCAGGAAAGCCGTGGCCGGCCGCCCAAGCGCTCCCGTTCCGGCGCCATCGGCTTTGATGATGTCGTCTCGGCAAGCCCGGCGATGATTCGCGTTCTGGATCTCGCCCGTCGTGCAGCCCAGTCCAATATTCCGATCGTGCTCGAAGGCGAATCCGGCGTTGGCAAGGAAATGGTCGCCCGGGCCATCCAGTCGTCGAGCGACCGGGCCGGCAGGCCGTTCATCACTGTCAATTGCGGTGCCATCCCTCATAATCTGGTCGAAAGCATCCTCTTCGGCCATGAGAAGGGCGCTTTCACCGGTGCGACCGAAAAACACACCGGAAAGTTCGTCGATGCCGATGGCGGCACGCTGTTTCTCGACGAGATCGGTGATCTGCCGCTCGAAGTCCAGGTCAAGTTGCTGCGCGCCGTCCAGCAAGGCGAGATCGAGACGATCGGGGCGCGCCATCCCCAGAAGGTCAATGTCCGGCTGATCTCGGCAACCAACAAGGATCTGATCAACGAAGTGCGGGAAGGCCGCTTCCGCGAGGATCTCTATTATCGGCTCAACGTCTTCCCCATCACCATCCCGGCGCTGCGCAAGCGCAAGGAAGATGTGCCGGTGCTGGTACGTGCCTTCGTCGAACGGTTCTCTGCCGAGCAGCGACTTACCGCTCCCCTGAACATCACCTCCGGTGCGCTCGCATTGCTGACCGCCTATGATTGGCCTGGCAATATTCGCCAGCTCGAAAATGCGATCTTCCGGGCAGTTGTGCTTGCCGAGGGCAGCGAACTGACCGTCAAGGATTTTCCGCAGATCGCGACGCAGATCCCCGGCTATGTCGTTGCCGAAAAGACCGGCTTCGTCTGGGAAGAGACCGGCCCGTCTCGCATGCCGATCGTGGAAGCGCAAATGTTGCCGCCCGTCTATCCGCATTTCGGTGCCGCCGAAAAGGCGACCGCGGTTGCAGAAGATGAAGCCCAGAATGGCGCCATTGCCAGCGTGGATGATGGTGGAAACGTTCGAAAGCTTGCTGATGTCGAGGAGGAACTGATTCGTTTCGCGCTGAAATTCTACCGCGGGCAGATGAGCCAGGTGGCTCGGAAGCTCGGAATCGGCCGTTCGACTCTCTACCGCAAGCTCAAGGACTACGGTATTGATCCGGACGATCCGTTCAGCGAAGCCGCATAAAGTTAGGGATAACACACTCTCCCCGTCCGTCGAATTTAACAGTCGTCGTTTAGACCTTGTTAGTGAACCGTTCACTATATTATAAGGATAAGTGATGACTGTGGCATATTTGCCATGCTGTTACCTTAATTGACAGCCATTTGGCAGCCACTGGACGCGTTGTCCGTCGGACGGGGATCAGGTTTGAAAAATTTGTTCGGATTGAGAGAGCCCAGTGGCAAAGCGTTCCGCGACGTTTGCGGCGGCGCAATCCGTAGGATGCCGCGCCTTTTGGCTTCCCTGCTGATCGCGGCTTCCATGGTTTCTCCGGGCGTGGCGCCGACAGTCGAAGCGGCCGGGCAGACACGGACCCTGAAGATTTATTTCATCCACACCCAGGAAAAGGCCGAGATCACTTTCAAGCGCAATGGCCGCTATGATCCGAAAGGCTTGCAGCAGGTCAACCGCATGCTGCGCGACTGGCGTCGCAATGAGCCCACCAACATGGACCCGCGCCTGCTCGACCTCATCTGGGAAGTTTACCAGAAGAGCGGATCGCGCGAGTACATCCACGTCGTTTCCGCCTACCGTTCTCCAGCCACCAACAACATGCTGCGTTCGCGCACCAAGGGTGTCGCGAAGAAGAGCCAGCACATGCTCGGCAAGGCGATGGACTTCTACCTGCCCGACGTAAAGCTGAAGACGCTGCGCGAAATCGGCATGAAATTCCAGGTTGGCGGCGTGGGCTATTATCCGACCTCCGGCTCCCCCTTCGTGCATATGGACGTCGGCGGCGTTCGCGCCTGGCCGCGCATGAGCCGCAGCGAACTTGTTCGTCTGTTCCCAGACGGCAAGACCCTGCACGTTCCGTCCGATGGCAAGCCACTTCCTGGCTATGATATGGCTGTGGCCGACTACAAGCGCCGCGTCGGCGACAGGTCGATCGAGGTTGCTGGCGGTGGCGCCAAGGGCGCTGGCGACAAGGACACGACCAAGCGCAAGGCGACCCTCTTTGCCATGCTCTTCGGCCAGGGTGGCGACGAGGATGAAGAACCTGAAGCAATCGCCAGTGCTGCGTCCGACGAAGGTGGTGGCGATGAGCAACCCGCGGCCAAGGCGGCTCCTGCAGCGACCGCAGGTCAGCCGGTTCTTGCCGGTGTGATTGGTGCCGAGAACCAGCAGGTCGAGCAGCAGCAAGTTGCCGAAGTCAAGGCGCCGGTGCCACTCGTTCGCCCGGCGTTCAAGGATCTGCCTGCCGATGGCGGCGTTGAAGTCGCGCTTGTCGCGCCGGTGCAGAACCCGGCTCAGGACGCCCTTGCAGCTGCGATGCCGGCAGAAGCCAAGCCGGAGACTGAATTTACCGATCTCAATGGCTACAAGATTCCCGTTCCGCAGATGCTCGGCCAACGCGGTATGAACGGCGATGCCGGCAACGGGATGATGCTGGCTTCGGCTGAAACCACGGGTGCAGATGCCGAAGCGCTTGGTTTCGTTCCCGTCCCGGCCATGCGCCCGGCCGGCGAAGCAGCGATGATGGCTGCGGCCGCTGTCTATGTTGCCGTGCCTGAATTCAACGAAAAGGTACAACCGCAGGGCACGGCTCTTGCCCAGGAGCCCGTCGAGGCGAAAGCGGAGACCCGTGTCGCGCTTGCCTCTCCGACGGAGCGACCGATCGAGCTTGCGGCATTTGTACCGCAGTCGGGTGCCGATGCGCGCGCAGCCATGTTTGACAATGTTTTTGATGGCGCCGCGGAAGTCCCGGCAAAGGGCAGGCGCCCGAAGAAGGAAGAGGCTGCTGCCGCGACCCGGTCTTCCGTTCGCATCGAGCCGAAGCTCACCCAGCAGATCATTTCCGAATGGGCGCTGACGACTGGCCGCATGGCGACTTTGTCGAAACCGGTCAAGGCGCCGCGCTTCGTCAGCAAGACGCTGCGCGCTTCTCCGACGACCGTCTATTCAGCCGGCTTCCAGAGCAATCTGGGAACTGTCGATACCGCACGTTTCAGCGGCTCGGCCGTCAACTTCCTCGAAGTGAAGAAGTTTGACACCAACTGAGATCGACGAACAAAGCACATAAAAAACCCGCCGGTCTGGACTGACCGGCGGGTTTTTTGTTGGGCTGTTCGGTCTGATTTACTCGGCGCTCGGGGCGTCGATCATGCCAAGTGCTGCGAGGTAGGTGTCGAGGATTGCTTCCTGTTCCATGCGCTCATCCTTGTCCTGCTTGCGGATTGCGATGACCTTGCGCAGGATCTTGGTGTCGAAGCCCGTGCCCTTGGCTTCGCCGTAGACATCCTTGATGTCGTCGGCGATCGTCTTTTTTTCTTCTTCGAGGCGTTCGATGCGCTCGATGAACGAGCGGAGCTGATCGCGTGCAACGCCGTGTGCATCCGACATGATGATCTCCTTCTGGGGATAGAAATTCAGAGGCTGTGACCTGCCGCGAAGTCTGCTTAAGGTCAAGTGAGATTGCGGGGTCAGCAGCGCATTTCTCGAAATGACCTTATTCTTTCGGACGGTTTTTCTCGAAAGTGGCCTGTTGTGCGGCCGAAGCTTCCATCTGGTTCTGGCTGCGCCACTCCTCATAGGGCATGCCATAGACGATCTCGCGGGACTGTTCCTTATCCATTTCCACGCCCGCGGCGTTGGCGGCCTCCCGATACCAGTTGGAAAGGCAGTTGCGGCAGAAACCGGCGAGGTTCATGAGATCGATGTTCTGGACATCGTTGCGCTCGCGCAGATGGGCGACAAGCCGGCGAAAGGCTGCGGCTTCGAATTCTGTTTCCGGGCGAATGTCAGGTTTGCTCATCGTTGTCTCCCTGAAGCTGGTTTCCGAAGGCGTAATCGCCCGTGCGGGATGGGTAGCGTTTGACGACATGAAGTTCGGCTCGTGCATTGATCTCTTCAAGGATAGGCGCGAGGCGCGCTTCCCACGCAGCCACGCCATCATCATCGGATATCAGGTCCTGACGCACCTCGAGCAGAGCGTGGGCAAGACCGGTCTCCATGCAGTGGCGATACATGGTGTCCCCCCGCAGGGCGCCGTCGTAGGGCTCGTTGTTTCCGATCATGACATCGCCGGGTGCCTGCAACGCTTGGATCAGGGGATGAACGGCGCGCGGATCACCATCCCAGAGAACGGCAGCGTGCCAGGAACGTGGCACACCCTTCCAGGCCGGCGTGTAGGAGTGCAATGAAATCACCAGAGGCGCTTTTCCGCTCTCTTCTCCAACACGCGCGATCGTCTGGGAAACGGCGCGATGATAAGGCCGGTGGAAGCGGTTGAGGCGTGCGTCGCTCTCCTCGGGCGTGATCGGATGGTTGCCGGAAATGATCGCGCCGTCGGAAATCTTCATGATCAGCGTCGGATCGTCCTCGCCGCGGTTCGGATCGATCAGGAGGCGCGAAAAACGGCTCATGACGGCCGGCACACCGAGGCGTTGCGCCAATCGCTGTGTCAGCTTCTCAATGCCGATATCATAGGCGATGTGGCGTTCGAAAGCGCTGGCGGGCAGGCCGAGGCTGCCATATTCCGGCGGTAACTTGTTGGTAGCGTGATCGGCCAGAAGCACAAGGCCGCGCGTCGTGTCGCCATCAATGATTTCGAAGGGCATGTCATCTTGCATGGGTGCAACTCGTTTCGTCCATTCATGAAAATTTGATGACATGGCGAGGCGGCGATCGCAAGGCGGGGCTTGCTTGCTGCCTTTCGGTCAACAAAAAGCCAGATGTAATCGATTAGACTTACGTTGACATTCCGACCGCCTCGTCGCAAGAAAGTCCCTCGACAAATAGCAACGGAGACCCAGTGGAAACCGTGTCCGAACATCTTTCCCCAAGGTTCAGCGTACCACGCCGTTTCACCGGTATTCTCGGGCTGTTTCTCCTCGCCGCAGGCATACCATTCTTCACACCCGGAGAGGCGAGGGCGGAGTTCCGCGTCTGCAATGGGACGCAGAATCTGATCGGCGTGGCGATCGGCTATCGCGCGAAAGAGGGCTGGATCACTGAAGGCTGGTGGCAAGTGCCCGCAACCACCTGTGCGACGCTGATCGAAGGCGAACTCCAATCGCGTTACTATTACCTCTATGCGGAGGACGCGGCCCGCGGTGGCCGCTGGACTGGCGACGTCAACATGTGCGTGGCCGAGAACGAGTTCAAGATCACCGGCGTGCAGGATTGTTTCGCCCGCGGTTTCCAACGCATGGGGTTCAAAGAATATGACACGGGGCGTCAGGGCAGCTGGATGGTTCAGCTTTCCGATACCCCAGGCACCCAAGAAAGCCAAAATTGATGAAACGGAACCGAAAAGCCAAAATCCTCGCAACGCTCGGCCCGGCGTCGAACGAAGAAGAGATGATCCAGAAGCTTCATGAGGCGGGAGCCGATCTGTTCCGCATTAATATGAGCCACGCCAGCCACGATATGATGCGCACGCTGATCAAGCGTATCCGCAACGTCGAGGCGCGCTGTGGTCGGCCGATCGGTATTCTTGCCGATTTGCAAGGGCCGAAGCTGCGTGTCGGCAAGTTTGCCGAGGGTAAAGCCGATCTGGTTCCCGGCCAAACCTTTACGCTGGATAACAACGACGCGCTGGGGGACAACACGCGCGTCTATCTGCCGCATCCGGAAATTCTCGAAGCCGTGAAGGCTGGCCACCGTCTTCTGATCGATGACGGCAAGCTTCACCTTGAGGCCGAAAGCTCCGATGGTACGAAGATCGTCTGCAAAGTCATTTCCGGCACCAAGATCTCCGACCGCAAGGGCGTAAGTCTGCCCGATACGCTGCTCGGCGTCGGCGCGCTGACGGAAAAGGATCGTGCCGATCTCGACGCGGTGCTGGAAACCGATGAAGTCGATTGGGTAGCGCTGTCCTTCATCCAGCGCCCGGAAGATCTGTCCGAAGTCCGCAAGGTTTCGCGCGGCCGCGTCGGTCTCATGTCGAAGATCGAAAAGCCCCAGGCGATCGAGCGTATCGACGAGATCATCGAGCTTTCTGATGCGCTGATGGTTGCCCGTGGTGACCTCGGCGTGGAAATGCCGCTCGAGGCCGTTCCCGGTCTGCAGAAGCAGTTGATCCGTGCATGTCGGCGCGCCGGCAAGCCGGTGGTGGTCGCAACTCAGATGCTGGAATCGATGATATCGGCGCCGGTGCCCACGCGCGCTGAAGTGTCTGACGTTGCAACGGCCGTATTCGAAGGTGCCGATGCCGTCATGCTTTCGGCTGAATCCGCCTCTGGTGATTATCCGGTCGAAGCCGTCTCGACTATGGCGTCGATTGCCAGCAAGGTCGAGCGCGATCCGCATTATTCCGGCATCATCTACGCCCAGCGCACGCCGCCGGAAGCAACCGGCGCCGATGCAATCTCGCTGGCCGCTCACCAGATTGCCGAGACGCTGAAGCTTTCGGCAATCGTCTGCTACACATCATCGGGTACGACGGGTCTCCGTACAGCCCGCGAACGTCCGCAGGTGCCGATCCTCGCGCTGTCTCCGGTCATTCAGACCGCCCGTCGTCTGTCGGTCGTCTGGGGTCTGCATTGCGTGGTTACGAGCGATGCGACTGACCTTGACGACATGGTCAATCGCGCCTGCCGCATCGTTGCTTCCGAAGGTTTCGGCAAGCCTGGTGACCGCGTCATCATTTCCGCTGGAGTGCCGCTCGGAACGCCGGGTGCGACCAACATGCTGCGCATCGCCTATATCGGCTCCGATGGCCTGAGCGGCGTCTAAGCACCTTTACGATTGCAAAAAGAAAGCCGGCCGCTCGGAAATGAGCCGTCGGCTTATTTATTGTCCGTCGGCAGGTTCGCTATCAACTCCGTCCCGGGCTATCCGGGCCGCGACTCGCGCGGCGATTGCGTCGAGGTCTCGGTCCTTGCCTCCGAGCGTTTCGATTGCTGCCACAGCCAGGTCGTTGGCGACATAATCCGGTTTGTGCCCAAGATTGTGGATGCTGATGAGACGGGAGCCGGCAATTGCTTCATGAAGCTGGCGTGAATGAATATGCGGATAGACGATGCCATCCCTGTCGCCGGTGATGATGATGGTCGGCGCCTTTATTTCCCGGTAGCGTGGCGAGACGCGCTCCACATAGTCCAGCAGGTTGGCTACGTCTGTCGCATTGTTGCGAAATGTCGTTGGGCGCAGTGCCAGGTAGGTGTTGGTTTCGGTCACGTAGTTTGCCGGCACGGGATTGGGGGCGAAAACAGCCTCGACGCCTTTGTCGAGCAGCAGGCTGCCGATCGGTGCAGCGAGCACGCGGCTGAAAATCCAGCCGATTACGGGTGCCCGCGCAACCCGATAGTACCAATCGATCCCGCCGGGCCAGGGATGAGTTGCTGGCGCTAGGAAAAGCAGGCCTGCTACCCGATCGGGGTGATTGAGGGCAAAGCTTGCGGCGATCGCGCCACCGAAAGAGTGGCTGACGATGATTGCCTTTTTGATCCCCCGTTTCTCCATCAGCGCCGCAATCGCATCGGCCTGACCATCCGGCCATGCATTTCGCGGGCCGCCGCGCTGGGAATAGCCAAGCCCCGGCCGATCGAGAAACAACATCTCGGCGCGCCCCGAAAGTGGCTTCAAAAATGCGTGGAGCGGATCCAGCAGACTGGCGCTTGCTCCATGGATGAAGACGATCGGCGGCAGGTCGGCACCCGCGGGGCGGGGTACATGGACATTGTTCATGAGGAAGCCGCCGACGTCGATCAGTTCGCCTTCGTTCTTGCGATTTCCCTCGAAAATACCCGTCTGGTAGGCGCTGTAACCGTAGCCCGTCGCAAGAACAAGAAGTGCCAGAGAAGAAAGCAGCAGCATCAATCGGACCATGAACAGGGAAAAAAGACGGATGGCATGGGAGGATTGCCGAGCGCCAGAAGGATTAGGTCCTATTGCCAGCGAGCTTTTCCTCGATCTCTCCAAACTGCTCCTGTGCCTTGCGATCGGCCGGATAGACAGCAAGGAATTGCTCCCAGGCCCGCAGGGCAAGTTCGTCCTTGCCGGATGAGGTGAGGATAGCTGCCATGCCGGCAAGGGCACCGAAATGCCTCGGCTCCAGCATCAGGACATGGTTGATGTCCGACATCGACTTGCGATAGTTGCCCATCAGGTAGTGGAGGGTTGCGCGCTGATTCCAGCCCTCGACATAGTCGGGCGCCAGTGCGATTGCCTGATCGTAAAGATCGAGCGCAATGGTCTGCTTGTTCGATTCCGAAGCCTTGGCGGCCCATTGCATCAGGAGATTGACGGATGCGCTGCCGGAGTCCTGCCATTCAAGGCGGATGCGGTCCGCGACTTCCTTGGCCTTGTCGGCGTCGCCGGTGTGCTTCAGTTCCGAAAACAACGTGTCGAGGTGCTGTTTCTGTGTCGGAAGCTCCGCAGAAGAGGTCGCCGACGTTGAAGCATTGTCCGCTTGCTGGGCCATCGCGACGCCCGGCGAAACCAGTAGAACCACAGCGAGAGATAAGAGATATGGAGACATGCTTTTAGCCATGACGGAAAGGTATCGCGCCATGGCCGAAGATCAAATCAAATTTGTGGTATCGCCAGACGAATAAGGCGCTGGCATCTTTTGAAAGAATGCCCGGCGCCTTGTCGCATGCCCGCTTCATCCGCCCGATCATGCTCGGGCTGGAGAATACAATCAGCCCTGACGAGCCTTGAAGCGCGGGTTCAGCTTGTTGATGATGTAGATACGGCCCTTACGGCGAACCAGACGGTTTTCGCGGTGACGAGCCTTCAGCGACTTGAGCGAATTTTTGATCTTCATTTTTCTGATCCGCAGTTTCGGGGGAACATGTTCCCGGGTCTCTAACAATCAAAAGCGCACCAACTGACCGAGATAGGACGGGCGCGCTCTTAGGTTGGCAGGCAAGTAACCCGAGGCCGGAAAATTGTCAACCGCGGAGAGCCGGTTTTCGTGATCCCGACCGGCTTTTCTGTAGTTTTCAAGGTTTCACAAGCCAGGTGACATGGCCCATTTTACGGCCCGGACGGGCTTCGCTCTTGCCATAAAGATGCACAAGCGTTGCCGGTTTTGCCAGCCATGCCGGCACATCCTCGATGTCGTCGCCGATCAGATTCTGCATTACGCAATCGGAATGGCGCGAACCGTCGGCGAGCGCGAGCCCGGCCACGGCACGAATGTGCTGCTCGAATTGGGAAACGACGCAGGCCGCTTCTGTCCAGTGACCGGAATTGTGGACCCGCGGGGCAATTTCGTTTGCGATCAGTCCGCCATCGGCGGTGACAAAGAACTCGACACCGATGACGCCGACATAATCGAGCGCCTCGAGAATTGCCTTTGCGGCGAATTTGGCTGTTGCGACGGTGTCGCCCGAAATAGCGGCCGGTACGGTCGATGTATGAAGGATACCGTTGCGGTGGACGTTCTCTGCCGGGTCGAAGCAGGCGATCGCGCCATCCTGCCCGCGCGCGGCGATGATGGAGATCTCGCGAACGAACGGCACGAAGCTTTCCAGAATCATCGGCACACCACCCAGCGCTTCGAAGGCGCCGACGGACCTGTCCTCGTTACCCTTGAACACTCTCTGGCCCTTGCCGTCGTAGCCAAGACGGCGGGTCTTCAGAACACCCTTGCCGCCGAAGTCGGCGAGGCCAGCTTCGAGGTCGGCCTGATTACCGACAACGTGGAAACGGGCGGTCTCGATGCCGCTGTCATTCAGGAAGCGCTTTTCCGTCACCCGGTCCTGGGCAACTTCCAGTGCTTTCGGGGGCGGATAGATCGGCCTGGAGCGGGCGAGAAGCGTTGCGGCGGCAACGGGCACATTCTCGAACTCATAGGTGATGATGTCGCATTCGCGGGCAAGCTGCAAAAGAGCGGCTTCGTCGTCATAGGCCGCGACGAGTTGGCTGTTGGCAATCTGGGCTGCCGGGCAATCCTTCTGCGGCTCAAGGATAACCGTGCGGAAATTAAGCCGTGCGGCTGCCATGGCCAGCATGCGTCCGAGCTGGCCGCCGCCAATGATGCCGATCGTCTTCATGCGGCATCGACCGGATATTCGGCCACGGATGAAGACTGCGCCTCGCGCCAGTCGTCGAGGCGGCCGGCAAGCTCGGCGTCGGAGAGGGCAAGAACGGCTGCGGCGAGAAGAGCGGCGTTGACCGCTCCGGCTCGCCCGATTGCCAGCGTGCCGACGGGAATACCGGCCGGCATCTGCACTATTGAAAGAAGGCTGTCCTGGCCTGAAAGGGCCTTCGACTGAACGGGTACCCCGAAGACCGGGAGCGGCGTCATGGCAGCCGCCATTCCGGGCAGATGGGCGGCGCCACCGGCGCCGGCAATGATGACCTTGAAACCTTCGTCGCGGGCGCCCTTGGCGAAGCTGACAAGCCGGTCCGGCGTCCTGTGCGCTGAAACGATGCGGGCATCGTAGGCGATGTCGAGTGCATCGAGCGTATCGGCGGCGTTCTTCATGGTTTCCCAGTCGGACTGGCTACCCATGATGATGGCGACGGGCGGGGTCGCGGCTCTGGTCACTTAGGCTCGCTCCATTCAGGCAATAATGTCGGGAATGATCTGGTCTTCGATCTTGGTGATCTTGTCCTTGATCGCCAGCTTCTTCTTCTTCATCCGCTGGATGCGAAGGGCATCGCAGCCGGTCTGAATCATGGCGTTGATGGCGACGTCATAGTCTTCATGTTCCTGCCTCAGCCGCGCTACGCCCAGTCTGAGTTCGGCCTGATCCTGGTCTGGCATTCAATGGTCCCCGTCGGCGGCGCAGTAGCGGTAATGTCGCTATCCACATCAATTCTGCGTCGCTCTAGCACGAAATGGCCGGTAACGGGAAGTTATCCTTCGTCACGATTTCGCCTTCGACAAATGAAAAATAGCGTGGCACACTTCTAGTGTTAAACCTGGAACATCCGGCTTCAAAGATCGGGTGCAAGCTAACGGAAGGGACTGCCACATGACCATTGAGGCTCATCTTGCAACGCTTGAGAAAAAACACGGCGCCTTGGAGCAAGAGCTCCACTCGGCGCTTATCCAGCCTTCAATGAAGGACCAGGACATTGCAGATATCAAGCGGCGCAAGTTGCGCTTGAAGGATGAGATTGAAAAGCTGCGTAGCTCGTCCCATTAAAGCTTAGCTATTGCGGCCGCCGGGGCTGAGTGTCCGGGCGGCCTGCATCAGGACCAGAACTGGTCCAGCCACAGATTGACCCGGTCGAAGCCGGGCTTGTTGATCGCATAGATCCTCTTCGTCCCACTCGCAGATACCGATACCAGATTGGAATCGAGCAGCGCTTTCAAGTGCTGCGAGACGGCCGGCCGACTGATCGGTAGTCCTTCCGCCAGTTCGTTGACGGTGCGGGGCGCGCGTCGGAGCTCCTCCAGCAGATGCCGCCGGTTCGGATCGGAGATTGCATCGAAAGGATCAGCGTGTGACATGGCAAAAAGCTAAGTGAAATCCCGCCCCCCGGCAAGTGAATTGTGCATTGCGAAAGCGATAATTTCGCAAGCGCAGCAATGACCGGTATCCCTGCCTTTTCAGACCATTCAGGGTCTATCCGCGGATAGAAACGCCGAGCATTGAATCGGTTCACGGGCCGATGAACAGCGCTGCCGTGCCGTCATAGACCAGCTTCGTGCCTGCCAGGAAGGCCATCGTGTACATGAAGGGGTAAAACACCTGCGGCCGCATGCGCCGGACCACCCATGCCCCGGCAACCGTCGCGAGCATGGCCGGAGGAAAAAGCGTCATTGAGGTTTTCAGGTTGCTGAGATCGAGCTGCCCGAGTGCGAAGTAGGGCGCCAGCTTCACGGCATTGAGGATTGCGAAGAAGCGGACGATCGTTCCCGTATACTCCCGCGGTGGAAGCTGCAGCGGCAGCGTATAGATCTGGAAAGGCGGGCCGCCGGCATGGGCAACGAAGCTGCCATATCCGGAAAAAGCGCCCAGGATAGCAGCTGGGCCGACCCGTTGCGGTTTCGCGGCGATCACGATGCCGCATCGGGCACGCCAGGCGTTGTAAGCATAGCGGAGCACGAAGAGGACGACGATGATGCCGATGATCAGGCGCAAGGCGTCGCGCTGGACATAGGCCGACGCCGCCCAACCAATAGCAATCCCGACCATGGCGCCCGGCAGCAGTATGCGCAACGTTTTGGCATCACCATGATGGCGCCACATCCACAGCGATACGAGATCCATGGCGATCAGGATCGGCAACAGGAGCGCGGCGGCCTCGACGGGCGGTACTGCCAGAGACATTAGCGGTACGCCCATCAGGGAAAGCGCTTCGCCCATTCCCCCCTTGGCAAAGCCGACCAGCAGGACGGCGGGAATGGCGATCATATAGAAATCAAAATCGGGAAGCATGCGTGTCGGTTGATCCTTTTGTCCGCACGGTCTATCGCTTTTCCAGATTGAAATCGAGTAGGGCCTGCGATCTGCTTGCCCTCAAGGAGCAGGACCATCATGAGCACCACACATAACCGCTGCCGGCTTGTCCTTATCGTTCCCGAAATGACCGAGGCGGAAGAGACCGCGCGGGTGGTGGGCGATGCGTTGCGGGGCGGGGATGTCGCGTCCGTCATCCTGCCACAATACGGTCTGGACGAGCATGCCTTCCAGAAGCAGGCCGAAGCCCTTGTGCCGGTTATCCAGGAAGCCGGTGCGGCGGCGCTCATCGCCGGAGACAGCCGCGTTGCCGGGCGTGCCAAGGCCGACGGCCTGCACGTAACCGGCAATGCGGAGGCTCTGGCCGAAGCCGTTGAGAAGTTCACGCCCAAGCTTATCGTCGGCGGCGGCAATGCTGCCGATCGCCATCACGCTTTGGAGATGGGAGAGGTGCGGCCCGATTACATCTTCTTTGGCAAGCTCGAAGGCGACATCAAGCCGGAGGCACATCCGAAGAACCTTGCACTTGGCGAGTGGTGGGCGTCGATGGTCGAGATTCCGGCCATCGTGATGGGCGGCACCGATCCGGATTCGGCGCTTGCGGTGGCGGAAACGGGTGCCGAATTCGTTGCTCTTCGTCTTGCCGTCTTCGCCGATGTCAGTCAGGCGGCCTCGGTTGTTTCGGCGGTCAATGCCATGCTTGACGAAAAAGCGCCACGGTTTGAAGATTAAGACCTTTCCATGTCTTATCTCCGCCGCCTGACCAACAGTCTCTTTTGCCTCAGTTTGACCGTGGGTCTTGTCGCGGGCGCGCACTCCCTTGCTTCCGCGCAGGAAGCGCTACCCGGTGTCACGCGGGAGCCTGCGGAAGCCCCGACGGAAAAACGTGGCCGCATCACGCCCTTCAATGGGGCAGCCCTTCCCGAGGATGAGGTACCGCCGCTTCAGCCTCCCGTGGATGCGCAGAAAGGCGATGCGAAGGCCGGAGAGACGATCGAGCCCTCCGCGGGCGTGGGCGTTTTTGACCGGATGGGCGCAATGTTACCGGCTTTGCCGGCGGAGAAGCCCTTCGATGGCAAGCCGGATGACGCCTACGGTGCGTTTCAGCGCGGATACTATCTGACGGCGGTCGAGCTTGCCCTGCCAAGGGCCCAGCTCGGCGATCCGGCGGCGCAGACGCTGGTGGCGGAAATTTTCTCCCAAGGGCTCGGTGTCGCCCGCAATACCAAGGATGCGGCCTTCTGGTACGGGCAGGCCGCCAAAGCCGGCAATCCCGCGGCAATGTTCAAATACGCCCTGATCCTTATGGAGGGCCGTGATGTTCCCCGCGACCGCAAACGCTCCGAAGAGCTGATGAAGAAAGCGGCCGATTTGGGCAATGCGCTTGCGCAGTTCAACTATGGCCAGCTCCTCGTTGCCGATACGCCCGGGCCAAAGGGGTTGAAGGCTGCTCTTCCCTATTACGAGAAGTCCGCCGAGCAGGGCATAGCCGATGCGCAATACGCGCTCTCGCAGATTTACCTGAATGTCGACGGGATCGACGAGACCAAGCGAGAAACCGCACGCAGCTGGTTGGAGCGGGCGGCGAAGGCAGGCTACGACACGGCTCAGCTCGATCTCGCCATCTGGCTTGTCGATGGCGTCGGCGGGGACCGTAATCTCGACGAAGGGTTCAAGTGGATGCGTCGTGCTGCGGAGCGAGGCAACGTCGTGGCCCAGAACAAGCTGTCGCATCTCTATATCAATGCGATTGGCACGCGGCCCGATCCGATCGAGGCTGCCAAGTGGTATGTGCTGTCGCGAAGGGCAGGGCTGACCGACCCGACGCTGGAGGATTTTTATCTGGGTCTGGAGGATGATCAGCAAAAGGCCGCACTCGATGCCGCCAACAAGCACCGCGGCAGTTAAGGCTCTTTTTTGCGGGAAGGCTTGAACTTTGACCGCTTTTGTGGTCTTGAAGCCCCCGATCTGCTGATCACGGGGCAACTGGGCAGCAATGCTGCGCGCTTTGCGCTGCGCCTTGATGGTCCGGCGATGCTTGTACCTCCCGATGGTGTCATCCGAGGCGCATGCCGAGGCTCCGATGTAAATAGTTGAGTGCGTTTGCGTCTCTTGAGATGCCGTCCTCAAAGAATATGTTTTCTGCCGGTCGTCTGCGCGGCCGGCATTTCCATTCCGAAGGAAGCCAAGATGGCCCGTTCTGCTCTTCTCAATGTCATGGTTCAGGCCGCATTCAAGGCCGGTAAAGGCCTGGCTCGCGATTTCGGCGAGGTGCAGAACCTGCAGGTCTCGTTGAAAGGACCTGGCGATTACGTTTCTCAGGCCGATCGCAAGGCTGAAAAGCTGATCCGAGACGAGCTTCTCAAGGCCCGCCCGACCTATGGCTTTCTCGGAGAAGAAAGCGAAGAGATCATCGGCACCGACGGCGCACATCGCTGGATCGTCGATCCGCTCGACGGCACGACCAACTTCCTTCATGGTATTCCGCATTTCGCGATCTCCATTGCGCTGGAGCGTCAGGGCGAGATCGTTGCTGCAGCCGTGCTCAACCCGGCAACTGACGAATTGTACACTGCCGAGCGCGGCGGTGGCGCCTTCCTCAACGACCGCCGCCTGCGCGTGGCTGCCCGCAAGAACCTGTCCGATGCCGTCATCGGCACCGGAACGCCGCATCTCGGTCACGGCAATCACGGCTCCTACCTCGTCGAACTGCGTCACGTCATGGGCGAAGTTGCCGGCATTCGCCGCATGGGTGCGGCTTCTCTCGATCTGGCCTATGTCGCCGCCGGCCGGTTTGACGGTTTCTGGGAACGCGGCCTTCACGCCTGGGACCTTGCTGCAGGGATACTTCTGATCCGCGAAGCAGGCGGCTGGGTTGCCGATATCGACGGCGGCAACAAGCCAATGGAAGACGGTTCGATCGTCGCCGGCAACGAATATATCCGCAAGGCGCTGCATGACGTGCTGCACCGGCCGATTCCGGGCAAGTAAGCTCGGTACGCCACAGGTGCAAAGGCCAGCCTTTGCTCTTCAATTCGGCGCAAAGTTCCTCTAGTCTCCCGCCAACATCGGAACGTGCGCTGCCAGTGCGCGTTGCGATGCAATGGAAAAGCGGAGACTGAAGCCTCATGGCGAAACTGGAACTGTCGGGTTGGGATGCTGCCGGTGGCTTGGGCGAAGGATACAATCCCAACAAATTGACCAGTCCCATGATCTTTTTCTGGATCATGGTGATTTTTCTGATCATCGTCGGTTTTGTCGGCGCCATCCTGTTTCGCCAGGCGCATGCGGCTTTCATGAGCAATCCGGGGCTGAACGGCCTCATTCTCGGCGTTCTGCTGATCGGTATTTTGCTCGTTTTCAATCATGTTCTCGGTCTTCGCCCGGAAGTGCGCTGGTTCAATTCGTTCCGTGCTGCCGGCAGTGCCGACAAGGTTGGTCGCGATCCGGTGCTGCTTGCGCCGATGCGGGCCTTGATCGGTCAGCGCCACTCCATGGCGATTTCGACGACGGCATTGCGCTCGATCCTCGATTCGATCGCCACGCGCCTGGATGAATCACGCGATACCTCGCGCTATCTGATCGGCCTTCTCGTCTTCCTAGGCCTTCTCGGAACCTTCTGGGGGCTTCTCGGCACGATCGGCTCGATCAACACGGTAATCCAATCGCTCGATGCCGGCACCGGCAGTACGGATGATGTGCTTTCGGCCCTGAAGACCGGCCTTTCGGCGCCGCTCTCGGGCATGGGGACCGCCTTTTCCACGTCGCTTTTCGGTCTTTCCAGCTCGCTGATCCTCGGCTTTCTCGATCTGCAGGCCGGCCGTGCGCAGAACCGGTTTTATACCGAGCTTGAAAACTGGCTGTCATCGGTGACCGATGTCAGCTCCGATATCGCCGTTGTTTCCGATTCCCCTTCGGCCGCACCGGTCGAAGAGTTGCGCGCCCTGACCGAACAGCTTTCCCGGCTGAACCAGGATGGCGGCATGAGCCAGCGCACCACGGCTGCCATGGCCAGCCTCGCAGAAGGCATCCAGGGCCTTGTCAAGAACATGCGCGGCGAACAGCAGATGCTGCGGGATTGGATCGAGGCCCAGCAGGAGGAAGCCAAGTCGATGCGCAAGACGCTCGATAAGCTGTCGGCCCGTATCGGTGGTGTCGAAAAACCGTCCCAGGCCGAGCGGCACGGTCGCGCGATGCGCGACGAAGCGGGAGAATAATCCATGGCTCTGGCACGCAAGGGCCGAAGCCAGCGTACGGTCGATTACTGGCCGGGCTTCGTCGATGCCCTGTCGACTCTTCTCCTGGCGATCATGTTCCTTCTCTCGGTCTTCGTGCTGGCGCAGTTCCTGCTCAGTCGCGAGATCAGCGGCAAGGACGATGTCCTCAACAGGCTGAACAACCAGATCAACGAGCTGACCCAGCTGCTTGCCCTGGAAAAGAGCGGCAAACAGGATATCGAAGATTCGCTTGCCAACCTGCAGGCCTCGCTTGCGACGTCGGAGGGCGAACGCTCGCGGCTTCAGGCTCTTCTGGATCAGGGTGCCGGCAGTTCGGATGTGGCCACGCAACGGATCGGAGACCTTACCGGGCAGCTGGATTCTGAAAAACAGGTGAGCGCACGGGCGATGAGCCAGATCGATCTGCTCAACCAGCAGATCGCAGCACTTCGAAGCCAGATTGCTGCCATCGAGAATGCCCTGCAGGCCTCGGAGGCCAAGGACACCGCGTCCCAGACGAAGATCGCCGATCTCGGTCGTCGGCTCAATGTCGCGCTTGCCCAGCGGGTGCAGGAGCTTAATCGGTACCGCTCCGACTTCTTCGGGCGTCTCCGGGAAATTCTCTCCGATCGCGAAAATATCCGTATTGTCGGCGACCGTTTCGTTTTCCAGTCCGAGGTTCTGTTCCCATCGGGGGGCAACGAACTCAACCCGGCAGGGCAGGAGGAGATGGCAAAGCTTGCGGCGGCGCTTCTGGATCTTGCCAAGGAAATTCCCTCGGAGATCAACTGGGTTCTGCGTGTCGATGGTCACACCGACAACGTGCCGCTTTCCGGCTCTGGCCGCTACGCGGATAACTGGGAGCTTTCGTCTGCACGTGCGACCTCGGTGGTGAAATTTCTGATTTCCAAGGGCGTGCCGGCAGATAGGCTCGTTGCAGCGGGTTTCGGCGAGTTCCAGCCGATCGCCGAAGGCGACAGCAAGGAAGCCCGCGACCAGAACCGCCGTATCGAGTTGAAACTGACGGAGAAATAGGTTCTGCATCCGGCGGCTACGGTGCTGGCTGCAGCCGCGGTTGCAAGCATACACGTGGTTCTGCTGCTACCCTTGCGTCCGCATAAGCTTCCAGAAGCTGGCCGAGAGGAAAAGCATGGATTGCAATCTGCTTCGCGTTTTGGTGTCTAGAGTTTGTCAGGGAAAGGTGGGAACCGGTTTTCTCCAAAAGACAAACGAAAACAAAAGAATCTAGAGGATGTCTGGTTCAATCTGAACCAGACATCCTCTAGCTTCCGACGACCCTGAGGTCTTCGGAGCCATGGTCGAACTGCAGGCGCGCAAGCTTGGCGTAGAGCCCGCCCTGGCGGATCAGTGAGGCGTGGTTTCCTTCCTCGATGATCCGGCCCTGGTCCATGACCAGGATGCGGTCAGCCTTCAGCACGGTCGCGAGACGGTGGGCAATAACCAGGGTGGTGCGATGCTGCATCAGGCTATCCAGTGCTTTCTGAACCAGCACTTCGCTTTCGGCATCGAGCGCGGATGTTGCTTCATCGAGTAGCAGGATGGGCGCGTTTCTGAGGATCGCCCGCGCAATCGCAATACGCTGACGCTGACCTCCGGAAAGGGTGATGCCCCGCTCACCGACATGGGTATCGTAACCGGATGAAAGGCGTGAGATGAACTCATCCGCCTGGGCGGCAACAGCCGCGGCACGGACTGCTTCTCGCGAGGCGCCAGATGTGCCGAAGGCGATGTTGTCATGCACCGAGGCCGCAAAGATCGTTACATCCTGGGGCACGATGGCCATGCGTCGGCGGAGGTCGTCTGGATCTGTTTCACGCGCGTCGACGCCGTCGATCAGGATGGCGCCCTTGGCGGGATCGTAAAAGCGCAGGAGCAGCGAAAACACGGTGCTCTTTCCAGCACCTGAAGGGCCGACGATGGCGACTGTCTCTCCGGGCCTTACCGAAAAATCCAGCCCCTTCAGGCTCTTCTCGTCAGGTCGGGCCGGGTAGGAGAAATGTACGTTGTCGAAAACGACGCGGCCTTCCGCCGGCACGGGCAACGACACCGGATTGGCGGGAGCAGCAATCTCGGGTTTTTCCGCCAGCAGTTCATTCAAGCGTTCTGCTGCACCCGAGGCCTGCGAAAGTTCGCCCCAGACTTCGGACAGTGAGCCGAGACTGCCGGCTGCGAACACCGAATAGAGCAGGAACTGGCTGAGCGTGCCCGGCGATGTGGTTCCTGAAAGCACGTCCTGCGCGCCGAACCAAAGAACCGCGACGACGCTGCCGAAGATCATGGTGATGGCAAAGGCGGTGAGCACGGAGCGCGCCTTGACCGCACCGCGCGCCGCGTCATAGGCGTTCTCCACGGCGCCTGCGTAGCGCGCTTGCGCTGCCTGCTCGCCATTGAAGGCCTGGACCGTACGGCTGGCCGCGATCGCTTCGCTGGCATAGGCGGAAGCGGCAGCAAGCGTGTCCTGCGCTTCGCGCGAGCGCCTGCGCACGGAGCGGCCGAAGCCCACGAGGGGGAAGACGATAAGCGGGATGGCCGCGAGCACGAGGCTGGAAAGCTTGGGGCTGGTATAGACCATCATGCCGATCGCTCCGAGACAGAGGATCAGGTTCCTTAGCGCGACGGACGCGGTAGCTCCAACGGCGGATTTCAGCTGGGTGGCGTCTGCCGTCAGGCGCGAAACGATCTCGCCGGACTGGTTGACATCGAAAAACGAAGCGGAAAGTTTCGTGACATGGGCAAAGACATCCCGGCGCAGGTCCGAGACGATGCGCTCTCCAAGGGTGATGACGAAGTAGTAGCGTGTGGCGCTCGCCAGTGCGAGCACGATTGCCAAGGCCATCAACATCGAGAAATAGGTATTGATGAAACCGGAATCGGATGTCGAGAAGCCGTGATCAATCATGCGTCGAATGGCCATCGGCAGGGTCAGCGTGGTCGCGGCTGCAACGACCAAAGAAACCAGAGCCCCGATCACCAGCAGACGATATCGCCTGACATAGGGGAGAAGTTGTCCGAGCGGACGCAGCGACGTTCGTCTTGCCGCCGGGGGAACCTCGTTTGCCACATGACCTCCAATCGCGGAAGAAGCGGCGAAACTCGCATGAACCTTCTTCGGCGGTACTTGTTATCCAAGCGACCATCATGTATAGGCACGGCATCAAATTGGGAAGCCGTCGCCCGCAAGCGGTCTGCGGCTTCATTTACGTGTTCGGTCCGCCTGCCGCAATGCCTTGCGACAATTGGACCCTGGAACTGCAGGAAGATTGTTATGAAGGCTAGTATCCATCCCGCTTACCACACCATCAAGGTAGTCATGACCGATGGCACCGAATACGAAACCCGTTCGACATGGGGTTCGGAAGGCGCGACCATGAACCTTGAGATCGACCCGAAGTCGCATCCGGCCTGGACTGGCGGCAACCAGCAGCTCATGGACCGCGGTGGCCGCGTCTCCAAGTTCAAGAAGCGCTTCGAAGGCCTCAACGTCTAGGATTTCGCACGCTGTCTCGGCAGCATGCGGACAAAAAGCCCGGCATTGCCCGGGCTTTTTTTGTTGCGCGCTTTTTGGTTTTTGAGCGTCTTCGCGGAAATCAGGCAATAAAAAACCCGGCGTGAGCCGGGTTTGAAATGGAACGCTTGCTTGTCTGATATCAGTTGTTGCCGAAGGCCGTCTGCAGCAGGTTGAGCTGTGCCTTGACGCCGTTCTGGTTGTCCGGAACGAAGTTGGAGGCTTCCTGCGGGCGGTAGATTTCGCGATCGAGCAGGGCAACACGATTCTGCAGGCGCAGCGAACGCTCGATCAGGTCGCGGAAGCCTTCCGGAAGATCGTTCCAGCCTGGGGCAGTGCGATCGACGTTGAAGCTGTCGAGGCGAACCTTGTTCTTTTCCGAGAGCACCTGATCGCGGCTCATTTCACCATTGTTGACGGCGCGCTGCAGCAGGAGCCAGGAGGCCATCTGCATCAGACGGGTCGTCAGCCGCATGGATTCAGCGGCGTAAAGCACCGATGCCATGCGCGGCAAAACCTTGGAGGCTGCGCGACCCGGACCGTCGAGATAGCTCGCGGTCTCTTCTACGAGGCCCATGCCTTCCGCGTAAAGAGCCTTGAACTGCGCGGACGACGCAGCATGGCCAGCGAAACTCACGGTGTTCAATCCCCGCTCGGACATGTTTTCAAATCCCTGTTAAACGCATTAACTTGATCAGGTAACGGGCCATGCGACAAAATGTTTCCATCGCCCGTTCTTATAGTTCAAGCATGATCCCATAGACCATTTCGCGCAAGCCCATTCTTAAGAAAGGGTTAATCTCCACACTTCTTTGGTTAAAGTGGAAAAAAACAAAAAAAGAGCCGCAAAAGCGGCTCTCAAGGTAAAACAGGGAGAAAAATCAGACCATTCGCCAAACGGGAAATTGTCTGAGTCCAGAGCGATCTGGATAACCTAGTAATATCTTGTAATGCTTAACAAAGCCTTAAGAGGGCCGGATTCACGAGGAATTGATACCCCTTAGCGTCATCTGGATGATGGTTGGGTTCGACGTCAGTGAGCCGATGTCCGTCACGCTTGCAATGAAACGGCGTTCTGTTGCCTCTGTTGCGCAATCAGCGGCGAAAGAAACTTTCTGCCGCCGATTTACTTGCAGATTTTTCCGATCGCGCCGCTTCCAGGCGTTCGATTTCTTCCTTCAGAAGGCTGATCCGGTTGTTCAACTCATCGACGGAAAGTTGAGAAAGGTCACTGCCGATCTCGTGAACCGGTTTTTTCTTGGGCACCTCGTCATCGAACAGGCTCATGGGTTTGCCCTCCTGTCTGGATCCGGCGTCGTCTCGTTATTCTCCTCGAAAGGTGCCGCCCGGGGCGAAAGCTGCAGACTTTCAGGCGTGGTGAGAGTGCCGGGGTTGATGGTAGAATAGGCGTCGCGTTCCGACACGGGAACGGGGGCGCGCATCCGGCTGCGGAAGATCGCATAGACGGCGATCAGGGTATGGGCGCAGGCGGTGATCATGAACAGGCCATAAGGCCCCATGATCGTCATGATCGGGCCGCCGATGGTGGGGCCGATAATCGTGCCGATACCGTAGAGCAGAAGCAGACCGCCGGAAATCTTGACGAAATCTTCCGGCGAGGCGAAGTCGTTGGCATGGGACACGGCGATCGGATAAAGCGCATTCGCGGTCGCGCCATAAATGCCGACGAAGCTGATCAGCAGGATGACGCCCGATGGTTCCACCAGATAGATCAGCAGGCCGGCAACGGCGGCAATCGCGGCGAGAGCGGCCAGCACGTAACGGCGGTCCATCCGGTCCGACAGGCGCCCGGCGGGAAACTGCATGACGGCACCGGCAAAGATGACCGTACTGACCATGAGAGCGACATCGCTATCCGTCAGGCCGGCTTGACGGCCGAACACGGCGCCCAGCGTGCCATAGGCACCGTTGGCGATGCCGATGAGCAGGATGCCCAGGAATGAAACCGGCGAGTTGCGATAAAGACCGCGAAGGTCGAGCGACACCTGCTTGAGCGGCTGGGGAGACACCGCGGTCGAAAGCAGGGTTGGCAGCATCGCCAGGCAATAGACGATACCGCAGATCATGAAGAACAGTGTGGTGTTGGTATCGCCGAAGGGGATCATCATCTGTCCGCCGACGACGCCGAAGAGCGTGATGGCGATATAGAGCGAGAAGATCGCGCCACGGCTTTCGTTGGTGGCGCGCTCGTTCAGCCAGCTTTCGATAATCATCGAGGTGCCGGCCGTCGAAAAGCCGGTGAAGGCGCGCAGCACGACCCACCAGATCGGATCGACGAGAAGGCCGGTCAGCAGCGCGATGATTGCAAGCAGCGAAGCAAAGCCACTGAAGGCCCGCACGTGACCCGCGCGCCGGACCAGTGTTGGCGCCAGAAGGCATCCGAGCACGAAGCCAGTCGCCCAGGACGTGCCAAGCAGACCAAGCAGGGTTGCAGAGTATCCTTCCGTCGTGCCGCGCATCGGCAGTAGCAGGCTGTGCAGGCCATTGCCGAGGAACAGAAACAAAGTTCCGAGCAGAAGTGCGGCGACGGGTAAAAGGTTCTTTCTCATATGAAATCCGCTGGTTCCGGGCGCGTTTAAAAAACTAGGGCGATGCGCCGGCAAATGCCAGTCGTAAAATGCCTGATGTCGGAGATTGCAAATTTCAGTCGCAGCGCATAGCCCTGATCGTACTTAAAAATGCGGCTTCGTTGCCGCTTATACGTGATCCGCAGACTGGAAATGCGATGCCGAAAATCCTGACGATCCTGTTCCTGCTGATGATGGCCATCCATATCCTCAAGCCGATCGGCCTGCCCGGGCTCAAACGCCGGCGCGACTTCTGGAAGATCGCAGTCGTGGCGATCGCCGCGATGATGGTGACCGTGCTGGTCAGGCCCTGATTAACTTTGTTACGGTTTCTCGCCGGCAGTTTTTACCGCGTCGGCATTTAGTTCTGCTTCGCTAATGGATTCCAATTCATCTGCCAGTCGGCGCATTTCTTCGTCGGGTGGTCTTTGATTGGCAACATTTGTGTTGATGAGCCTGCCCAGGGCAATCATGTTTGCCGCGAATGCGGGGCTCTCCACACCGATCAATTCGCGCCGATACAATTCCCAGAAGCGAATAAAATCCTGGGATGTCTTGTCGATGGGGTTTTCAAGGGTTACCAGCCGGTTCACAAGAGCGGTCGTTTCGCGGTAGAGGCGCTGCTGCGTGTTTGTCACGACGGCGATTTTGCTTTGTTCAAAGGGTACGTACCCAATCTCCGCATATGTCCAAATCAGTGTGCGGGCCACAAGTTCCTGTTCTATTTTATTGGGCGCAGGGTCTTCCGCCAGCGCATACGCACGCGCTTCGAGTTCATTGATCATAATACGCTTGGCGTCGCGCTGTTTTGTCAGTTCATCCCGATAGACAACCCACATATCTTGCTGTCCGGGTTCGGAAAGTTTGGAAAAGTAATTTGCGAAGCGTATTCGAAGCTCAATGTCCTGATTTACCGCGGTGGTCAGGAAGTCCTTGATATATTGCTGATGTGCCGTCTGCTGCGCTGCTCGCAACTCGGCTTCTTTTCGCCAGTTTTCGAAAAGCGCACTGTAAAAATTGATAAAACCCGGTACGAGAACGCCTGCGAGACCGACGATGAAAGTTCCCAAGACGACTTTCCAGACGCCAAGACGGGCTTCGTACCGTCGCAGCTCTATTTCCTCCACACTGGGTTTTGAATTTGCAAATTGCGTTACTGAGTCGCCTTCGGACACGGTCGCCTCCGCTGAAACTTGAGCGAAGCAACAATACAACTTTTCGTAGTATTTTGAAGGAAAAACTAATTTAGATTATTGTATTTCTGAAAGCCCGGCCGCTTGCACGGACCGGGCTTCCCCTGTTCCTCCTGAAACGGTTATCAGGCTGCCTTTTCGAGGTCCTTCTTCCAGCCGCCCGTCGCGGCGAGGCTGCACATGCGGGCGCGGTGCAGGAAGGCACGCTGACCGGCTGCGATATTCTCCGGCTTGCCGCCCCAGGCGGTGAGCGCCTCGGCCTGCAAAGCACGGCCATAGGAGAAGGTGAGGCCCCAGGGCAGGGTGTGGCCGGCGACAATGGCCGAGAGATGAGCGGTTGCTTCTTCCGTGGACTGGCCACCGGACAGGAAGGCGATACCCGGCACGGCGGAGGGCACCGTGCGCTTCAGCACTTCTATGGTGCGGTCCGCGACTTCGTTGACGGAAGCCTTGCGGTTCTTCTTGCCGTCGATGACCATGCTCGGCTTCAGGATCATGCCTTCGAGGGAAATGCGCGCTTCGGCCAGCTCCTCAAATACGATGCGCAGGACGTTTTCCGTGACTTCATAGGAGCGCTCGATTGTATGATCGCCCGGCGTGCCGTCCATCAGCACTTCCGGCTCGACGATCGGAACGATGCCGGCTTCCTGGCAAAGGGCGGCATAGCGAGCAAGCGCCTGGGCGTTGGCGCGGACAGCACCGCGGGTCGGCAGTACGTCGGAAATGGAGATCACGCCGCGCCACTTCGCGAAACGGGCGCCGGCGTCGTAATAGGTTTTCAGGCGGGCAGCGAGGCCGTCGAGGCCTTCGGTGATGGTTTCGCCGGGAAACTTCGCCATCGGCTTTGCGCCGGTGTCGACCTTGATGCCGGGTACGGCGCCGGCGGCGCGGATGACATCAACCAGCGACGTGCCATCGGCAGCCTTCTGGAACAGGGTTTCTTCATAGAGAATGACGCCGGAGATGCAGGATTTCATCGCATCGTCAGTGCGCAACAGCATCTCGCGGTAATCGCGACGGGATGTTTCGGTCGATTCCAGGCCGATGGTTTCGAAGCGCTTGCCGATCGTTGCCGTGGATTCGTCGGCAGCCAGCAGGCCCTTGCCCTTGGCGACCATGGCGGCGGCAATATCTTCCAGTCTTTCGCTCATCAGCATTCTCCCTGTTTGGTTCGGACGTACAGTTCGCCGATAGCAGAAGAATAACGCGATGCAAATTAAAATTAAAATGTTTAAAACGATTGAAATAATTTTAATCGATTGAAACTCTGCAGTAATTTTCTTGAAGATCGTTCGTGAAAGCAAAACCCCGGCGCGAAGCCGGGGTTTCCATTGCAATATCAAAAGACGGATTACTTCGCCTGGTTGAGGATATCGACGCCGGGAAGCGGTTTGCCTTCCATCCATTCGAGGAAGGCGCCGCCGGCCGTCGAAACATAGGAAAGGTCGTCTGCGACTTCAGCATGGTTCATGGCCGAAACTGTATCACCGCCACCGGCGACGGAGACCAGAGCACCGCTCCTGGTGCGAGCAGCGGCGTGCCTGGCAACGGCAACGGTTGCCTTGTCGAAGGGGGCGATTTCAAAGGCGCCGAGCGGACCGTTCCATACGAGCGTTTCGGCCTTGGAAACCCATTCGTTGACGGCAGCAATCGACTTCGGGCCGACATCGAGCACCATGGCATCGGCCGGGATTGCATCGATATCGACAACCTCGTTGTCGGCACCAGCCTTGAATTCCCGGGCGACGACGCCATCGACCGGAAGCACGATGGCGCAACCCGAGGAAGCTGCCTCGATCATGATCTTCTTGGCGGTTTCGGCGAGATCATGCTCGCAGAGCGACTTGCCGACGTCGGTGCCGCGTGCCGCGATGAAGGTGTTGGCCATGCCGCCGCCGATGACCAGCGCATCGACCTTCTTCACGAGGTTCATCAGCAGGTCGATCTTGGTCGAGACCTTGGCGCCGCCGACGATGGCGACGACCGGGCGCTTCGGATTGCCGAGGCCCTTTTCCAGCGCCTCAAGCTCCGCTTGCATGGTGCGGCCGGCATAGGCGGGCAGGACCTGGGCAAGACCTTCCGTCGAGGCATGGGCGCGGTGGGCGGCCGAGAAGGCATCGTTGACGTAGATGTCGCCATTGACGGCCAGCGCCTTGATGAAATCCGGATCGTTCTTTTCTTCGCCCTTGTGGAAGCGGGTGTTTTCAAGCAGCAGCACGTCGCCATTGTTCATGGCAGTCACGGCCGTCCCGGCCTTTTCGCCGATGCAATCGGCTGCGAACTGGACGCGGTGGTCGAGGATGTCCTCGACATCAGGTGCGATGGTCGAGAGCGACATGTCGGCGACCGGTTCACCCTTGGGACGGCCGAAATGGGCGAGGAGGATTACCTTTGCGCCTTTTTCGGATAGTTCGCGAATGGTCGGCACGACGCGCTCGATGCGGGTAGCATCGGTCACCTTGCCGTCCTTGACCGGAACGTTGAGATCGACGCGCACGAGCACGCGCTTGCCGGCGATATCGGTGAGATCGTCGAGGGTCTTGAAGGTCATCAGTTTTCTCCGGTCATAGTCTCTTGAAAAGGGTGGGGTAATCCGTCACCAGCCCATCCGCATCGACGGGAAGCTCGGCCGTGAAGCTGCGGTCCTCTGCTTCATAGCGATAGAGCTTTTCTTCGTCGAGGCAGGTGTAATGCTGTGCGTCCCGCAAGGGCTCAAACGTATCGAACGGCACGTAGAGCATGTCTAACTTTGCGGTGCCATGCTGCGGTTTGAGCGCGAGGCGACGGATCGGCAGGGTATTGGTGAAGGGGGTTCCGGCAAGATCGATATCGATGCAGCCGTCGAACAGGGGAAGGGGAACGTCCGCTTCGTTGCGCCAGTGCCCATTTCCGTCGGACGTAAGTGCCAGTCGCCTGCCATCCGTGGTTTCGACGCGGAAGGAAAGCACTGCCCAATGAGCGTTGCAATCAATGATGTAGTGGACGCCGTAAGGGCGGCGGCCGCGCTCTCCGATCAGCACGCTTGAGGCGCGAATGCCGTCGGCGTGAGGACCCAAGCTCAGATGTTCGAGCCCTTCCCCGTCCAGCGGGCGCCAGCGGGCCGTGGTCGGGGAAAGGGCGCGAAACATGGCTTTAGATCAGCTTTGCCATCGCAACGGCCGTGTCGGCCATGCGGTTGGAGAAGCCCCACTCGTTGTCATACCAGGAAAGGATACGCACGAACTTGCCTTCGAGAACCTTGGTCTGGTCGTTGGCGAAGATCGAGGAGTGGCTGTCGTGGTTGAAGTCACGCGACACCAGCGGCTCGTCGGTGTAGCCGAGGATACCCTTGAGGGCGCCGTCGGCAGCAGCCTTGATCGCACCGTTGATTTCGGCAACCGTCGTGTCGCGCTTGGCAACGAACTTGAAGTCGACGACCGAGACGTTCGGGGTCGGCACGCGGATCGAGGTGCCGTCGAGCTTGCCCTTGAGGTGCGGCAGCACGAGGCCGACGGCCTTGGCAGCGCCCGTCGAGGTCGGGATCATGGAGAGCGCTGCAGCGCGGGCGCGGTACAGGTCCTTGTGCATGGTATCGAGCGTCGGCTGGTCGCCGGTGTAGGAATGGATCGTGGTCATGAAGCCATGATCGATGCCGACAACGTCGTCCAGGGTCTTTACGACCGGAACGAGGCAGTTGGTGGTGCAGGATGCGTTGGAGATGACCAGGTGTTCCTTGGTCAGTTCGTTGTGGTTGACGCCAAAGACGACGGTGAGGTCAGCGCCGTCGGCCGGTGCCGATACGATAACGCGCTTTGCGCCAGCCGTCAGGTGCAGGGCAGCCTTGTCGCGAGCCGTGAAGATGCCGGTGCATTCGAGCGCGATGTCGACGCCCATTTCGCCGTGCGGCAGGGTCGCCGGGTCTTTGATGGCGGTGACCTTGATCGGCTTGCCGCCGCCGACGATGATCGTGTCGCCCTCGACCTTGACGTCGGCCGGGAACTTGCCGTGGATCGAGTCGTAGCGCAGCAGGTGGGCGTTGGTCTCGACCGGGCCGAGGTCGTTGATGGCGACGACTTCGATGTCGGTGCGGCCGGATTCGACGATGGCGCGGAGAACATTGCGGCCGATACGGCCAAATCCGTTGATGGCGACTTTCACTGTCATGCGGGAATCTCCCTATAAAAGGTTCTTGGGAAGGCGGGGTCGGAGCGCACCGTCAAAGCGCGCTCCGCAATGCGTTAGGAAACCTTGGCTTCAGCGGCAGCGACGATCGCTTCCACGGTGATGCCGAAGTGCTTGAACAGGTCCTTGGCCGGGCCGGAGGCGCCGAAGGAGCGCATGCCGATAAAAGTGCCGTCGGCGCCGATGAACTGGTCCCAGCCCTGGCGAACGGCAGCTTCGACACCGATCTTGACTGGAGCCGTTCCGAGCACTGATTTCTTGTACTCATCCGACTGTTCATCGAAGAGTTCGACGCAGGGAACGGAGACGACGCGGGCAGCGATGCCCTTGCCCTTCAGTTCGGCCGCTGCCTTGACGGCAAGCTCGACTTCCGAACCGGAAGCGAAGATCGAAACCTTGGCATCGGCGGTGGAAATGAGTTCGTAAGCACCCAGCGCCGAAAGGTTCTCCGCAACATATTCGAGACGCGCCGGTGCCAGGTTCTGGCGGGTCAGCGCCAGGCCGGAGGGACGATGCTGGCTCTCGAGGGCAAGCTGCCAGCACTCGGCGGTTTCAACCGCGTCAGCCGGGCGGAACATCAGCAGGTTCGGGATGGCGCGCAGAGCGGCCATATGCTCGACCGGCTCGTGGGTCGGGCCATCCTCGCCTACGCCGATCGAATCATGCGTCAGGACGTGGATGACACGGATGCCCATGAGAGCGGCAAGACGGATCGAAGGACGGCAATAATCCGAGAAGATCATGAAGCCGCCGGAGTAGGGGATCAGACCACCGTGCAGCGCGACGCCGTTCATGGCGGCAGCCATGCCGTGTTCGCGGATGCCCCAGTGCATGTAGCGGCCCGAGAAATCGGTCGGGGTGATCGACTTCATCTGGCTGGTCTTGGTGTTGTTCGACGGCGTCAGGTCGGCAGAGCCGCCAAGTGTTTCCGGCAGGATGCCATTGATGACCTCGAGCGCGTCTTCCGAAGCCTTGCGGGTGGCAACTGTCGGCGGGTTTTCAGCGAGCTTCTTCTTGTAGGCGTCGATTGCTTCGTCGAAGTTGCCAACGAGTTCGCCGGCAAAACGGCGGGTAAACTCGGACTTCTTGGTTGTTTCGGTCGCGGCAAGGCGGCCTTCCCATGCCTTGCGGGCATCGACGGAACGGGTGCCGGCAGCGCGCCATGCGTCGAGAACGTCGGCCGGGGTCTCAAACGCCGGGCTTTCCCAGTTCAGCGCCTTGCGGGTTGCGGCGATTTCTTCCGCGCCGAGCGGCGAGCCGTGAACCTTGTGGGTGCCGGCCTTGTTCGGGGCGCCGAAGCCGATGGTCGTCTTGCAGGCGATGAAGGTCGGACGATCCGACTTCTGGGCAGCTTCGATCGCAGCTGCAATCTGTTCCGGGTCATGGCCGTCGACTTCAATCGTGTTCCAATGAACAGCCTTGAAGCGGGCGATCTGGTCTGTGCTATCCGAAAGCGAAACGGCGCCGTCGATGGTGATGTTGTTGTTATCCCAGAAGAGAACGAGCTTGCTGAGCTTCAGGTGACCGGCAAGTGCGATCGCCTCGTGGCTGATGCCTTCCATCAGGCAGCCGTCGCCGCAGAGCACATAGGTGAAGTGGTTCTGCAGGTCGGAGCCGAACTCCTCTTCGAGCTTGCGCTCGGCGATCGCCATGCCGACGGCATTTCCGATGCCCTGGCCGAGCGGGCCGGTGGTGGTTTCGATGCCCGAGGCATGGCCGTATTCCGGGTGGCCGGCAGTCTTGGAGCCGAGCTGGCGGAACTGCTTGATGTCCTCGATGGTCATGTCTTCGTAGCCCGTCAAATAGAGCAGCGAGTAGAGCAGCATCGAGCCATGGCCGGCGGACAGCACGAAGCGGTCACGGTCAGCCCAGAGTGGCGCCTTCGGATCGAATTTCAGGTAACGGGAGAATAGAACCGTTGCCACGTCGGCTGCGCCCATCGGCAGGCCCGGGTGACCCGAGTTTGCCTTTTCGACGGCATCCATGGAGAGGAATCGGATCGCATTTGCCATCCGGTCATGTTTTTCGCGAGAGATCATAGACTGTTCCGCTTGAGTTCGTGGACAGGGAACGGTCTCTATCCTCCAAAGACCGTATCAGAAGCGGCTGACACATAGCACCTGCTTCGTTGGAGTCAATAAAAACGGCCCTTTTGACCGGCGCGATGGCACATTTTCGAGTGGTCGAAGCAGCAAGGCCCTTTGCATGGGTGTGCGGATACAAATCGATTTAAAAGATGCTTGATCCACAGCTTCTGCCTTACTGCGGGGCTGTTGCCGTTGTTCCCATCAGCGGAATGGGTTTAATAGCGTTGGGACCACAGGACATGCGAGGCCGCTGCGCCGATTCGGCGCGGGCCGGAAGGACGACATGACGTCAGGAAAGACAGTCAGGGCAGCGATCGAGGACCTGCGCGGCGCCGTGGCCGGTCTGGAAAGCGCGATCGACCGGCGTTTCGACCGCGAATTGGACCAAGGCGAGATCGAGAGCGAGGTCCGGCGCGTCAACACGGATCGTTCCCGGCTGGCCCAGGAACTCGATCAATCACAATTTCGCGCCAACCGTCTGGAGGAGGTCAACCGCGAAGTGTCGCGTCGTCTGGTGACGGCCATGGAAACGATCAGGGCAGTTCTCGACCGCTAGGGCGGTCAAACGGGATCAGGTGAGGCATGGCGCAAGTAACGGTAATGATCGATGGCAAGGCCTATCGTATGGCTTGCGAGGAAGGTCAGGAAAGCCATCTGGAAGAGCTTGCCGGGCGATTCGATCAGTATGTCGGTCACCTCAAGACCCAGTTCGGCGAAATTGGTGACCTGCGGCTAACGGTCATGGCCGGCATCATGGTCATGGACGAACTCAGCGAAGTGAACCGCAGGCTGAAGGCACTGGAAACCGAAGTCGGCAATCTGAAGCGCGCCCGCGATGAGGCGGTGCTGGATCATGCGAAATCCGAGGAAGCGCTGGCTATGGCCCTTTCCGAGGTTACCTCGCAGATAGAAGTCATTGCCGCCAAAGTCAGCGTGCCACCCGCCAAGCCTTCGGCCTGACGAGACCATCTTCATGTTCGGGGAGGGGAGGCCGAAGCTTTTCGCTGATGGTCCGATTAGTTTCCGGGGACCACTGGCGCCCATCCCGAAAGCACACTATATTCCCGATGCGGTCTGCGCTTCCCGACAGGAACCACAATCCCTGGGGCCATACTCGATCCAACGGGAGCTGTCCCTGACCAGGCTCGTGGGCCTGGACATATGGCGCCCACCTACGTTTGTAGGCACCCAGGATCGTAAACATCCATCGGTTGTCGTGGATCGCACTTTTCCCTTTTCCCTGGATTTTATCACGAACGACAACGCGTGCTGCGCGCGCAGAGATGATAATTTCGACTGGGGTATCAGGAAATAAGGTCCATGCGCGCGGCGCGGAAGATTGCTTCCGCCACGTTGCCGGCTTGCAGCTTGCGCATGGCCGAGACGAATGCATCATCAATGCGGTCGTGGGAAATATCGGTTTCGAGGGTGATGTCGTTGCGGGTCCGTCCACGGGCCGCGAGCGCAAGGCACCGCAATTCCAGTGCATTGAGTTCCTGAAGCAAATTGTCCTTCATGGACATGCCATTCCCATTTCTACAGCTCTCCGCGGAAAAACCCCGTGGCCACCGAACTGTGTTTCTGCTGATTTCGCTTGTTCTTGCACCGCTCGATCGGGCTTGGACAGCGAAACCCCGCAGGATGATGAACAGACTGCTAACCATGTTTCATTTCGAGCAAGACGTTGCGCGGGCTTAAAAAGTTGCGCAGGTTGCAGTTTATTGCGCCGGGGACACGACAGATCCGGAGAGAAGACGATGACATCAGGGGCTCTATTCCAGTGACACCCAGGGAACTGAAAAATAATCTGCGCAAGGAGCGGCTTGCTCTGCGCGATGCTCTCGATCCCCAGGCGCGCATTGCAGCAAGCCTGTCCATCCTTGAGCATGCGGGAGAAGCGATCGAGCTTTCGCCGGACACGGTGGTTTCCGGCTTCTGGCCCATACGCTCGGAAATCGATGTTCGCCCGCTGATGGTGCATTTGCAGGAGCGGGGCGCGCGGCTTTGCCTGCCGGCCATCATCGACAAGGAGACTATCGTCTTTCGCGCGTTTTCGCAGGCTGCGGATATGATCGGGACGGGCTTCGGGACGTCAGGGCCGGGACCGGATGCTGCCGTGCTGGATCCGGACATCATGCTGGTGCCGCTTTCGGCATTCGATAGAGGCGGCCATCGCATAGGCTACGGCGCCGGCTATTACGACCGGGCGATCGACCGATTGCGGGCCAAAGGTAAGACACCGAAGCTGATCGGGATTGCATTCGACTGCCAGGAAGTGGCATCAGTGCCCGCCGAACCGCATGACGTGGCGCTCGATGCCATGCTGACGGAAAGCGGCTTTCGTATTTTTGGATCGGGGATCGACGGATGAGACTTCTGTTTCTGGGTGACATGGTGGGCAAGACCGGCCGTACGGCGGTCTGGGATCGATTGCCCGGCCTCGTCAGCGACCTGAAGCTCGATTTCGTCATCGTCAACGGCGAGAATGCCGCCGGCGGCTTCGGCATCACCGAGGAAATCTTCCTCGAAACCATCAATGCCGGTGCCGATGTCGTCACCACCGGCAATCACGTCTGGGACCAGAAGGAGGCCGTGGTGTTCTGCGAACGGCACGACCAGTTCCTGCGACCTGCCAACTATCCGGCGGGGACGCCCGGACGCGGTTCCAACCTCTATTTCGCCCGCAACGGCGCGCGCGTGCTGGTCGCCAATATCATGGGCCGGGTGTTCATGCACCCGGAGCTTGACGATCCCTTCAAGTCGGCCGAGGCGATCCTTGCGGCATGTCCGCTGAAGGAGCAGGCCGATGCCATCATCTTCGATTTCCACGCCGAAGCGACGAGCGAAAAGCAATGCTTCGGCCACTTCGTCGATGGCCGCGCCAGCCTCGTGGTCGGTACCCATACCCATGTGCCGACCGCCGATCACCAGATCCTCAATGGCGGCACCGCCTATATGAGCGATGCCGGCATGTGTGGCGACTATGACAGCTCGCTCGGCATGGAAAAGGAAGAACCGCTCAACCGGTTCATCTCCAAGATGCCGAAGGGCCGCTTCGAGGCAGCGTCCGGCCCCGCGACGATCTGCGGCCTCGGTGTCGAAATCTCCGATCGCACCGGCCTTGCAGAAGCCGTGGCTCCACTTCGAATCGGCCCACGTCTTGCTGAAAGTATTCCGGCGTTCTGGGAGTGAGATGACACCGGGCTCGCCTCCTAAGCCGTTCGCGCCTGAGCCTGGCGATGACGCGATTGTGAAATAGCCGGCGCGCAATCCGCTTTACCTGATGTCGCTCATGCCTATCCTGCGCCGTGCAAATCCTTGCAAGCGAGGTGCATGATGCTGCGTTATGCCATCTACACATTTGCCGCGATCGTGCTTTTGCATACCCTCTGGCCAATGAAGGCCCATGCCCAATCGGCAACCCCGGTGCCGAGGGTCAGCCAGTGCCAGGCGATTGCCGGCGCGCTGCCGTCAGCTACTTTTGCAAGCTTCACGCCACCGATTTTCCCGGCCCAGGCCGCAGGGGAGGAGGTGTCGATCACCTATGTCGGCCATTCCACCTTCCTGATCGAAACGCCCGGCGGCATTGCGATCGCGACGGATTATAGCGGCTGGTACAAGCCGCCGCGCCTGCCGACGGTCGTAACGATGAACAAGGCGCATTCCAGTCATTTCACGCTGACGCCCGATCCCGCAATCAAGCATGTCCTGCACGGTTGGAGCGATGACGGAAAGCCGGCGGACCACGATCTCGTGGTGGGTGATGTCTCCATCCGCAATGTCACCACCGATATCCGTTCCGGCTACGGCGCCATGGAACCGAACGGCAATTCGATCTTCATCTTCGAAGTCGCAGGCCTGTGTATCGGCCACCTCGGCCACCTGCATCACGAACTGGACGACAGCCATTATGCAGAGATTGGCCGGCTGGATGTCGTCATGGTGCCGGTCGATGGCGGCCTGACGATGGGGGCGGAAAGCATGAGCCGGGTCGTGAGCCGCCTGCGGTCGGCGCTCATCCTGCCGATGCATCGCCGCGGGCCGCCGATCGATAATTTTCTCTCGATGTTTGATGAAAAGTTCGATCGTTCATTTGCCGAGAGCGACAACGTTATCGTCTCGCTCCGCTCCTTGCCAGGCAAGCCTTTGATTTATATCCTCAAGGGCGTGTGACATAGCCTTGCATGGGACCATCCCGCGGCATGTCTTTGGAGATCGCCCCATGTATCTTCGTGCGCTGCTGTTTCTCGTGTTGCTGCCGCTGGTCGCGCAGGCTGAGGGCGTCCCGCCGCCGCGAATGCCGACCGCGGAGGGTAGCGCGACCAAGGCGACGCCAGATGTCGCCGGATCCATGGGTGAGCAGGAAGAGTTCGTCCTGCCCTCCGGCAATATCGGCTGTATCTACACTCCGAAAGGTGGCACGGACGTGTATCGCCCTGCCGATGGAGGGCCGGAGCTTGTCTGCGATCGGGTGGAACCGCGTTATGTCAGGGCTGTGCTTTCTCGAACAGGGCCGGGGGATCTGCTGCGGGACGTCGGTGATCCCAGCTGCTGTTCAGCAGGCCCGGTGCTGGACTATGGCCAACGCTGGTCGGCAGGTCCTTTCAGCTGCCTCTCCACACGCAAGGGGCTCGCCTGCAAACGCGACGACGGCCATTCCTTCTTTCTCAGCCGCGCGCGCATCGAGACAAACTAAAAAATCGCCCCCTGCTGGACGAAAAGCGCCGATGAAACTATAAGGCGCCCCAATCCTGACACGACAAGCATTGCAAAGAGGGCGCCATGGCCGGCCATTCACAGTTCAAGAACATCATGCACCGCAAGGGCAAGCAGGACTCCGTCCGCTCCAAGATGTTCTCCAAGCTCGCGCGCGAAATCACCGTTGCCGCCAAGGGAGGCCTGCCCGATCCTTCCATGAATGCACGCCTGCGCCTGGCGATCCAGAACGCCAAGGCCCAGTCCATGCCGAAGGACAACATCGAGCGCGCCATCAAGAAGGCGTCCGGTGCCGACAGCGAGAACTATGACGAAGTGCGTTACGAGGGTTATGGCCCGGGCGGCGTCGCCGTCATCGTTGAAGCGCTGACCGACAACCGCAACCGCACAGCCTCCAACGTCCGCTCGACCTTCACCAAGGCCGGCGGCGCGCTTGGCGAAACCGGTTCTGTCTCCTTCTCCTTCGATCGTGTCGGCGAAATCACCTACAAGCTTTCCGTTGGCAATGACGACAAGGTCATGGAAGCCGCGATCGAGGCAGGTGCCGAGGACGTGAGCACCGACGAGGAAGGCCACACGATCATCTGCGGTTTCGAGGATATCGGCGAAGTCTCCAAGGCGCTCGAAGCGACGCTCGGCGAAGCTGAAACCGTAAAAGCCATCTGGCGCGCGCAGAACACCGTTCCGGTCGACGAGGAAAAGGCGCAGTCGCTGATGAAGCTGATTGATACGCTGGAAGACGATGATGACGTCCAGAACGTCTACACCAACTTCGAAGTCTCCGACGAAGTCATGGCCAAGCTTTCGGCCTGATTTTGAGGAGTGTCACATTCCCATCTCTGTTCCGTCATACTCGGCCTTGAGCCGAGCCTCTATCAGTCTCTCCATTTGTGAAGATAGGCTGGAAGATCCTCGACTCTAGGATGACGCGGAGTGTGAGGCCGGAACAAACTCAGCCCGCTCCGGATGCCGGAGGCGGGCTTTTCGTTGCCTGATGAAAGCTCAGGCGGCGTCGCGACCGTCGGCTGCGGCCAGTTTCTTCTGCGCGTCGGCAAAGAGCCGCACCGATTTCAACCGCGCATCCATGTCGAAGATCGGCATGGAGACGATCAGTTCGTCAGCGCCCGTATTTCGGATGAAGGTTTTGAGCTTTTTCTCCACCGCCTCAGGCCCGCCGACCACCGCATAGGTCATAGCCTGATCGACGAAAGCCTTTTCGCTTTCGTGCCAGAGGCCATCCATGCTGTCGACTGGTGGCGGAAACTGGCCGCGGGCATTGCGGCGCAGCGCCACGAAGGACTGTTGCATGGAAGTGAAGAGATAATCTGCCTCCTTGTCCGTATCGGCGGCGACGCCCATGATCCCGACCATCGCATGCGGCTGGTCGAGATACTCTGAAGGCTCGAAGCGCTCGCGGTAGATTTCCAGAGCCGACATCAGCATGTCCGGTGCAAAATGTGAGGCGAAGGCGAAGGGCAGGCCGAGCATGCCGGCCAGATGGGCGCTGAAGTGGCTGGAGCCGAGGAGCCAGATCGGCACATTGCTATCGGCGCCCGGAATGGCGATCAGCCCCTGGCTTTCACCGACTGGCGCAAGCAAAGCCTGCAGTTCCACGACGTCATTCGGGAAATTGTTGGCGCTCGCCTCCATGTTGCGGCGCAGCGCCGCTGCCGTGCGCATGTCAGTTCCCGGCGCCCGACCAAGCCCCAGGTCGATGCGGCCCGGATAAAGGGCGGCCAGCGTGCCGAATTGCTCTGCAATCACCAGCGGCGAATGATTCGGCAGCATGATGCCGCCCGAGCCGACGCGGATCGTATTGGTGCCTGCCGCCACATGGGAAATGACGATCGAGGTCGCGGCGCTGGCGATACCTTTCATGCCGTGATGTTCGGCAAGCCAGAAGCGCTTGTAGCCTTGCGCTTCGGCTTCCTGCGCAAGCCTGCGGGAATTCGCCAGCGCCTGCGAAACGGTAGAGCCTTGCGTGATGGGGGAAAGGTCGAGGATGGAAAAGGGGATCATCGTCATGCCCTGGGAAAATGGATCTTTTCCCTCATGTAAGTGCTCCCGTCGCGAATCCAAGGCGGAAAGGTGACGGATTGATGCCTCGGTCGGGAGGGAGCGCCTGTGGTTTGTTTTTGTTTTGTTCACATTTTACTGGCAGCTTTCCGCCGATGACATTAGGGTTCACGGCATGACGACGACGATTCGCATTATTGGCATCGACCCCGGTCTGCGGCGCACCGGTTGGGGTGTCGTGGATACGCTCGGCAACTCGCTGCGCTTTGTCGCCTCCGGCACGGTGACCTCGGATGGCGACATGGATCTCGCCTCGCGCTTGTGCCAGTTGCATGACGGTCTTGCAGAGGTGATCCACAGCTACAAGCCGGACGAGGCGGCGGTCGAGCAGACCTTCGTCAACAAGGATGCGGTTGCGACCTTGAAGCTCGGTCAGGCCCGCGGCATCGCCATGCTGGTGCCGGCCCGCGCTGGACTCAAGGTTGCCGAATACGCTCCGAATGCTGTCAAGAAGGCCGTGATCGGCGTCGGTCATGGTGAAAAGCAGCAGATCCACATGATGCTGAAGGTCTTGATGCCGAAGGTCGTCTTCAAGGGCAATGATGCCGCCGATGCGCTCGCCATCGCCATCTGCCATGCGCACAACCGGCAAGCCCTGTCATCGCGGCTTGCGGCATTGGCCGGCTAACCACTGATGCGACGCTGCGGGTCACCCCATTCCGCCACCGCAGCCAAGCGATTTCCATACGCAAAGGACAATGACCGATGATCGGCAAGTTGAAGGGAACGATCGATGAGATCGGCGAGGACCATGTGGTTCTGGACGTGCACGGCGTCGGCTATGTTGCATACTGCTCGGCGCGCACCCTGTCGAAGCTCGGTTCCTCGGGTGAAGCCGCAATCCTGTTCATCGAGACCTATGTCCGTGAAGACCAGCTGCGGCTGTTCGGCTTCTTGACAGCCCTGGAACGCGAATGGTTTCGCCTGCTGCAGAGCGTTCAAGGCGTCGGCTCCAAGGTGGCCTTGGCCGTTCTTTCCGTTCTGACGCCCGGCGAACTTGCCAACGCGATCGCACTTCAGGACAAGACTTCGGTTTCGCGCGCGCCCGGCGTCGGCCCGAAAGTCGCGGTGCGCATCGTCACGGAACTGAAGAACAAGGCGCCGGCCTTCGCAGGCGAGGCTTCCGCCAATATTGGCCTCAAACAGGAACTGGGCGAGGGCGTTGCCTCGGCGCCGGTTTCGGATGCCGTTTCGGCGCTGACCAACCTCGGATATTCCCGCGATCAGGCCGCAAACGCTGTTGCCGCCGCCCTGAAGAACGGCGGCGAGGGTGCTGACAGCGCCAAGCTTATCCGGTTGGGGTTGAAGGAGCTGTCGCGATAGGTTGTTGCGAAACGGCGGAAATTTGCTAAAATTTCTTCCGAAACGAATTTTGTAGGAATTTCTCGATGTTTTGGGAGCTTACGCTTTCGCCGAAAGGGCAGGTCACTATCCCCAAGGAAATGCGGGAGGCTCTCAACCTTCGTCCGGGCGATCAGCTCATTTATTCTTTTATCGATGGCGAAGTGGTCGTCACGCCCAAGAACGTGGATTTCAACGATCTGGGCGGGCTCCTCGGTAAACCACCCGCTGGGGTGGCGAGCCTGGATGAGGTCGATTCCTCGGTTCTCAAAGCCGGCGGTGCCAATGTTGTCGACACGGATGATGTTGCCCAATCGGATGCTGCGGCATGATTGTTTTTGGCCTCGATACGAATGTCGTGCTGCGCCTGTTTGTCGATGATGATCCAACGCAAAGGGCGGCTGCACTGGATTTTGGCCAGGGACTCGGCCGGGAATATTCGGCATTCATCACGCTGGTGAGCTTGCTGGAGCTCGATTGGGCCTTGAGATCGCAATATCGCTACACCAAAAAGCACGTCGTGCTTGCCATTGACCGACTGCTCCATACGCGGGGGCTGGTCGTGGAAAATCATACGCTGGTTATAAAAGCCCTTCGGCTTGTCGAATCGAACAACGCGGATTTCGCTGATGCCCTGATTGCCTGCCGCTCTCTTGAAGAGAGCTGCCAGTCCATCAAAACTTTCGACGTGAAGGCTGCCCGCAATGTCCTTGGAATGGAACGTCTCGCATGAATGATCCCGCCCGTCTCATCTCCCCCGAAAAGCGCGGCGAGGATATCGATACGACGCTGCGGCCGCAGTCGCTCGATGAATTCACGGGGCAGGCGGAAGCACGCGCCAACCTGAAGATTTTCATCGAGGCGGCGAAGAACCGCGGTGAGGCGCTGGATCACGTTCTCTTCGTTGGCCCGCCCGGCCTTGGCAAGACAACGCTGGCGCAGATCATGGCCAAGGAACTCGGCGTCAATTTCCGCTCGACCTCGGGTCCGGTCATCGCCAAGGCGGGTGATCTTGCGGCGCTGCTGACCAATCTCGAAGAACGCGATGTGCTGTTCATCGACGAAATCCACCGGCTCAACCCGGCGGTTGAGGAAATCCTCTATCCGGCCATGGAGGATTTCCAGCTCGACCTGATCATCGGCGAGGGCCCGTCCGCCCGCTCGGTGAAGATCGACCTTTCAAAGTTCACGCTCGTTGCCGCCACCACCCGTCTCGGGCTTTTGACGACACCGCTCCGGGATCGCTTCGGTATTCCGGTTCGGTTGAATTTCTACACGGTCGAGGAGCTGGAATCGATCGTGCGCCGTGGCGCGCGGCTGATGGGGCTTGGTATGACGGACGAGGGCGCCCGCGAGATCGCCCGCCGCTCGCGTGGCACACCGCGCATCGCCGGCCGGCTGCTGCGCCGCGTGCGTGACTTTGCGGAAGTGGCCAAGGCAGAGGCCGTCACCAAACAGATTGCGGACGAGGCGCTGACGCGGCTGCTTGTTGACAACATGGGCTTCGACCAGCTGGACAAGCGCTACCTGACGATGATCGCGCTCAATTTTGGCGGTGGCCCGGTCGGCATCGAGACCATTGCGGCGGGGCTTTCCGAACCGCGCGATGCGATCGAGGACATTATCGAGCCCTATATGATCCAGCAGGGCTTTATCCAGCGCACGCCGCGCGGGCGCGTGCTGACGGCCAATGCCTGGAAGCATCTGGGGCTGACCGTGCCGAAGGATCTTGAGGCCACCCAGTTCCGTCTGTTCCAGGAAGACGACTGAGATGTCGAAGGGCAAGAAAAAGCGGAAGATGATCCGCATCGACGCCAAGCCCGCACGCTTTAATTTTCGCATTGCCGGCCTTGGGTTCCGCGACGGCTACGTGCTCGTCCACCGGGCAACGCACGAGGATTTCTGGACCTTTCCGGGCGGTCGCGCGGAGATCGGAGAGACGTCTGCCCAGACGATCGAGCGCGAGATGATGGAAGAACTCGGCGTCACCGTAAAAGTCGGGCGCATGCTCTGGATGGTCGAGAACTTCTTTCACTATGAGAAGCGCGATTTCCACGAGATCGGCTTCTACTACCTCATGGAACTGCCCGACAGCCTGCCCTTCCACCCGACGGAAATCATCCATCGGCTGAAGGACGGGAAGAACGATCTCGAGTTCAAATGGGCAAAGGCCACGCGACAGGCGCTGACCGAGCTGGATATCCCACCCTATTTCATCGCCGAGCAGATCGAGGATCTGCCTCTCACGCCCCGGCATATCATCTGGGATGACGGTAACCTCGATCGATAAGGAACCTCCACGGCGGGTGCGCATTCTTCCTGATGACAAGGAGAATGGACATGTCAGCGATCAGGAAAGGTTCCGTCACCACCTGGCAATGGGCCGGGGACGCGCCGAAGGAAAAAAGCGCTTCTGAAGTGGGGAAAGGGTCATGAGCGATATCGGCGGACATGTCCCGCCCGTGGCAGTGGCCAAGGCGGCGGAGAAAGGGCTTGCGCTGAGGCGCAGGTTTCATCGTGGCGGCACGCAGATCGGAGTGGCCCGCGCACGAGACCTGAAAAACCGACGCTCGCTGTCGGACGATACGATCAAGCGGATGGCGAGCTTCTTTTCCCGCCACAACATCGACAAGGAAAGCGCCGATTTCGGCAATGACAGTAACCCGTCGCCCGGTTACATCGCCTGGCTGCTCTGGGGCGGCGATGCCGGGCGTGACTGGGCGAGCAAGCAGAAGGCGGACCTGCATTCCTGAGGCCTTCAGCGCCTTTCCACTTCCGGAACCCGGCAGCCAGTGCTAGTCGTCCCCTCAGAATAAAATCCTGGGGCATGCGATGACATTGATTGCGCTTTCCGGCGAGTTGACTGAAACCGGACACCGGCTGATCCAACGGGTCTATTACGAAGACACGGATTTTTCCGGTGTCGTCTATCATGCCCGTTATCTGCATTTCATGGAGCGTGCCCGCACGGATTATCTGCGTCTCCTCGGCGTCGAGCAGGCGACGCTTGCCATCGAAGGCGAAAGCGAAGGATTGGTCTTCGTCGTTCATCGCATGGAGATCGACTTCAAGGCGCCGGCACGCATGGATGACGTGCTCACCATAACGACAGCAACAGAGAAGGCTGGCGGCGCCAAGATGGTTTTGCTCCAGGAAATACGTCGGGAAGGCACGTTGCTGATCGCTGCCAAGGTGATCATCGCCGTCATCAATGCCGGCGGTCGGCCACGCCGATTGCCTGAAACGCTGGCCAAGAAATTCCTCGGCAACACCTGACGGTTATTCCACGCCGACCTTTTCCAGCATCGTCCTGGTCAGCCCCTGCTTCCAGCCGCTCGCCTCCTGCCATGGATCGGCCGTTTCCAGTCGCTCCAGAATGTCTGGAATGTGGAAGCTGTTGGCGGCATCAAGCGTTTCAAGCTCGTCCCAGCTAACGGGCGTCGCCACCGGGCCCCCTGCGCGGGCTCTGACGGAGTAGGGCGAAATCGCCGTCGCGCCGCGTTCGTTGCGCAGCCAGTCGATGAAGATACGGCCCTTGCGCTTGGCCTTGGACATGGTCGCGATGTAGTGCTCGGGGTCTTCATCAGCGATCTTCGAAGACAGCGTCTTGGCGAAGGCTTTGGCATCTTCCCATGATGCACGGCGCGAAAGCGGCACGATCACGTGCACGCCCTTGCCGCCGCTGACCATGGCGAGCGATTTCAAGCCAAGTTTTTCCAGCCGGTCGCGCAGCAGGAGAGAGGCGGCCTTCACCGTTTCAAAGGTGACGCTGGGGTCAGGGTCGAAATCGAAGACTAGGCGATCGGCCATGTCCAATCGGTCGATGCGCGATCCCCAGATATGGAATTCGATCGTCCCCATCTGCACCGCGGAGACCAGCCCTTTGCCATCCTTCACATAGAGATAGTTGGCGATGTCGCCATCGGCTTCCTCGATCGGTATCTGCAGGATTTCATCGGGAAAGCCGTCGCTTGCGTGCTTCTGGTAGAAGCATTGATGATCCGGACCCTGCGGGCAGCGCAAGATCGAGGCCGGATGTTCTGCGATAAATGGCAGCATCCGCTCGGCGACAACACCGTAGTAGCGGGCGAGATCCAGCTTGGTGATCTCGGGATCGGAGAACAGTGTGCGATTGCCGCTGCTGATGCGGATGCCGAGGACATTGCCCTCTTTCTCCTTGCTCGTTGCTTTACTCCCGCTTGCGGCTTTGGGGGCCGGTTTCGTGGTATCTTCGGGCATGGCCGCCTTATCCGTTGATGTCGTGCTTTCCAAAGTCACAGCCTTGGCCTCCTTGTCTTCGCGCAGACCCTCGAAAGCTCCGTGGCGAATATGGCCGTCATCGGTAAACTCGGCGAAATCAATTTCGGCGACAAGCTGCGGTTTGACCCAGACGGCACCGCGCGCAATGTCCTTCGGGACGCTCTCGAACGCCGATTTCTCTTGCTTCAGCTTCGTAAATCGCCCGGCGAGATCCTCCATCGTGGTCTCGTCGAAACCCGTTCCGACACGACCGCGATAGACAAGCTTATCGCCCTCATAGCTGCCGACCAGAAGCGAGGCGAAGGCCCGGCCGCGTTTGTCCGAGCGGGAATAGCCGCCGATGACGAATTCCTGGCGCCGAGTGCATTTGACTTTTACCCAGCTGCCGACGCGCCCTGATTTATAAGGATCATTCGCCCGCTTTGCGATGATGCCTTCCTGGCCGGCCTTGCACATCGCCTGGAAAACCTTGTTGCTGTTTCCTTGGACATGCTCGCTATACTGTACCCGCCGCTCCGGGCCGAGCGTGGAAAGCAAAGTCTTCAATGTCTCCTTGCGTTCGATCAATGGTTTCTTTCGCAAATCCTTGCCATCCAGTGAAAGCAGATCGAAGGCATAGAACCGCGTCTCGCCACCGATCTTCAGCGCCCTTTGCAACGCCGAGAACTTCGAACCTTCACCGGAGACCGCGACAGCCTCGCCATCGATGAGCGCACTTTTGCACTGGAGCGCGGCAAAGCCCTTGGCGATATCGGGAAATTTCTCGGTCCAGTCGAGGCCGGTCCGGGTGAAGCAGGTGACCTCCCCACCGCCAATGGCGACCAGCAGCCGGTAGCCGTCAAACTTGACCTCGCTCAGCCACGTGCCACCTTCCGGCGCACGTGTGACAAGCGTCGCAAGCTGTGGCTCGACAAAGACAGGGCGTTTTCCGGCATGTTTTTGCGGCGTTGGCTCCTGCGGCTGCGCCTCCACATTCTTCGCAACGGCCTGATTGGAGTTCCAGACGCGGGCCGCATCCTTGGAGGCACCCTTGCCGGCGGCGATCTCGTCCATCAGGCGACCGGTCTTGACGCTGGTGAAGTTGTCCTCGATCAGGCTTTCGCCATCTTCATTGGCGTCTTCGTCCCGCTCCTTGATCAGCAGCCAGTTTTCCCGCTTTTCACCGTTGCGCGGCTTCATCCGTACCAAGGTCCAGCCGCCATGCATGCGCTCGCCATGGATGTGGAATTTCAGCTTGCCTTCGCGAAGCCCTTCGTCCGGATCGTTGTCCGGTTCCCAAGAGCCGGTGTCCCAGAGCATCACGGTACCGCCGCCATATTGTTTGGCGGGGATCGTGCCCTCGAAATCACCATAGGCGAGAGGATGGTCTTCTGTGCGCACTGCGAGGCGTTTGTCGTCGGGGTTGAGGCTCGGACCGCGGGTCACGGCCCAGCTTTTCAATACGCCGTTCCATTCGAGGCGGAAATCATAGTGCAGCCGCGTGGCGTCGTGCTTCTGCACGAGGAAGCGATTGCCTGCCTTGGCTCGCTTTGCGGACCCCTTGGGTTCGGCCGTTTTTGAGAAATCACGCTTGCGATTGTATTCCTGAAGCTGGTCCTGTGCCATCGTCGTCTCCCGTCACGCCGATTTCTTCTTGCGCGGAGCGGTCGGTTTGGCTGCCGGCTTTTTTGCGGGGGCCTTCTTTTCCTCTCCTCCTTCGAGGCTCTTCTTCAGGGCCGACATCAGGTCGATAACATTGTCGCTGCGGCTTTCCGATTTTTCCTCGTCGTCATTGACGTCGATGATCTTCTTGCCTTTGAGCTTCTTCTTCACGAGTTCCTTGAGGGCGGCCGAATAGTTGTCCTTGAAGCTGGCCGCATCGAATTTCCCGGATTTCCGGTCGATGAGAGCCGTTGCGACCTCCAGCAGTTCCTTGTCCGATGTCTTGCCGGAAAGGCCGGAAAACATCGGATCGGCCTTCTTCAGTTCATCGGCGTAGTGAAGCGTTTCCAGAAGCAGGCCATCGCCACAGGGGCGGATCGCGGCGATATATTCGCGGCCACGAAGTGTCAGCTGGCCAAGCCCGACCTTTCCGGATTTGCGCAGGGCATCGCGCACGACGCGGTAGGCATCTTCAGCAAGGTCGTCGGTCGGAACCACATAATAGGGTTTGTCGTAGTAGATCGGCGAGATTTCCGCGGAGTCGACGAACTGGACCATTTCCAGTGCCTTCTTCGTCTCGAGCTTGACCGCATCGATCTCCTCCGGCTCAAGCAGCACATATTTGCCACTCTCATACTCATAGCCTTTGACAATCTCATCCATGTCAACGGGACCAACGCCTTCCACGACCTTGTCATAGTGCACGGGCTTTCCGGAAGGCTCGTGTATCTGGCGGAAGGAGAAGCGGGCGCCGGGGCGGGTGGCGCTATAGACTTCGACGGGAATGGAAACCAGCGAAAGCCGCAACTGGCCTTTCCATAAAGCATGCGATACCATCTGCTTTTCCTTCTGGTGCGAGGTCTCCGGTCTAGAGTTTGTCAGGGAAAAGTGGAAACCGGTCTCCCCGAAAAGACAAACGAAAACAAAAGAAGCTAGAGGATGTCTGGTTCAATCCGAACCAGACATCCTCTAGTGGCGTATTCCTTTGGTGCGTCCATCGCGCGCGAGCAGCCTTTCGAGTGCAGCCGCATCATCGCTGGTAACGGCGGGAACGGGATCGGCCGCCATGGCCTCCAGAATTTCGCGTGAGAGCACGCCGTTGGCGATAGACCATTCGAGCGCTTCGCGCGTCTGTCTCTCGGCCTTGAGCTGGGCATAAAGCGCCAGAATCAGCCGGTCGCGACGGTCGAAAGCTCGTTCCGTGGTGGTCTTGGATTTGTTCTTCGGCGGTATGATTGTCATGGCCAAATAACGCTGGGGACCTGTGAAGGTTCCCCGGCGCCAGCCTTTGATGTTTCCGCCTTATCTTTCCGGGAAGTAACGGTCTCTTAACCATAATGATGTCTTAATGCGTTGTATTAGGGTTTTGTGCAGTGCACGTCATCCTTTGACCAAGATTGACCGCAAAAAGGCAGAAAGACAGGGCTTGAAGATCAGCTCAGGGGCAGATCCAGAGGCTTATGCCGGGTCAATCTTTAGCAAGGACGTTTGAGCTACCTGGCCGTGAGCAAATCGGTGCTCCCGCCGGGTGTTTGGATTCGGGGATTTACGAATGGAACAGGTAGGACTGGCAGCCGCAACGACCGACGTATCGCTCTGGTCGCTCTTCATGCAGGCAGGCTTCGTTGTGAAGCTGGTGATGCTGGGGCTGATTGGCGCCTCCGTCTGGACCTGGGCGATCGTGGTCGACAAGACCTTGAGCTTCGCCAAGGCCCGCCGTCAGGCCGATGCCTTTGAACAGGTATTCTGGTCCGGGCAGTCGCTTGAGGAGCTTTATCGCACCCTCTCGGATCGCCAGACCTCGGGCATGGGCGCGATCTTCGTCTCGGCCATGCGCGAATGGAAGAAGAGTTTCGAGCGCGGCGCCCGCTCGCCGATCGGCCTGCAGATGCGTATCGACCGCGCCATGGACGTGACGCTGGCGCGGGAATCCGAGACGCTGTCGGCCCGTCTGGGATCGCTTGCAACCATCGGCTCCGCCGGCCCCTTCGTCGGTCTGTTCGGTACGGTCGTTGGTATCATGACCTCGTTCCAGGCGATCGCCGGCTCGAAGTCGACCAACCTCGCGGTTGTCGCACCGGGTATCGCCGAGGCGCTTCTGGCAACTGCTATCGGCCTTCTGGCAGCTATCCCGGCGGTTATCGCCTATAACAAGTTTTCTGCCGATGCCGGCAAGATCACCGGCCGCATGGAAGGTTTTGCCGACGAGTTCTCGGCCATCCTTTCGCGCCAGATCGATGAGAAGCTGCAGCCGCGCCAAGCCGCGCAGTAAGGCCGCGCGTTAAAGCGGGCTTAAAGGACGGAGAAAACCCATGGGTATGGCAGTAGGCGGTTCCAACGGTTCTGGCGGCGGTCGCCGTCGTCGCGGCGGGCGCAACAAGGCCATCATGAGTGAAATCAATGTGACGCCGTTTGTCGACGTCATGCTTGTTCTGCTCATCATCTTCATGGTCGCAGCACCGATGATGACGGTCGGCGTGCCGATCGATCTTCCCGAGACGCAGGCAAAAGCGCTGAATTCCGAAACGCAGCCGATCACCATCTCCGTGAAGAGCGACGGCCAGATCTTCCTGCAGGAAACCCCGATCCCGGTCGAGGAAGTTGCTGCCAAGCTCGAAGCGATTGCGACGACAGGTTACAGCGAGCGGATTTTTGTGCGTGGCGACGCCACGTCGCCCTATGGCGTGATCGCTGACGTCATGTCGCGCATCCAGGAGGCTGGCTTCAAGAACATCGGCCTCGTGACCCAACCCAAGAAGGACCAGTAGAGCGCTGCGATGAAGACAAGTCTCGTCACATCCGCTGTGCTGCACGCCCTTGTGCTCATTTGGGCCCTGGTCTCGCTGGGCAGTCCGCCTGATTTCCAGGTTGCGGATGTCGAGGCGATGCCGGTCGATATGGTCCCGATTGAAGAGCTGACGAAGCTGCAGCAGGGCGACAAGGAAGCGCCCAAAGCGGAAATCCCGTCCGTCATGCCGACTAAACGCCCCGATACCGTCGAAAACGCTGAGAATGTCGGCGAGAACAAGATCGACCTGAAGACGCCGCCAAAGCCGGACGCCAAGCCGAACAATGTCGAAGCTGCGGCAGCGCCGGAAAAGGCGGAAAAAACGCCGCCGACGCCTGACCCGGTGAAGGAAGACAGCAAAGAGGTGACCGAAGAAAAGCCGGCCTCCGAGCCTGCGACCGAAGTTGCGGCTCTTCCCGAGCCGAAGGAAGAAGTAAAGCCGGACGCGAAGCCAGAAGAGCAGCCGGCGGAAGAGAAGCCGGCGGAAAATCCGGATGCTGAAGCGCTTCCGGACAAGGTGCCGACGCCCATGGCGAAGCCCAAGGTGGAGAAGCCGGCCCAGACGGCAAAGACGCCTGACCGCAAGAAGGAAGAAAACCAGAAGGAAAAGAAAAAGGCCTCTTCCGCCAACGATTCCGATTTCAATGCGGATGAGGTTGCCGCCCTTCTCAACAAGACCGATCCAGCCAACGGTGGCGCCAAGAGCGGCAAGACACAGAAGGCTTTTGGAGCATCCAAGACAACCGGCAACACGCTGTCGCAGAACGAGATGGATGCGTTGCGCGGGCAGATCCAGAAAAACTGGAGCGCCTTTGCTGGCATCGAAGGTCTTGATGGCATGATCCTGACAGTGAAGTTTGAGCTGGATCCGCAGGGAAACATTATCGGCGATCCCGAGGTCGAGACCAATGGCGGCTCGGCAACGGCCCAGCGGACAATGGCCGGCAGCGTGCGCCGCGCCATCCTGAAGTCGCTGCCTTTCGAGGGCCTGCCAGCAGATAAATACGACTCATGGAGAGAGATGGTCGTCAATTTCGACCCGAGCTCCATGTCGATCCAATGACACAGAACGAATGGCTGAAAGGCTTCTTGATCATGCTGAGACGCAACTTCTTTCGATTCCTCGTCGCGCTGACGGGAATGGTCGCGCTGATGAGCGCACCGGCCCACGCGCTCGTCGAGCTCAACATCAACAAGGGCAATGTCGAGCCCATGCCGATCGCCATCAGCGATTTTCTGCAGGGTGATCTTGGCAAGAAGATTTCCGATGTCGTCGCAGCCGACCTGAAGCGTTCCGGACTTTTTGCGCCGATTGATCGCAACGCCTTCATCGAGAAGATTTCCAATCCGGATGCCGCTCCGCGCTTCGAAGACTGGAAGATCATTAATGCGCAGGCACTCGTCACCGGTCGCGTTACCCAGGAAGGTGATGGTCGCCTGAAGGCCGAGTTCCGCCTGTGGGATACCTTTGCCGGCCAGCAGATGACCGGTCAGCAGTTCTTCACCCAGCCGGAAAACTGGCGCCGTGTTGCCCATATCATTGCCGATGCGATCTATGAGCAGATCACCGGTGAAAAGGGCTATTTCGACACACGCATCGTCTATGTCGCTGAAAGCGGCCCGAAGACGGCCCGCAAACGCCAGCTCGCGATCATGGACCAGGACGGCGCCAATGCGCGTGCGGTCACCAATTCCAACGATATCGTGCTGACGCCGCGTTTCTCGCCGAACAAGCAGGAAATCACCTACATGTCGTTCGAGGGCAACGAGCCGCGGGTTTATCTGCTTCAACTCGAGACCGGACAGCGCGAAGTCGTCGGTAACTTCCCAGGCATGACCTTTTCTCCGCGTTTCTCGCCGGATGGCCAGCGGGTGATCATGAGCCTGCAGCAGGATGGCAACGCCAACATCTATACGATGGACCTGCGTTCGCGCACCACGACCCGCCTGACCAACACCGCAGCCATCGATACGTCGCCGTCCTATGCGCCGGACGGCAGCCGCATCGTCTTCGAAAGCGATCGTGGCGGTCGTCAGCAGCTCTACGTCATGGGCGCAGACGGCTCCGGCCAGACCCGCATCTCCTTCGGTGACGGTTCCTATTCGACGCCCGTCTGGTCTCCGCGTGGTGACCTCATCGCCTTCACCAAGCAGTCGGGCGGCAAGTTCTCGATCGGCGTGATGAAGACCGACGGTTCGGGCGAGCGTATCCTGACGACGGGTTTCCACAACGAAGGCCCGACCTGGGCGCCGAACGGCCGCGTGCTGATGTTCTTCCGCCAGAACGCCGGTGCCGGTGGCCCGCAGCTCTATTCGATCGACCTGACAGGTTACAACGAGCAGCAGGTTCCGACCCAGGGTTTCGCATCCGATCCAGCCTGGTCGCCGCTTCTGGAGTAGTTGCGAAAGTGGGGCGGGAAATGTGGCGGCCTGCCGCTTTCCTGCCGCAAAGTCTTGATTAGCAACGCTCCATCAACCTTTTGACGATCTGTTAACCATAATTGTTGCAAGTCAATTAACCGCTTCCGGTTACAGTCTGGCAACCCTGAAATTAGACATCCAAGGAGACCGGCCCATGAGCCGCATTCACGCCCCGGCCGCAGGCCGCATGAATTCCATCGCTCGCAATCCGGTCATGGTTGCCCTGTTCATGACGCTTGCCATTGCCGGCTGCGCCTCGAAGAAGAACCTGCCGAACAGCGCCGGTGAACTCGGCCTCAACGCCGCGACCCCGGGCTCGCAGCAGGATTTCACCGTCAACGTCGGCGACCGCATCTTCTTCGATACCGATTCGACCTCGATCCGTGCCGATGCACAATCGACGCTCGATCGTCAGGCCCAGTGGCTGCAGAAATATCCGAACTACGCCATCACCGTCGAAGGCCATGCAGACGAACGCGGCACCCGCGAATACAACCTTGCGCTCGGCGCTCGCCGTGCGGCTTCGACCCGCGACTACCTCGCTTCGCGTGGTATCCCGGCTTCGCGCATCAAGACGATCTCCTACGGCAAGGAAAAGCCGGTCGCCGTCTGCGACGACATTTCCTGCTGGTCGCAGAACCGCCGCGCCGTCACGGTGCTTGGTGGCGCCGGCATGTAATTGCCGCAACCATCAGAATGCGAGAAAGGCGGCCCTCAAAGCCGCCTTTCTTTTTCGTCACACTTTTACCGAACTCCGTTGCTTTTTGACGACAATTGGAAAACTGTGCGGACATCGTGCGGGGGCTGATTTTCATGCCAGTCTATGCGCGTCGGCGAACCTCAAAACAGGACTCATGACATGAAACATTTTGTCGTGGCGGGAATGATCGGCCTTTCTGCGCTTGCGGGCTTTGGCCAGACAGCAACTGCCATGCCGCTTTCCGCACTGATCAATCGTGCGCTGCATGGTGAGACCGCACCCGCAGCCAAGCAGCCGGTCATCAACGTCCAGTCCAGCGAAGTCGGGCGGATCGGCCAGCTCGAGGAACAGATCCGCCAGCTCAACGGGCGTATCGAGGAAATGAGCTTCCAGCTTCTGCAGATGCAGGAACAGATTCGCAAGTTCCAGGAAGACAACGAGTTCCGTTTCCAGGATCTGGAAGGCGGCAAGTCGGGTGCTTCCACCAAGAAGAGCGGCGCGCTGGAAACCCCGCGCACGAATGATCAAGCTTCCGTTGCCCCGCAGGTGACGGACGGCCAGCCTACAATTGCCGATCCCAACGCAGGTTTGGGATCGGATTCTGCGTCCACCGGCACGCCGCCAGCGACGCTCGGCCAGATCATCTTCGACGAAAACGGCAATCCGATTGCCGCCAACCAGGATGCCCAGCCGCTGGACAACGGCCAGGCAAACCTCGATACGACACCTCCCGGCGTCGATCAGGGCCTGAACACGACGCCCGACACCCAACAGCAGACGGCCGCGCTGGATAATCCAGGCGACCTCTACCAGTCTGCATACGGCCATGTGCTGTCGGGTGACTACAGCGTGGCGGAAGGTGAATTCCGCGACTATCTCGATGCTTTCCCGAGCGGCGAAAAGGCTGCTGATGCGAGCTTCTGGATGGGGGAGGCCCAATATTCGCAGGGTAAGTTCAATGACGCCGCCAAGACATTCCTGAACGCACATCAGGCCTTTGGCACATCGCCCAAGGCACCGGAAATGCTGTTGAAGCTTGGTATGTCGCTTGCTGCGCTCGACAACAAGGATACGGCCTGCGCTACTCTCAGGGAGGTCAGCAAACGTTATCCGAAGGCATCTCCCGCTGTGAATGCCAAGGTGAAAAGCGAGCAGAGCCGTCTCGCCTGCTGAGGCGTGGATCGTGACCGATCCTGTCCTTGCTGCGGCCCGCCGCCTTCTTGACCGTTTCTCCTCTCCCGGCCTCATCCTCGTCGCCATTTCCGGCGGCAGTGATTCGAAAGGATTGCTGCTCGCGCTGAGGGCTGCGCTCGACAAAACAAGCGGGTTCACGCTGGCTGCCTGTACGGTTGATCATGGTCTGCGGCAAGGCTCGGACGCGGAGGCGCGGGATGTTGCTGACTTCTGCGCCGGGCTCGGCGTTGCCCACACGATCCGAAGCTGGACAGGTGAAAAACCGTCGGCCGGCCTACAGGCCGCCGCGCGCGAGGCGCGATATGCCATGCTTTGTGAAGCTGCTGTCGATCTCGACGCCATATGCATCGTCACGGCCCATACCGCGGATGATCAGGCTGAAACCATCGCCATGCGCAAGGCTCGCTCAACGGAGCGGACGGTGGGGCTGTCGGGCATGGCGGATGCGGTACTCTATGACCGGCAGGTCTGGATCATGCGGCCCTTTCTCTCTCTTCGCCGTGAGGCCATCCGCAAGTATCTGCGGGAACGGGGAGAGGGCTGGTTCGACGATCCCAGCAATGCCAATCCGGCATTCGAACGGGTGAGGATGCGCAACCTGCTTTCCCAGGAGGATGATAGACAGGTGCCAGCCGCCCCATCATCCGGCCCTTCGGGCCAACGGCGCATGGCGCGCGCTGATCGCATGGCGCAGTTGTTTGCTGGAGTTTCTGTCGCCGGGGGGCTTGTCGCCCGGATCGAGCCAACCTTGGTCAGCCACATTGAGCAGCCGGACGTGCGTGATGCCATTCCGCTGCTCGCTGCAGTCATCGGCGGCGTTGCGCATGTGCCGGGCCATGATGCGGTTGACCGTGTTGCCGCGTTTCTGGCGAACGGGATGCCCGGTCGAATCACGACTTCCCGCGCAGTCTTTGACCGCAGGCGGGATGCCCTTTATCTCTACCGTGAAAACAGGGGGCTGGCCGTCTCGGAGATTGCTCCTGGAGAAACCCGTATCTGGGATGGTCGTTTTCTTGTTCGGAACAAGGAGCGATCGAGGATCCGGCTCACACCGCTCGCCAAGCCGGAGCTGGGTGCCGTCGAGGCGAGACTGATCGCCGCAGGGGTGCCCCCGGCAATTGCCCGCCGCGCCGCGCCAGCCGCAATGCCATCGATTTCGCAAATCTCGGGCAAGGGGCCGACAAACGTCGAACTTGAGCGCCATATCGCCCTCTACGACACCTTTTTGCCGCGTTTCGACCTGACACTTGCCAATCGTCTTGCCGCGCTTTTCGGCCGTAATCGGTATTTGGCACCTCCGGTTCACGATGTATTGACGGAAATGAAGGGTGATTGAGCGGTTTGCCTTGGCAAGGCGCTCCCTCAACCCTATGTTATCAGCAGAATGTGACCTCAAATCATTTGTGGTTGCGACGACAGGTTCCGGGGAGTTCGATGAACCCTAATTTTCGAAATTTTGCCCTCTGGGCAATCATTGCCTTGTTGCTGATCGCGCTGTTCAGCATGTTTCAGCAACCAGCCGAACGGACCGGGTCGCGTGAGATTCCCTTTTCGCAATTCCTGAAGGAAGTTGACAGCAGCCGCGTCAAGGAAGTTGTGATCACCGGCAACAAGGTGATCGGTTCCTATGCCGAAAGTGGCGCGACCTTCCAGACCTATGCGCCGGCGATCGATACGACGCTGACCGAGCGCCTTGAATCCAAGAACGTGACCGTTACCGTGCGCCCGGAATCAGATGGATCCTCCGGTTTCCTTAGCTATATCGGCACGCTGTTGCCGATGCTGCTGATCCTTGGTGTCTGGCTGTTCTTCATGCGCCAGATGCAGGGTGGTTCGCGTGGTGCGATGGGTTTCGGCAAGTCCAAGGCGAAGTTGCTCACCGAAGCGCATGGCCGCGTCACGTTTGATGACGTCGCCGGCGTAGACGAAGCCAAGCAGGACCTGGAAGAAATCGTCGAATTCCTGCGCGATCCGCAGAAGTTCCAGCGCCTCGGCGGCCGTATCCCGCGCGGCGTATTGCTTGTTGGCCCTCCCGGCACAGGCAAGACCCTGCTTGCCCGCTCGGTTGCCGGCGAAGCCAATGTGCCGTTTTTCACGATCTCGGGTTCCGACTTCGTTGAAATGTTCGTCGGTGTTGGTGCAAGCCGCGTCCGCGACATGTTCGAGCAGGCCAAGAAGAATGCGCCCTGCATCATCTTCATCGACGAAATCGACGCCGTAGGTCGTCATCGCGGCGCCGGTCTCGGCGGCGGCAACGACGAGCGCGAACAGACGCTGAACCAGTTGCTGGTCGAGATGGATGGTTTCGAAGCCAATGAAGGCATCATCCTGATCGCCGCGACCAACCGGCCCGACGTTCTCGACCCGGCGCTTTTGCGTCCAGGCCGTTTCGACCGTCAGGTTGTCGTTCCGAACCCGGATATCAACGGCCGCGAGCGTATTCTCAAGGTTCATATTCGCAACGTGCCGCTGGCCCCGAATGTCGACCTGAAGGTTCTGGCACGCGGTACGCCCGGTTTCTCCGGTGCCGATCTGATGAACCTCGTCAACGAAGCGGCCCTGATGGCGGCACGTCGCAACAAGCGCGTCGTCACCATGCTCGAATTCGAAGACGCCAAGGACAAGATCATGATGGGTGCGGAACGCCGCTCCTCCGCCATGACCGAAGCCGAAAAGAAGCTGACCGCCTACCACGAAGCTGGCCATGCCATCACCGCGCTCAAGGTGCCGGTTGCCGATCCGCTGCACAAGGCAACGATCATCCCGCGCGGGCGTGCGCTCGGCATGGTCATGCAGTTGCCGGAAGGCGACCGCTATTCCATGAGCTACAAGTGGATGGTATCGCGCCTCGTGATCATGATGGGCGGCCGTGTTGCGGAAGAGATTACGTTTGGTAAGGAAAACATCACATCCGGCGCATCGTCCGATATCGAACAGGCGACCAAGCTAGCGCGTGCGATGGTCACGCAGTGGGGCTTCTCCGACGTTCTGGGCCATGTTGCCTATGGTGAAAACCAGCAGGAGGTGTTTCTCGGCCATTCGGTCTCTCAGTCGAAGAACGTCTCGGAATCGACGGCGCAGAAAATCGACAGCGAAGTACGCCGCCTGATCGACGAAGCCTACGTTGAAGCGACCCGCATCATCACCGAGATGAACAGCGAGTTTGTCGCGATCGCCGAGGGGCTGCTCGAATATGAAACGCTGACGGGGGAAGAGATCAAGGCCTTGATCCGTGGCGAGAAGCCGGCGCGCGATCTTGGCGACGATTCCACGCCACATCGTGGCTCGGCCGTTCCTTCCGCTGGCAAGAAAGATGCCGGCAACAAGGGCGACGAAGCTGAGGGCGGTTTCGAGCCGCAGCCCCAATAGGGGCAGGTTGCTCAGCCAAATGATTGAAGCCGCCTCCTCAAGGGGCGGCTTTTGCATGCGTTGTTCGCAGCAATTTCCGAAGGTAACGTCCTGTAACGATTTCTGATGTTACAACGGGCTGTCGCGACCGCCAATCTGTGGCAAAAGTTCGAAATCCGACTGCAATGCCGCCGACTGGTATTGTGAGCAGGCGCTGGTTGCAAAGGCAGAAATGTGAGGTGCCTGTATGCGTTCTGGATCCGAGAAGCGCGCGGCCGCCAGGAGAAGCAAACGAGTTGTAGCAGTCCCGGGCATTGACACGCCCGCCGAGACCGCCGCCCGCCCATCGAATGGAGTGATTATGAAGCGCAAATATTTCGGCACGGATGGTATCCGCGGTCAATCCAATCTGTTTCCGATGACGCCCGATCTCGCCATGCGCGTGGGCATCGCCGTCGGCACGATTTTTCGCCGGGGCGCCCACCGTCACCGGGTCGTCATCGGCAAGGATACCCGCCTTTCCGGGTACATGCTCGAAAACGCCATGGTTGCCGGGTTCACGGCAGCGGGCGTCGACGCCTTTGTTCTCGGCCCTATCCCCACGCCGGCCGTGGCCATGCTGACCCGGTCCCTGCGTGCAGATATCGGTGTCATGATCTCCGCATCCCACAATCCTTTCGAGGACAATGGCATCAAGCTCTTCGGTCCTGACGGCTACAAGCTCTCGGACGATATCGAAGCGCAGATAGAAGATCTGCTCGATCAGGACCTTTCCGGCCAGCTGGCAAAGTCCAATGATATCGGGCGCGCCAAGCGCATAGATGGTGTCCATGATCGCTATATCGAACATGCCAAGCGCACCTTGACCCGTGATGTGACCCTGAAGGGCCTGCGCGTTGCGATCGATTGCGCCAACGGTGCTGCCTATAAGGTTGCCCCTGCTGCTCTTTGGGAACTTGGCGCCGACGTGGTGACACTCGGCACGGAGCCCAATGGTCAGAACATCAATCTGGATTGTGGCTCGACCCATCCGGAGGCGCTTTCGCACAAGGTCCATGAGGTCCGCGCCGACATCGGTATCGCGCTCGATGGCGATGCCGACCGTGTTCTGATCGTCGACGAGCGTGGCAAGATCATCGATGGTGACCAGCTGATGGCGGTCATTGCCGATAGCTGGGCTGCGGACGGGCTATTGTCTGGCAACGGTATTGTCGCGACGGTAATGTCGAACCTTGGCCTCGAGCGGCATTTGCAGTCCAAGGGGCTTGAACTGCACCGCACCAAGGTTGGCGACCGCTATGTAGTCGAGCGCATGCGTGAGGGCGGCTTCAACCTTGGCGGGGAGCAGTCAGGCCATATCGTGTTGTCGGACTTCGGCACCACCGGTGACGGTCTCGTGGCGGCATTGCAAATTCTTGCCTGTGTCAAGCGGCAGGGCAAACCGGTGAGCGAGGTCTGCAATCGTTTCGAGCCTGTTCCGCAGGTGCTGAAAAACGTTCGCATGTCGGCCGGCAAGCCGCTGGAGGAGCCGATGGTGCGCCAGGCGATTGCCGACGCCGAAGCGGAACTTGCCAGGAACGGTCGCCTGCTCATCCGCCCTTCGGGGACAGAACCGCTTATCCGCGTCATGGCGGAGGGTGACGATCGCGCGCAGGTCGAGCGTATCGTCGATGAACTCATCGGCGTCATCGGCAATGTTCGTACCGCTGCGTGAACGCGGCGACGATAGGATATTCCGAGCGAGAACGACGAAATGGGCACCGGTCTCAATGGCCGGTGTTTTGCGTTTCGAGGCTGAATTTTCATGCGCGGATACGTTACCAAACATAGTAAATTTCTATGCTTAATCCAATGTTAACCGAGGTTTGCGAGGATGGCCCCAGTGCAAATACTGCCTAGCGCAGTTACACATTGGAACGTTATCGGAGATGTCGATGCAAAAGTATCTGATTGCCCTGGCGGCGGCTATGCTCGCAAGTACTTCCGCTTCGGCGGCAGACCTGCTTTATGAAGAACCCCCGCCGGTTGTTGTGCCAATGGGTGGCTGGTATCTCCGCGGCGACATTGGCATGAGCAATCAGGGCCTTGGCCGTCTGGAGCATCCGCTCTTCGACGATGTCGAAATTCATGACATGGCTGACGGTGGCGACTTCGGTAGTGCGCCCACGGCTCAGTTCGGTGTGGGTTATCAGTTCAACGACTGGCTGCGCGCCGACGGTATCGTTCAGTACCGCGGCAAGGCAGAGTTCAGCGGTGCTGACCGCTACGGCCACAACGAAGACGATGGCGTTGTCTGGGACGGTACCAACGCTTACAGCGGTGAAAAGTCTGAATGGCTATTGATGGCAAACGCTTACGTCGATATCGGCGAATGGTACGGCGTCACGCCTTACGTCGGTGCCGGTATCGGTGCTTCGCGCAACACGATTTCCAATTTCCGTGATGTCAATTTCCCCACACGCGGTCTCGCCTATGCGGACGGCGCTGAAAATTGGGATCTGGCCTGGGCGCTTCACGCCGGTATCGCCTTCAAGGCAAGCGATCGCCTGACGCTCGACTTCGGTTACAGCTACCTCGATCTTGGCGATGGCAAGACGGCCAAGATCCACACGTATGACGACTCTGTCACCAACACGCCGATGACGTTCAAGAACATCACGTCGCATGACTTCAAGATGGGTATGCGTTACGCGCTGCAATAGGAATTGCGGACAGGAAAGACAAAAGGGGCTGCCGGCGATCGGTGGCCCTTTTTCGTTGCTGAACCCCGTGCACCATCGGTTAACGTTTTGCGAAGCGATATGGTTAACCGCCGCTTAACCAGTCCTTGCAATAGTTAACACTTGTAAACGGGGTGGCATCGATTCGTGTGTCGCCGCAACAGGCAGGCAAGGATACGATGATAAACTGGCGGCATGTTCTCCTGGCGGCTTCGGCGCCGCTTGTTCTGGCCATCGCTCCTGGCTTTACATCGTCTGCTCATGCGGCCGACGACCTGCTCGATGCGCCCGAAGTCACGATCTCCTCTGCCGAAAACGCAACGAGCGGGATCTATCTGCGGGGTGATATCGGCTATGCGCCCTGGAGCAGCGAAGGCGACCCCTCACTTCGTTTCGATGCGCCGGCACCGGCCGGCCTTGCCGGTGTCACTTTCGATGACGCCCGCTTCGGCAAGCCGCTTTCGGGTAGTGTCGGCATCGGCTACCAGTTCAACGATATGGTCCGTGCCGATTTCACCACGGATTATTTCAAGGATCGGTTCGAGGGCAGGGGCGAAAGCGCTGCACCTTGTGCAGGCGAGGGGGCTGGCACCTCCTGTGGGCTGAATGCGAATGCGGACTACAGGGCGATCGGTCTGATGGCCAATGGCTATGTTGATCTTGGAACGCTTGCGGGCTTCACGCCCTATATCGGTGGCGGCATTGGTTCGACCCACCTGAGCTGGGACAGCGTCTCGGTGAGCGGTGTCTGCATTGACGGCGCCGGGGCTTGCGCCGGCGGGCCTGCGACGGCCGATGACTTCAATGGCGAAAACAGCTGGCGCTTCACCTATGCGCTCATGGCAGGGTTTTCCTATGATCTCAGCGACCGGTTGAAACTCGATTTTGGCTATCGCTATTCCGATATCACCGGCGGCGATATCTTCCGCGGCACAAATTTACGTGGCAAGGATGATGGCCTTAGCCGTCATGAATTCCGTGCGGGCTTGCGCTTCTCTCTCTGGTAGATGGCGCGTGGCGGCTGTTACCGCAGCGCCAAAAATTTTGCCCCCTGCGACACAAGTTTCTTGACTTCCGGAGTCTCCGAGAATATTCACGGCGGCGGGACACTCCTCCCCAACGAGGAGCTATCTATCTGGAAGGATAGCAGATGGCGAAGACCGCAAAGCCGGACGTACGTCCGCAAAATACCCATTTTTCTTCTGGCCCTTGCTCGAAGCGCCCCGGTTGGACGCTCGATGCTCTCTCCGACGCGCCGCTTGGCCGTTCGCACCGTGCGAAAGTCGGAAAGACCAAGCTGCAGCAGGCCATAGATCTTACCCGTGAAATTCTGGAGGTGCCGGCGGATTACCGTATCGGCATCGTGCCCGCGTCCGATACTGGCGCTCTCGAAATGGCGCTCTGGTCGCTGCTCGGTGAGCGCGGCGTTGACATGCTGGCCTGGGAAAGCTTCGGCGCCGGCTGGGTGACTGATGTCGTGAAGCAGCTGAAGCTCAAGGACGTCCGCCGCATTGAAGCCGGTTACGGCGAGCTGCCGGACCTGACCACCGTCGATTTCGACCGTGATGTCGTCTTCACCTGGAACGGCACCACCTCTGGCGTCCGTGTTCCGAACGCCGATTTTATTCCGGCTGACCGCAAGGGCCTGACAATCTGCGACGCCACCTCGGCGGCTTTCGCGCAGAACCTCGATTTCGCCAAGCTCGATGTCGTTACCTTCTCCTGGCAGAAGGTTCTCGGCGGTGAGGGCGCCCATGGCGTCATCATCCTCTCGCCGCGTGCTGTCGAGCGTCTGCTTACCTACACCCCGGCCTGGCCGTTGCCAAAAATCTTCCGCATGACTTCGGGTGGCAAGCTCTCTGAAGGCATCTTCAAGGGCGAGACCATCAACACGCCCTCCATGCTCTGCGTCGAGGACTATATCGATGCACTGCTCTGGGCGCGGAAGATCGGCGGCCTCAAGGCGCTGATTGCGCGTGCGGATGCCAATACCAAGGTCATCACCGATTTCGTTGCCGCCAATGACTGGATCGCCAATCTGGCCGTGAAGCCGGAAACGGCCTCAAACACCTCAGTCTGCCTCCGGATCGTCGATAAGGACGTCGAAGCGCTGGATGCCGATGGCCAGGCTGGTTTTGCCAAGGGTGTCGTCACCCTCCTGGAAAAGGAAGGCGTCGCTTACGACATCGGCGCTTATCGCGATGCGCCTTCGGGCCTGCGCATCTGGGCCGGTGCGACCATCGAAGCTGCCGACATGGAAAAGCTCATGCCGTGGCTCTCCTGGGCTTTCGAGACCCAGAAGGCAACGCTTTCACAGGTTGCTGCCTGACGTGACATGCCAAGGGCTTCGCCAGCGGGCGAAGCCTTCCATTCCCACTATTTTCATCGCTGACCGTTTTTGAAGGAAGCCCATCATGGCACCTCGCGTTCTCGTATCCGACGAACTGTCGGAAACCGCTGTCCAGATCTTTCGCGATCGTGGCGTCGAAGTCGATTTCCAGCCGCAACTCGGCAAGGACAAGGACAAGCTTGCCGAAATCATCGGCAATTATGACGGCCTTGCCATCCGCTCCGCCACCAAGGCGACCGAAAAGCTGATCGCGGCCGCGACCAACCTCAAGGTTATCGGCCGCGCCGGCATCGGTGTTGATAACGTCGACATTCCGGCTGCATCGCGCCGCGGTATCATCGTCATGAACACGCCCTTCGGCAACTCGATCACGACGGCGGAACACGCCATTGCGCTGATGTTCGCCGTGGCCCGCCAGCTTCCCGCCGCCGACAGCTCCACCCAGGCCGGCAAGTGGGAAAAGTCGAAGTTCATGGGCGTCGAGATCACCGGCAAGACGCTCGGCGTCATCGGGGCCGGCAATATTGGCGGCATCGTCTGCAAGAAGGCGATCGGCATCGGCATGCATGTTCTGGCCTACGATCCCTTCCTGTCGGCCGAGCGCGCCCAGGAAATGGGCGTCACCAAGGTGGAGCTCGACGAACTGCTGGCCAAGGCCGATTTCATCACCCTGCACGTTCCGATGACCGACAAGACGCGCGGCATTCTCGGCCGTGAAAACCTTGCCAAGACCAAGCCGGGCGTGCGCATCATCAACTGCGCGCGCGGCGGTCTGGTCGACGAGGCGGCCCTTGCCGACGCGATCAAGTCCGGCCATGTCGCTGGTGCAGGCTTTGACGTCTTCGAGGTCGAGCCTGCCAAGGAAAGCCCGCTCTTCGGCCTGCCGAACGTTGTCTGCACGCCGCACCTCGGCGCTTCCACCACGGAAGCGCAGGAGAACGTGGCGCTGCAGGTTGCCGAGCAGATGTCGGATTACCTCGTCAAGGGTGCCGTCTCCAACGCGATCAACATGCCCTCAATCACGGCTGAGGAAGCTCCGCTTCTGAAGCCCTTCATCAGGCTTGCAGACGTGCTCGGCGCCTTTGTTGGCCAGGTCACGGAAAGCGCGATCAAGGAAATCGAGATCCTCTACGACGGTTCGACCGCCGGTATGAACACCAAGGCGCTGACCAGTGCGGCGCTCGCCGGCCTGATCCGCAGCCAGGTGGCCGACGTCAACATGGTTTCCGCGCCGATCATGATCAAGGAAAAGGGTATCATCCTCTCCGAGGTCAAGCGCGACAAGTCGGGCGTCTTCGATGGCTACATCAAGCTGACAGTGACCACCGCCAACCAGACACGGTCCGTTGCCGGTACCGTTTTCTCCGACGGCAAGCCGCGCTTCATCCAGATCAAGGACATCAACCTGGATGCCGATGTCGGTAACCACATGATCTACGTCACCAACACCGACGTTCCCGGCATGATCGGCTTCATCGGCATGACGCTGGGCAATGCCGGCGTCAACATCGCCAACTTCCAGCTCGGCCGCAAGGATGCGGGTTCGGATGCTATCGCGCTATTGTACGTCGATGGCCCGGTTTCTGATGAGGTTCTGGACAAGTTGCGTGCCAATGACGCCATCCGTCAGGCTAAGCTTCTGACCTTCAACGTCGATTGATGTCGCCGCCTGCTGCTCCCTGGGCGGCAGGTGCTTTTACCGTCAGCTTCTCTCAAGACTGGCTTTCATGGCGCGCCGATCTTCATCGGCGCGCCATATCTGTTCAATAATGACCGTGTTTATAGTCAAGCTCCGTGGACGATGATGATGCAGGCACAGCGGAAGTTTCAATGGCGGCAAGCGTCGCCGGGCGATATCGATGCGATCCTTGCCATCCAGGCCATCGCCCATGCCGATTTCCCCGAAGACAAGGCCGTGCTGGCCGAGCGGCTGGCGCTTTGTCCCAAGGGCTGTTTCGTCTTGGTTGATGGAGACGAAGTCCATGGCTATCTGCTGAGCCATCCTTGGAAACGTTGCCTGCCGCCGCCGCTCAATCGGCCGCTCGGCGCCGTTCCTGATGATGCCGACTGCTGGTATCTGCATGACCTGGCGCTGCTGCCGATGACGCGCGGATCCGGAGCGGGGGCAGGAATCGTCGCGAAACTCATGACGCTCGCTCACGATGAGGGATACGGCTTCATCGGACTGGTGTCTGTCGGTGGCTCACGCCCATTCTGGCGTAAGCAACATTTTGTCGTGGAGACCAATCCGATGCTGGCGGAAAAGCTCGCGAGCTATGGCGATGGGGCCGCCTACATGGAGCGGAAGCTTCCCTGAAGGCTCCAACGAGGGATCAGGCTTCGATCAATTCAAGCAGCTTGTGCTTCGGCAGGCTTTGGCCTCCCGCGTTCGGCCACCGCAATGCCGACAAGCACAAGAGCCATGGCGATCATGTGGAAGGTTTCCAGCGTTTCTCCGATCAGGAGGATCGAGAGCAGCATGCCGAAGATCGGGATCGTGTTGATGAAGAGCCCGGCCCGGTTCGGCCCGATGAGTTCGACGCCGCGGACATAGAGTATCTGCGACACAAGTGACGGCAGCAATCCGGCATAGGCAACGATCATCCAGCCCTCCGTGTCCGGGAAAATGAAGTTTCCTTGTCCGATTTCCCAAACCAGAAGCGGCAGGCTGCTGAGGAGGGCACCGAAGGCGGAAACGGCAATCAGGCTTTTCCAATGGATTGCGGGTTTCCAGCGGAGCGCTACCGTATAGCCGGCATAGACGAGCACGGCGGCCATCATAAGCGCATCCCCTTGATTGAGCTGCAGGGAAAGGAGGGTGGCCGGATTGCCGTGGGAAGCGGTGAGCCCGACGCCGAAAAGGGTGAGTGTGAAGCCGGCAATCTGGGCCCAGGAAACCGCGGTGCGAAACAGCGCGAAGTTCATCAGGAAGATGACCATCGGAATGCCGGCCTGCTCGATGACCGCGTTGATGGCGCTGGTATACTGCAGAGCCGAGTAAAGAAATGCATTGAACGCCGTGAAGCCGACAGTGCCGTAGCCGAGCAGCAGCAACCAGTTTTTGGCGATGGCCGGCATGTCACGCTTCACCTGGGGGGCGGCAAAGACCAGCAGCACGAGACAGGCGATCACCCAGCGGCTGGTGGTCAGCGTCATCGGGCTGACGTGGCCGACCGCCATCTTGCCCGCCACTGAATTGCCTCCCCATATGGCCGTCGTGATGCACAGGATGATGTAGGCCTGCAGGTTCATGGAGAGCATTTTCTTGTATTTCATGGCGTCGGACTCACGCAATCGGGGCGATAGAGGCCTCGTGATATAGGCTAAAGGTCGCAATTGTCATGCAAAAACCCTGATTCACCTGCCTAACAGGGTCGCTTTCCAAAAAACAAACCAGTATAGATGCGCGGGTTTGAAGGTGGCGCGCTGTAAGGCTTTGCGTGACACGCGCCGAGCAACGGGAAAACGGAAATGACGAATGTCGTGGTGGTCGGCTCGCAGTGGGGCGATGAAGGCAAGGGCAAGATTGTCGATTGGCTGTCGGAACGCGCTGATATCGTCGTGCGCTTCCAGGGCGGCCATAACGCCGGTCATACGCTCGTCATCGACGGTATCAGCTACAAGCTCTCGCTTCTGCCTTCGGGTGTCGTTCGCCCCGGCAAGCTCGCCGTCATCGGCAATGGGGTCGTCATCGATCCGCATGCGCTGATTGCGGAAATAGAGAAGCTCGACAAGCAGGGCGTGACCATCACCCCGGACAATCTGCGCGTCGCCGACAACGCGACTCTCATTCTTTCGCTGCACCGCGAGCTTGACGGCATCCGCGAAGATGCTGCTTCCAACAGCGGCACCAAGATCGGCACGACCCGTCGCGGTATCGGCCCTGCCTATGAAGACAAGGTCGGCCGCCGCGCCATCCGCGTCATGGATCTGGCTGACCTCAATACGCTGCCGGCCAAGGTCGATCGGTTGCTGACGCACCACAACGCGCTGCGTCGCGGTCTCGGTGAGGCCGAAGTCAGCCACGAGGCGATCATGCAGGAGCTGTCCTCGATCGCTGCCCGCGTTCTGCCCTTCATGGATACCGTTTGGCTGCTGCTCGACCGTCAGCGCCGCAAGGGTGCCCGCATCCTGTTCGAAGGCGCGCAGGGTACGCTGCTCGACATCGACCATGGCACCTATCCGTTCGTGACGTCGTCCAACACGGTCGCCGGACAGGCTGCTGCCGGCTCCGGCATGGGTCCAGGCGCGCTCGGCTACATCCTCGGTATCACCAAGGCCTACACGACTCGTGTCGGCGAAGGCCCGTTCCCGACGGAACTGCATGACGAGATCGGCCAGTTCCTGGGTGAAAAGGGTCATGAGTTCGGTACTGTTACCGGCCGCAAGCGCCGTTGCGGCTGGTTCGACGCGGCGCTCGTGCGCCAGTCGGTCGCCACCAACGGCATCACCGGCATCGCCCTGACCAAACTCGATGTGCTCGATGGTCTCGACGAACTGAAGATCTGCATCGGCTATACGCTGGATGGCGTCGAAATCGATCACCTGCCGGCAAGCCAGGCCCAGCAGGCGCAGGCGAAGCCGGTCTACATCACTCTCGAAGGCTGGAAGGAATCGACGGTCGGCGCGCGCAGCTGGGCGGACCTCCCGGCGCAGGCGATCAAATATGTTCGTCAGGTTGAGGAGTTGATCGGCGCCCCTGTCGCTCTTCTTTCCACAAGCCCGGAGCGCGACGACACGATACTTGTGACAGACCCATTTGAAGACTAATCTTCGTGGTCTGATCTGGAAAAGAATGGCTCGGCTCTGAAAGAGCCGAGCGCCCTGCAGGGTATGAGAAAGTTCTGATGGCGGATTTTGTTGCTGTTATTCGAAGGACCGTTGATGGTCTCTCGGACAATGTTCCTGAAATGCGGTCGAAGGTCTATGAAAAGGCCCGGAGTGCCGTTCGCCGTCAACTTGAAAGCATGAAGCCGCGTCCTTCGGACCATATGATCGAGCGTCAGATGACGAAGCTCGAGGCGGCGATCAACGAGGTCGAGAGCGACTACGACGAAGCCCTGCCGGCGATCGAGGATGCCGATTTCGCGCCAGAGGCGGCCGCTGCCGTCTATCACGAGCCGGTTGTGCAGGAGCCGGAACCCGCGCCATCGGAGGCTGCCGCAGAATACGCCGAGCCGGCGGAGCCCGAGCCAGTAGCAGAAGCCGAGCCGGAACCTGCATCCGAACCTGAGCAGATCGAAGCTGCCGAAGACCAGGCGCCGATTGTCGAGCCTGCGCCACAGCACGACCCCGGTGTCGAGGAGGCCTACGCCGAGCCGGTGACAGGGGTGTTGCAGGATGCTCCCGAGTATACCGAAGCCGAGGCCTATCACGACACGCCGGTAGCGCCGGAACCCGAGTGGTCCGAGCCCGAGACCGCTGACGCCTCCGAGCCTTTCGTTTCGCCTGAGCATCATGCGTCAGCCGAGGATCACGACGTCGTTTCCATCGACGAGGAGGAGCCTGTCTCTGCGCCGGTCGAGGCGGAGCCTGCCGTTGAAGTAGAACCGGTGGATACACGGGAGCATCAGGCAGTCGAAGACGTGCCTTTCGTTCAGTCGGAAGAGCCATGGCAGGAGCCAGCTTCGGTCGAGCCCGTCGAGATGCCGTCGGTTGAGGATACCCGCGCCGAGGCAGAAGCGCCAATCGCCGGTTCCGAATGGGATCTTCCGGAATGGGAACAACAGGCACCCATGGCGGCGAGTGCGGTTGTCGAGCCTGTCTGGACAGAACGCGCCTCGGATGATGCCGACGGCAAGGTGGTCGATCTGGCCGATTATATGCCGCCGGAATCTGCTGCTGGTGGTGCCCGGCAGGGCGCTCCGACCGAGCCGTCGCACTCCTGGGAATGGGACGACAGCGATCCTTTCCAGCAACCGACCAAGACAGCCTCCGTGGAAGGCAGTGAGCCCGCTGTTTCCGATTGGTCATGGCCGGTCGAGAAGCCCGTGACGCCTGAGGCTCCCGCAGGGTTGCCAACCGCCCATTGGGACGATATCGACCAGTTGCTTGACAAGGGTGAGCAGGCACAACCCGCTGCCACGCCTTCCGTGCCGGATCCAGAGACCATGGCGGCGCCCGCGCGCCCGGTCTCCTATCGCGTCGAGCCGCGACGCTCGGGGTCGGGTCTCAAGATCGCCGGCATTGCAGTGGTTCTCCTGGCTGCGCTCGGCGGCAGCGGTTATGCTTACTGGCTGAACCGTGATGTCGTGAATAAGTGGGTCACTGAAACCGTTGCTTCGGTCACCACATCTGCACCTGTTTCGACGACACCTGTTTCAACGACGACGGAAACACCGGCTACATCCAAGCCTGCCACGGAAACACCAGCAGCAACGAATACCGATAGCGCGCAGCCCAAGACGGATGTTGCATCGCTGGACAGCAGTGCGACGAAGTTCACGCAACGCCTCCAGACGGATGGCTCCGAGGTTGACAGCGGTCCGGCTGCCTTGCCGACCGGCGATGCCAGCAGCGAAGCCGAGGGCAAATCCGTAGCTGCCCAGACCGAAGCCGGAACGCCGGCTGCCCAGGCCAATGCCGCCACCACCGCGACCAATCCCGCAGCCGGTGCTGCGACAACCCCCGCAACGGGAACCGGGCAGTCGCCAACCCCTGCAAACGTTCAAGTTCCCGAGGGCGCTCAGAAGATGTTCCTCTACGAGGAGCGTCTCGGCCAATCGTCGCCGACGGCGATAGAGGGAACGGTTGCCTGGTCACTCAAGGAAGAATCTCCAGGCAACGACGCTCCGCCGGAACCGACGGTTCAGGCGCAGATCAGCGTGCCCGAGCGTGGCCTGACGGCGCTGATGACGTTGAAGCGAAACACCGACCCATCGCTGCCTGCAAGCCATGTCATCGAGTTTGTCTTCTCGTTGCCCGAGAATTTCGAAGGCGGCAGCATCGACAGCGTCCAGCGCGTATCGATGAAGCAGACAGAACAGGCGCGGGGCGATGCCCTGATCGCCGTGCCAGCCAAGATCACGGACGACTTCCACATGATCGCGCTGAACGATTATCCGGAGGCGGTCGCGACCAACACCGAGCTTCTGCGGACGCGCAGCTGGGTCGATGTTCCCCTGACCTATCGCAATGGTCGTCGTGCACTTCTGACCCTGGAAAAGGGTCCGGCAGGGACGGAAGCCTTTACCAAGGCGCTGCAGGCCTGGAGTCGCGCACCGGCGGCGAGCGGCCAGTAATCGGAGAAACGGTCTGCTCTGGCCGTACTCAATCGCAAGTCAGTCAGACATTAGAGTTTGTCAGGGAAAAGCGGAAACCGGTTTTCCCGAAAAGACAAACGGAAACAAAAGAATCTGGAGGATGTTTGGTTCAATCTGAACCAGACATCCTGTAAAAACCGGCCGGATTGCTCCGACCGGTTTTTCTCGTTTTTGCATGCATCGAGGCGATCAGGCGTCTTCGATGACGCGCAGTTGCTGCGCGCGCTCAAGCGCAGCTTTCTGGACGGCGCCCTGGACCTTTTCGAAGGCGCGAACTTCGATCTGACGAACGCGCTCGCGGCTGATATCGAACTCGGTCGACAGATCTTCCAGCGTTACCGGATCTTCCGTCAGGCGGCGTGCTTCGAATATGCGGCGTTCACGATCGTTCAGCACGCCCATGGCCGTTGCCAGGAGCGCGCGGCGGCTTTCCAGTTCGTCCTGCTCGATGAGCATTTCTTCCTGGCTGTCATGATCGTCGACCAGCCAATCCTGCCATTGACCGCTCTCGCCTTCGCTCGCCTTGATCGGCGCATTGAGCGACGCATCGCCGGAGAGGCGCTGGTTCATCGATATGACTTCGGCCTCGGAAACATTCAGGGTCGTGGCGATCTGCTTGACATGCTCCGGCTTCAGATCACCATCGTCGAGTGCCTGGATCTTGCCTTTCAAGCGGCGCAGGTTGAAGAACAGGCGCTTCTGGTTGGCAGTCGTGCCCATCTTCACCAGCGACCAGGACCGCAGGATATACTCCTGGATCGAGGCCTTGATCCACCACATCGCGTAGGTGGCAAGGCGGAAGCCGCGCTCCGGGTCAAACTTCTTGACGGCCTGCATCAGTCCGACATTGCCTTCGGAAACAACTTCACCGATCGGCAAGCCATACCCACGATAGCCCATCGCAATCTTTGCGACGAGACGCAGGTGGCTGGTAACGAGTTGGTGGGCCGCCTTGCGGTCATCATGCTCCTGATAGCGCTTGGCGAGCATGTACTCTTCCTGCGGCTCGAGCATGGGAAATTTGCGAATTTCGTCGAGATATTTGTTGAGACCACCTTCCGCGGTGATTGTCGGCATCGTACTGCGGGCCATGATTGCACCCCCCTTTCGCGTTCCGGCCTCCTGCTGGCAGGCCGGGCATGTGGGTCTATCCGACCCCACGATGTCTCAGATAAGTACGGCGAAAGCATGATTCAAGAACACCAGTTTCACGACGACGTGATACCAGCGTTGCGTTTTCTTCATGTGGGTTGCAGGGTTTAGATCGTGCCCATCACGAGAATATCAAGGGCCTCGTCGCAAATTTCATGTATCCAACCCGGCGAGCTTCAGAGGAGCGCCGGGTCGGAAAATCTATTGCAAGACGGTCAGTGGATAGACGAGCGGTCGGCTTCTTCTTCCTGACCAACCACGTCCGTGCTGTTCGAACTCAGCCGCACCCGATTGTCATCGACGCTGGTGACGAGATCCAGGGGGATGAAATGGTGGTGGCCTTCGTGACCGGCGCCACTGTCCTTGCGGGTCAGCTTGATGCGATCGCCTTCGACGCGATCGACAGTGCCGACGTGGATGCCGTCGGCGCTGATGACTTCGGCATGTTCTCTGATCTGCGTAGTATCGACCATCGGTTTTCTCCTTTTCGATGGTCTTTCAACGCATGAACGTCCGCAAAGGATGCGTCGTCGATCAAAAAATCATTGTCGCCGTACGGCAATTTCAGGCGAGGCCACCTTTGAGCGCCTTGATAAGTTCCTGCATGTCGTCGGGAACCGGCACCTCGAAGCGCATGGTTTCCCCGGTCGTCGGGTGCTCGAAGGCGAGCATGAAGGCGTGAAGGGCCTGGCGCGGGAAGCGATTGACGACGGCTTTCGCATTGTCCGGCAAGAGATTGGCTTTGGTGCGGAAAGCGGCACCATAATCCGGGTCGCCGATCAGCGGGTGGCCGATATGAGCCATATGGACGCGGATCTGATGAGTACGTCCGGTTTCCAGATGGCATTCGACCATGGACGCCAGCGAGGTTGCATCGGGTTTTTCGAGATAGCGCTCGATCACCTCGTAATGGGTGATGGCTTCCCGTGCATCGTCGGCGTCCTCGCGCTTGACTGCCCGCTTGACGCGGTCGCCGGCGCGGCCGAGCGGGGCGTCGATCGTGCCCTTCAGACCGCGCGGACGTCCCCAGACGATGGCATAGTAGGCCCGCTCCAGCGGTCCGGTACGGCCATGGTCGGCGAACTGGTCGGAGAGGTGGCGGTGGGCGATATCGTTCTTGGCAACGACCATCACGCCGCTGGTATCCTTGTCGAGCCGGTGGACGATGCCCGGCCGCTTGACGCCGCCGATGCCGGAAAGACTGTTGCCGCAATGGTGGATCAGCGCATTGACGAGCGTGCCGGTCCAGTTGCCCGCGCCCGGGTGCATGACGAGGCCGGCAGGTTTGACGAGCACGATCAGGTCGTCGTCTTCGTAAAGCACGTCGAGCGGGATGTCCTCGCCCTTGGGCTCGGGATCCTCAGGTTCCGGTAGGCCGATCTCGAAGATGTCGCCGGGCTGCACCTTCTTTTTCGGTTCCGTGACGGTCTTGCCGTTGACGCTGACCTCACCCTGCTCGATGAGGGCCTTGATCCGGTTGCGGGAAAACTCGCCCTCCAGCGCCTCGGTCAGGTATGCATCCATGCGGCCGCTTGCGTCCTCGTTTGCCGTCAGGACTTTCCTATTGGCTGCCGCTTGTTTAAAGGGGTCGTTCATCGCTTCTTTCAATCCCGCAGGGTAAGGCCAGTCATGTCGCTTCAGGAACCAGACGAACAGGAAGACAAGCCGCTCGATCCGGTGATGGAAAACGTCCGCCGCAAGATGGTTCGCCTACAGCTCGTCTCGGCCGGTGTCATGCTGGTCATGCTTATGGCTGTGCTTGGCGCGATTGTCTACAAGGTGACGCGTACGGACGGCAAACCGGCGCCGCAGACTGCTGGTGTGACCGTCCCGGGTGATGCGCCGATCTCCGGCGTTGCAGCGCTTCCTGCCGGTTTCGTGGTAGCCGATGTTGCGCTTGCCGGCGGACAGATCCTGTTCTATGGGGCAACCGCAACCGGCGAGCAGAAGGCAATCGTCTTCGATATCGCCGCCGGCCGCATCGTTGCGGATATTGCCGTCAAGACGAACTGAGGCTGCCACCTGTCGTGGATACTCCTCTTCAACGCATCGATGATCCCGCAGATCAGCGCATCGCCGGTTTCGTTTCGATCCGCGAGCGCGATCTGACGGGGCGGCAAGGGCTGTTCATCGCTGAGGGTACGGTCGTCCTGCGCATGCTTGCAGCCGCGCACAAGGCGGGCGGCGGCATAGCCGCCGAGGCGATCCTGCTTCTTGAAAATCGCGTTGACGGGCTGCGGGGTCTGCTCTGCGAATTTCCGAAGGAAGTCCCGGTTTATGTTGCCAGTGCCGCTGTCTTCGATGCTATCGCCGGGTTCAACATGCACAGGGGTGTGCTGGCGCTTGGCCGACGTGCGGGTGTGCCTTCTATGGATACGCTGATCGGCGGCCTTGGCCCGCGTAGCCTCGTCCTTGCCGCGTGCGGCATTTCCAACCACGACAATATGGGCTCGATGTTCCGCAATGCTGCCGCGTTCGGGGTGGATGCGATCCTGTTCGACGAGACCTGCTGCGATCCGATGTATCGCAAGGCAATCCGCGTATCGGTCGGCTCGGTGCTTTCGGTACCTTACAGCCGCGAGGGTTCGATCGAGGCGATGCTGGCAAAGCTGCAGGGCGAAGGTTTTGTGATCTGGGGTCTGTCGCCCCGCGGCGCGACGGAGCTCGGTGATATCGCTCCTGCGCCGCGAACCGCGCTGCTGATGGGAACGGAAGGCGAGGGGCTTCCGCAATCGATCCTGTCGTCGATCCGTACGGCTCGCATTCGGCAGCGACCGGGATTGGACAGTCTCAACGTGGCAACTGCGACCGGGATAGCACTGCATCAGGTCGCAACGATCAACGGTCTCGTCTGATATTTGCCAATTCAGGCTTCTGGCGGCATCAGCTGTGCAGCACGGGCCGCAAGGCTGAGACGATCTCCGTCGGTCTTGGAGGCAGCGCCGTCGAGCAGCGTGTGGATTGGCGATCCGGCTCCTTCCCGCGCTGCCGTCATGGCGACCACGGAAGCGGCAATGTCAGCGATTTCCTCGCGAAGCGCCGCATCATGCGTTTCTCCCTTGGCATTGACCAGGCGCTCCGACAGGGCTGAAACGCGATTGCGAGCGTGATCGAAGGACAGTTCGGGCGATGGGGTTCCAATGAAGGAGGCCGTTTCAATGGTTGCCCCCGACGGAGCGCCGGCGGTCACCACTTTCCGTTCCTTGCGGGACGCGCCGTTCGAGCCTGTCGCGCGCATGGTCTTCAGCGCATCGCGAAGTTCATTGTTGTTGTCTTTCAGCTTCTGCTTCAACCGATCGATTTCTGCGGCCCGGCGCTCCAGAAACGCATCCTTGTCGGCGTTGCTGGCGGTTTCGCGGTTCAGACGCTGCTCCACCTGCCGCAAGCGTGCTTCATCGCGGGCGAGGCGGACCTCTAATTCGCGCGCCCTGTTGCTCTCGCCCTTTGCCTGCGCCCGGGAGGCGTCGCGCTCGTCGCGCAAGTTTGCAATGCGGCTCTTGAGGTTCTCCGCTTCGGCGTTACGTGCCGCGAGATCGATTTTCAGGTTATCGACTTCTATGGAAACCGCGTTCAGTTGTCGGGAGAGCGTGTAGATCTCCGCTTTCTTCGCATCATCGCCCTTTTCCGTAGCGGCAAGCGAATTGGTCAGCCGGTCGATGTTCTGTTCCAGGCGCCGGACTTGCGAGCGAAAGTCGCCGGCTTCCACGTTCATCGTTTCGACATGGGCATGCAGGTCCGCCGTTTCGCCGGCAAGCCGCTGCATGTTTTTCAGGATTCTTTCCTTTTCCAGCATGATGCCGACGGTCTTTTCGCGTTCACGCTTCAAGGTCTGTTCCGTGCGGGCATTTTCCGCGGCATAGCCGGCGCGCGCCGCATCTTTCTGCGCGCGGACCTCCTGGGGAGAGAGCGGCATCGTCGCCTTCAGGCGGTCTTCGGCAAAGCGGATGATCCGTTTATAGACAAGGGGCGCCACCAGGACGCCGAGCATGACCGCCGTCAGAAAACCCAGAGAAAACAGAAGCAGGAATTGGATCACAGGCGGCCATTCGGTTTGGGCCGGCGTCTGGCCGCCGTGCCGATGGGGAGGTCTGAGGAAACGGCCGCAGGGTGCGGCCAATTTCTATCGATCAGAGTATCATGATTTTTGCGGGTTGCACCGGCTGATTTAAGGCAGATGCGGCCTTGGGGGCAGCGTCAGAAGGGATTCCAGGTCGGCTGCTGCGTCAGCTTGAGGTAGCCGACATTGACGCCAAGACGGGCACCAAGACCTGTGCGGATCGGAACGAGCACGACATTTTCGTCCGTGAGAACCGTCATGCCGAAGCCAGCTACGACATAAGCCGAGCCGGAGACGCCACCGAAACGCTTGTAGAGGGTCGGCACGCTCGGGAGGTTATAGACGAGCATCATCGTGCGGCTGCCCTGACCACCCCAGTCGAGGCCAAGCGAAGGGCCTTGCCAGAAGACATCGTGCTGCCCGGCGTTCTTCGTATAGAGATCGCCTTCGCCATAGGTGAGGCCGGCCACGAAAGCGCCCGAACCCTCTTGGCCGAGGATATAACCATTCGGCAAACCGTAATTCTGGAAGGCGCGTTCGACCACTTTTGCCAGCCCGCCCGAGGTCGAACCGAAGAAGCCATGGCCGGCATCGACAATTTCCTGCATCGAATATTGCGTGTTGCCGGCGGTCTGGGCGCTGGTGGGAGCGATGAACCCGAGGACGGCTAAAAAGGCGATGGCGATGCGCAGGCAGGCTGCCTTGGCGGGCGTGATCAATGGCTGCATTTCTATCCTCCATGAGGCGGACCGGAAACGCTCCACGCCGTCCTTGACGGGCTGCTGCCGCGTTTCAAGGGGGCGGGATCATGTGCCCGGCTGATTGCAGCAATTTGAACCGATCATCTTAACAATCGGTTTACCAAATGTGGTGTCATTATGAACTTCGATAAACTTCATCCTGGCGCTATGTCCGCGCAATCTTCGTACGTTAGAGAGATTGCGACGCAAGCGCACCAGACCGCCGCAGCAAAGGCAGCCGAACTAGGCTTTGAGGAAAAGACGATGGTAAAGAATTTGACCCTGACCGGTCCCGATCTGGCTGCTCTTCTGTGCAGCCGCGTCTGCCATGACATCATCTCGCCGGTTGGAGCCATCAACAACGGTCTGGAACTGCTCGACGAGGGCGGTGCCGATGCCGATGCCATGGATCTGATCCGCACCAGCGCTCTCAATGCCTCGGTTCGGCTGAAATTCGCCCGCCTGGCTTTCGGTGCTTCCGGTTCGGTTGGCGCATCGATCGACACCGGCGAGGCCGAAAAGGCCGCCCGCGATTTCGCTTCCGTCGAAAAGAAGACCGAAGTGAGCTGGACTGGGCCCCGCGTCATCATTCCGAAGAACCGGGTCAAGCTGCTGCTCAATCTGTTCCTGATCGCCTATGGCGCGATCCCGCGTGGCGGTTCGGTGGATGTCATCCTTGAAAATCCGGAATACGACGCGGTTTTCAAGCTGATCGCCAAGGGCAAGATGATGCGGGTGCCGCCAAGGCTAGTGGAGCTTCTGGCCGGAACGCTGGAAGAAGCCGTCGATGCCCATACGATCCAACCCTACTATACCGTTCTTCTAGCAGAAGAATCCGGCATGGAGATCGAGATCGGTTCGACACCGGAAGAGATCGTCTTTTCCGCGCGCACCATTGCGCAGGAAGCGTGATCCGAAACGGGAAAAGGCGGCAATTTCGTTTCCCTGGTAACTGATTGTTTGCCAAAGCCGTCTAGAGTTGTTGTCAGGGGAGTTTCTCCCGCCCAGGTTAAACGGGGCTTATGGAGCCGACGATGCAACGCTTGATGATTGCCGATGATTCCGACGTCGTAAGAAAAGTTGGAAAGCGGATTCTCTCCGGGATGGGGTTTCTCGTCTCGGAAGCCGCAAACGGCCTTGAAGCCCTCGTGCGCTGCCAGGCAGAATTGCCCAACATCATTATCGTCGATGCTGCTTTGGATGGTGCCCTGGAGCTGATCGGCAATATCCGCCGCCTGCCGGAGGGCAAGTCCGTGCGCATCTATTACTGCGTTGTCGAGGCGGATCTGAAGAAGATGATGGCCGGCAAGCGCGCCGGTGCCGACGACTTCCTGCTAAAGCCCTTCGATCGCAAGATCCTCACAAGCGTCTTCGCCGCCTTGTCGATCGCCGCCTGACGAATTTCCCGTTCCGATCCGTCCATAATGCGCGTTGCCCGACAGCAGCGCGCATTTTTGCATGTGTGCGGTTGCGGGGTGCCCGGAGATGTTGCGCCGGGACGTGTTCGCCATGCAAAAAGCCCGCTGCGGGAGCGGGCTTTTCGGAAAATCGGTTTCAAACCGGCGGCGAAGCAGCCGTTATGCGGGACGGGGCGATCGCCTGCGACCGGTTTGGAACAATCAGGCGCTTTCTGCGAAATCGCCGTCCGGTTCGCGAAGCACGTAGCCCCGGCCCCAGACCGTTTCGATATAGTTCGCGCCGCCGGCGGCATTTGCGAGCTTCTTGCGCAGCTTGCAGATGAACACGTCGATAATCTTCAGTTCAGGCTCGTCCATGCCGCCGTAAAGGTGGTTGAGGAACATTTCCTTGGTGAGCGTCGTGCCCTTGCGCAGTGAGAGCAGCTCGAGCATCTGGTATTCCTTGCCCGTCAGGTGGACGCGCTGGCCGCCGACTTCGACGGTCTTGGCGTCGAGATTGACGATCAGTTCGCCAGTCGAGATGACCGACTGGGCATGACCCTTGGAGCGGCGGACGATCGCGTGAATACGCGCAACCAGTTCGTCCTTGTGGAACGGCTTGGTCATGTAGTCGTCGGCGCCGAAGCCGAGGCCGCGAACCTTGTCCTCGATGCCGGCCATGCCGGAGAGGATGAGGATCGGTGTCTTGACCTTCGACAGGCGCAGCGTGCGCAGAACTTCATAACCCGACATGTCCGGCAGGTTCAGGTCCAGCAGAATGATGTCGTAGTCATAGAGCTTGCCGAGATCGACACCCTCTTCACCGAGATCGGTGGTGTAAACGTTAAAACTTTCCGACTTGAGCATCAATTCGATGCTCTGCGCTGTCGCGCTGTCGTCTTCAATCAGTAGAACCCGCATAATTGTCCCCTTTTCCGCCGCCGAAAGGTAAGTTCTTGGCCCCCTGACGCGATACGGATCCAGTCGTTGCCTGATTTGGAGGCTGCCAGCAAATGGTTAACAAATTCTGATTCACTCTGGCAAGAGCACCGAATTTGTTAAATATTTTTCGCAGGCTCCTGTTTTTCCTTAGAATTCGCTATACGGCATTCTAATGTACAACATTAAGAACGACGCTTAACTGACTCCGGTGACTCAATCTCTGCCGATCCTCGAATATGAGAAATGGCGTTTACCGACCCTTAAATGATCGTCCCTATGATTAATGATGCCCGTAAACGAAAGGTTACCAGCGGTAGGTATTTGTTAAGATCGCTGGCATTTTTTTGTTTTCGGTGCGGTTCGATCGTCCGATCGGGCTAAAATTCTGTGACCGGGGTCTCGTTATCCACGGAGTATTGCGTATGAAGTCACGTGAAAGCCTTGTGCGCCTGAAGGAATTTCAGGTGAAGGAAAAGCAGCGTCAGTTGAACCAGCTTCAAATGATGATGGCCGAGTTTGACCGGATGACCAAGGAATTGGAAAGCCAGATCAACTTCGAGGAGAAGAAGTCGGGGATCACCGATCCTTCTCATTTCGCCTATCCCACATTTGCAAAGGCCGCCCGTCAGCGCGCTGACAATTTGCAGGTGTCCGTACGCGAGTTAAGGATCCAGCAGGATGCTGCGGAATTGGCTCTGGAGGAAGTCCAGGCCGAGCACGCAAAGGCAGCTGCGCTGGAAGAACGCGACAGCAACGTGCGGCTGCGCGCCTGACGGCCGACCGGTGATGCCGTCTCAAAACGGCACCTCCGGCTGGCCAGGGACATGCCTGGACAGTGGTTGAACAAACCCCTGGACATGGAATCGAAAGACCCATCTTACCGCCCGAGGGGGACGGGTAGGATGGGTCTTTCGCATGTTTGTCTTTCAGGCCTGAATGACATCCTGCCATTCGGGATGACGTTGTGCCTGCGCCCGCATGAACGGGCAGAGCGGGATGATCTTCCAGCCGCCTTTACGTGCGGCCTCGACTGCGTAGAGGGCAAGCGCCTGGCCGACACCTTTGCCCCTTAATGCATCCGGCACGCCAGTGTGATCGATGATGATCAAACTGGGCGACGAGCGGGAATAGGTCATCTCCGCGGTGTGACCTTCAAGGGTTGCGCTGTATCGTCCGTGTGATCCGTTTTCTTCCTGGCTGATGTCCATGTCGCCGCCTCCTTAGGGTTGTGCGGGCACAATGGCATGCGAGCGATGCCACGGGAAAGACGCACCGTTTCGCAGAAAAGTATTCAGGCGGCCTCTGGTTCAGAAAGCCGCCCGCAAAATATGGTCTTCGGATTTTCACACGCAGGGGTGTGGATGTGAACGGGACCCATCCAGCATCGAGATGGTCCCGTTCGCGGCTGCCTTTAATGGCGGTACTGCTGGATCCGGGTTGTGCGCAGGCCTGCAAGACCATGGTCGTTGATCGAGGCCTGCCAGGAGAGAAATTCTTCTACTGTCAGCGTATAGCGCTCACATGCCTCTTCCAGGCTGAGCAATCCGCCGCGAACGGCGGCGACAACCTCTGCCTTCCGGCGAATGACCCATCGCCGCGTATTGGCGGGCGGCAGATCGGCAATCGTCAAAGGGCTGCCATCGGGGCCGATGACATATTTCACGCGGGGTCGTATCATTTCGGTCATTGGACTCTCTACACATACTCAAGACCATATTCCCGCAACTTACCCTGCCACATTTAACATTTGCCTAAACGCATAGTAACAATTCACTCATAATTTCAGGTGGTCGACGAGTGGGTCGCGCGCAGGTAGCGGAAACGATCCATGGTTGCCGTCTGGTGACATCGCGCTGAGCCAAGAAGCGGATCTCACGGCCTGCCGCAGGCATGGCAACAACCATGAGGATTATCGACATGCGGGCTTCTCGCATGGGAGCCATGCAAATTTTGCTATTTAGTTTGGCTAAAATTTTAGCTATATCCGCCGCGAAATTGAGCATGAAGCATTATTAAGATGCTCCAGACGCTCGCGAGGCAGTTATTTTCTCCAGATCAGCATCATGTGTTCCAGCAGCCCCGGCTGTCTTGGGCGGTTTTTGTTTTGGCAGTCGCTTTGCGCGGGGGTTGTCGGGGTCCAGGTTTTTTGAAACGGCCAAAGCCGATAGATTGGTGATTGAATATGAGGGACCCGGAGATGGTGGTCTTGCGGAACGACGCTTATGCTGATTTGCTTTCAGGCATGAGCAGTTCGACGGTACAGACCGAATACGAAGTGCTGCATCTGATGCGCCAGTGCGCCGCGCAGTTCGGATTCGGCAACTTCATGATTGTGCGATTCCCCCTGGGAGAAAACCAGCGTTTTGCCGAGCGCCTCGTGTTGAGCAGCTGGCCGGCCGATCTCGTGCGCCGCTACGATAACGCGGCCTGCTTCGGCGCGAGCCCGCTCGTCGAGCGGTTGCGGCAGACCAAATTGCCGCTGTTTGCCGAAACCGGGCGGCTGATGCAGCCCGAAAATGCGGAAAAGGCAGACCTTTCCTGGGACGGAATGGACAATACCTTTGCGGCTCACCTGCACACGACCTATGGCGAATCCTTCATTGTCACGCTGTCAGGTGGCCGCGATCTCCCCGACCAGCGCGAAACCGCCGATATCTACCTCGCGCTCGTGAAGCTGTTCGAATGCCTTGAGCGGACCTTCGAGGCGGGAGCATCGGCGCGCGACAAGCTTTCGGCGCGTGAGATCGAGTGTCTGCGGTGGGCTGCCGCCGGCAAGAGCAGTGATGAAATCGCCATCATCCTTGGTATTTCCGCCTATACTGTCAGCAGCTATTTCAAGACTGCGACCCGCAAGCTCGACGCCGTCAACCGCATGCAGGCGATCGCCCGCGCCATGCGGTTGAAGTTGATATAAGAGGCAGCCCCGATTTGCCGGATGGTCTGTGCTCTTGTTCGCCGAGCGTAAACTTTCTATATGATCGGCAGTACAGCAGGTATAAAGCGCTGTAGATGTGATAGGAGCGGCCCTGGTGGGCCGCAAGCGTTTTGCCGTTTGGCTTAAACAGGGTAAAGTGCCGTTCCCGCTCGAACAGCGCCGCCTGAAACCTCGAATGCCGGATTCATTGCCTTGAACAGTCTCGATTTTGATCGCAAGCCGGAAGACACGCGTGTTGTCGTCGCCATGTCGGGCGGCGTCGACAGTTCGGTCGTCGCCGGCATCCTGAAGCGGGAAGGCTATGATGTTCTCGGCATCACGCTGCAGCTCTATGATCATGGCGCGGCCGTTCACCGGGCGGGCTCCTGCTGTGCAGGGCAGGATATCGACGATGCACGCCGCGTCTGCGAGGTGCTCGGCATTCCCCATTATGTCCTGGACTACGAGCAGCGCTTCCGCGAGACCGTGATCAACCCCTTTGCGGAAAGCTATGTCGCCGGCGAAACGCCGATCCCCTGTGTTGCCTGCAACCAGACGGTCAAGTTCGCGGACCTGCTTGCGACGGCACGTGATCTCGGTGCCGATGCTTTGGCGACGGGCCACTACATCCGCTCCCGACCGAACCCTGCTCCGGGTGCTCCCAGCCGTCGTGCACTTTACCGGCCGACCGACGCCGATCGCGACCAGAGCTATTTCCTCTTCGCCACCACGCAGGAGCAGATCGACTATCTGCGCTTCCCCCTCGGCCATCTGACCAAGGCGGAAACCCGCGCCCTTGCCGAAGACATGGGTCTTGTTGTCGCCAAGAAGGCCGACAGCCAGGACATCTGTTTCGTGCCGCAGGGAAAATATTCCGATATCGTTTCGAAGTTGAAGCCGAATGCGGCGTTGGCTGGCGATATCGTGCATCTGGATGGCCGGGTGCTTGGCACCCATGACGGTATTTTGCACTACACGATCGGGCAGCGCCGGGGTATCGGCGTCGCGACGGGCGAGCCGCTCTATGTCGTGCATCTCGATGCAAGATCGCGCCGGGTCATTGTCGGGCCTAAGGAAGCGCTGGAAACCCGGCGGCTCTATCTGCGCGACATCAACTGGCTGGGCGATGGCGACATTCATGACGTTGCCAGGAATGGCTTTGCCTGCTTTGCCAAGGTTCGTTCCACACGGCAGCCGGCCCCTGCCACGCTCCACGCTGACGGCGGCGGAATTTACGTCGAGCTCGCCGAAGGGGAAGCCGGCGTTGCCCCGGGCCAGGCCTGTGCGCTCTATTCCGGCGTCGGCGAGGACGCGCGCGTCTATGGCGGCGGCTTCATCCTGCGCTCGGAACGGGAAGCCGCTGCAGAGGCAGCGCTACGCGATCTTTTGCAGAGTTCGGCTGCAGCCTGATCGGCTGCTGACAGGAGGATCACGGCTTGTCCACCGGCCGTTTCGAATCTGCAATTATTTGAAACGGCTCGCTTGACACCGGCATGAACCGCACCTTATAAGCCGCCCGACTGATGACGACGGCAGCGGCTTTCCAAGCCCGCCGCGTTGGATGGCGGGGTAGCTCAGGTGGTTAGAGCAGCGGAATCATAATCCGCGTGTCGGGGGTTCGAGTCCCTCTCCCGCTACCACCTTTCCACTTGTCCGGCCCGGAGACATAGGTAACAGTTTGTCCCTAAGACATGGGTGACAACCTCGTGCCGAACGGGTTGTCGATGGTTTGCAAAGTTCTCTGCTCCAGGTCGATATATCCGAGATCGTACTGCATAAAGCTGACAAGCCAAATGCCGTCATCGACTTCTTCTATGCCGAGGCGTTGTCCTGCCATGACGGATGAGATGTTGATCTTCTTGCGATGCATGCAGATGCGGCCGCAGTTGGTCACCGGCACATCGCGATCATGGAAGGGGTATTCGCCGTCAGGCAGCCTGTGACTTCGCTTCGCACCGCAGAAGCATGCCATAGAGATCGCGCGGCTCATCGGGATCGGCCAGCAAATCCAGTTCCGCAAACATCCCGAATTCCGAGATTTTCTCCCTGACATAGCGGAGAGCGGAAAAGTCCTCTATCGCGAAACCCACGCTGTCGAAGAGGGTGATCTGGTCTGAACTTCTGCGGCCCTCGATTTCGCCGGTCATCACCTGCCAAAGTTCGAGGACGGGATGCTCGGCCGGCAACTGCTGGATTTCCCCTTCAATGCGGGTCTGGGGCGGATATTCCACAAAGATGTCCGAGCGCAGCAGGATATCCCTGCTCAGTTCCGTCTTGCCGGGGCAGTCGCCGCCCACCGCGTTGATGTGGATGCCAGGGCCGACATGGTTGCCCGACAGGATGGTTGCGCACTGCTTGTCGGCTGTCACGGTGGTGATGATATCAGCACCCTCGACTGCGTCTTCAACCGACGTGCATTCCTCGATGGTGAAGCCGAGACCGGTGAGATTGCGGGCACATTTGCGCGTCGCTGCGGCGTCGATGTCATAAAGCCGCAGCTTGTCGATCCCAAGAAGAGATTTGAACGCGCGGGCCTGGAACTCGCTCTGGGCGCCATTGCCGATGATTGCCATCGTGCGGGCGTCTGGACGAGCGAGGTATTTTGCAGCGACGGCTGATGTCGCTGCCGTGCGCAACGCGGTGAGGATCGTCATTTCCGTCAGCAGCATCGGGTAGCCGTTGCCGACGTCAGACAGCACGCCAAAGGCCGTTACGGTTTGCCGGCCGTCGCGGGTGTTCTTCGGGTGACCGTTCACATATTTGAAGCCGTAAAGCGTTCCATCGCTTGTCGGCATCAACTCGATGACACCTTCTTCGGAATGGGAGGCGACACGAGGCGTTTTGTCGAAGACCGGCCAGCGGCGGAAATCCTCCTCGATGACGGCCGCCAGCTCGACGAGGAACCGGTCGATGCCAACCTTCAGGACCAGCTTCATCATGTGATCGACGCTGACGAACGGGACGATGTTCAGTTTCTGCTCAGTGTTCATTTTGTCCTCCAAAAGTAATGTCGATCGTCAGCCTGCAAGCGTCGGGCGATCCATCACCCGCTTGCCCATAAGGCTGGCGACAAGATCGACGAGCAGCTTCGCGGTCTTGCCGCGTTCGTCGAGAAACGGATTGAGCTCGACGATGTCGAGGCTCGTCACAAGATTGCTGTCATGGAGCATTTCCATGATCAGGTGCGCCTCGCGGTAGGTCGCTCCGCCCGGCACTGTTGTGCCGACTGCGGGCGCGATGTCGGGCTCCAGGAAATCGACGTCGAAGCTCACATGCAGGAGGCCGTTGGCAGCCTTTACCTTCTCGATGAAGTTCCGCACGAGAACGGCAACACCATGTTCATCGATAACGCGCATATCGTGGACCGTGATGCCGGTGCGCTTAATCGCGGCCTGCTCGGCTGCATCGACGCTGCGAATGCCGATCATGCAGACGTTTTCCGTGGGTACCGCGTGCACCAGCGTGGGAAAATATCCATCGAAGCCGGCCTGACCGGTGTAATAGGCCACGGGTGTCCCATGCAGATTGCCGCTTGTTGTCGTCTCCAGGCTGTGGAAATCGGTATGGGCATCGAGCCAGAGAATGAACAGCGGCCGGCCAAGCTCTGCAGCCCGGCGGGCGAGGCCGGGAACCGTGCCGGCTGAAATCGCATGGTCGCCACCCAGGAATATGGGCATGCCATTGTCGCTGTGTTCGTAGGCAGCCGACGACAGCGCCTCGACCCAGGCGACGGTCTCTCCAAGATGATGGACCGCGCCATTGGGGTGGGGGATCTCGTCGAAGCTGCGAGGTGTGAGATTGCCAACATCCTTCACGGTATGGCCGAGCTCCTCAAGCGCCGTACGAAGGCCGGCGATGCGAAGAGCACTCGGTCCCATTTCACAGCCAAGCTGCCCCGCTCCGATTTGCAAGGGGGCGCCGATCAGCGTGCATTCCATGACATACTCCCGTTAGATTTCGGGAAGGTTAGCGGACGAGAGTGGCACATTGAATATTGAAATTTGGCATGTCGGCATGCTAATTTGACCAAAATGATTAGCTCATAGATCAAAATGGCATGGACGATCTCGATCAGAAAATCGTAACGCTGTTACGCGGGAATGGACGCCGAAGCGTTTCGGATCTTGCGCTCGAAACCGGCGCATCGCGTGCAACTGTGCGCGCCCGGATAGAACGCATGGAGCACGACGGGACCATTCTCGGCTACACCGTGATGCTTCGCGCAGATGCCCTTGAAGACGTCGTCCGGGGCGTCATGATGATCGAGATCGAGGGACATGTGACGGATCGCGTCATCCGCACCCTCGGAGGCTTTCCGGAAATCTCGCAAATCCACACGACAAATGGTCGTTGGGACCTCCTGGTGGAACTGAGCGCCTCAAGCCTCACCGAGTTTGATGCCGTGCTGCGCAAGATCCGGCTTGTGCCGGGGATCACGAACAGCGAGACGAATTTGCTGTTATCGACGCCTCGATCAACGAGAGCAAAGCTGTGACGTTTTTGGATGAGGTCGCGTAAAATGGTGAGTAGGGGTCTCAGGCGCGCTGGCCCTGGGGGGCGTGGTTGGAGGCGCGCGTGGCAAAACGTTCGATCAGGCGGCTGATGTTCGTTTGTGCGAAAGCATCCTCCAGCAACAGGTAAGCAGCGCCGAACATGGCACTGTCTTCCTGCGCGGTAGAAAGTTCGATGGAGAGGTCGCGGGTCGCCAGCGGCAGGCAACGCTGGTAGACCAATTCGCGCACGCCCGACAGCAACAGGTCGCCGCCCTGTGCCAGCGTTCCGCCGATGACGATGAGGCTCGGGTTGATGATGCTGACGACATCCGAGATGACTTCGCCGATCGTCCGCCCCGCGGCTCTCAGCAGCATCAAAGCCTCGGGTTTGCGCTGCTCTACGAGTTCGATCACGTCGCGGGCGGTTTCTGCCTTGAAGCCGCGGGCGGAAAGATCACGGGCAATCGCCCAGCCGGCCGCGCGCGCCTCTATGCAGCCGAACTTGCCGCAGCGACAGAGGGGAGCATCACCGGACAGGAACTGGATATGACCGATATCACCGGCAGCGCCCTGTGCACCGCGAAACATGCGGCCCCCCGCTATCATGCCGCTGCCGATGCCGGTGCCGGCCTTGACGAACAGCATGTCTTCGACGGTCGGGAAGCGGCGCTTGTGCTCGCAGATCGTCATCAGGTTCACGTCGTTTTCGACATAGACGGGAACGTCGAAACGAACCCGGAGGCGGCCGATAATATCGTAGTCGTCCCAGCCGTGCAGAACGGATGGGCCAACCACGCAGCCACGTTTGAAATCCACCGGTGTCGGCAGGCTGAGGCTGATGCCGACGAAGAAACCGTGGGTCTTTTCCGCCTCCGCTGCCAGATAGGCAAATGCCTCCTCGATCTGTGTCAGGGTGATGTGAGGTCCGCTTTCGACGGTGAAGGGGAGCGTCGTCTGCCCGATAACAGCTGGCTTGAGATCCATGGCGGCGAGGTGGATGTGCGTCTCGCCGATATTGGCGACGAGCACGAAGCCGCTTGTGGCATTGATGGCCAGCACCCGCGTCGGTCTTCCGCCGCTCGGCAGGGTTTCCTCCGCTTCGTGCACGAGGCCACTGAGCAGCAGTGCGTTCAGGCGCTGGGTGACGGTGACGCGCGACAGGCCGGACGCCTGCAGCAGCTCGGCTCGCGATGATGCGCTCCGGGTGGCGATCAGAGAAAGTATGCCGCCCGCGTCTTCCAGCGTCGGCTTGCCGTGTCCCGATCCTGGCCTGCCCATTCCAAACTCCTGATCCTATCCCGGTTTAGCGGCAACGCGAGCGGAGATAAAGCGAGAGTTTTTCTGCGGATGGGTAGTTATGTATAATTTCAGACATAATATTGCATTTCCATGTTGGTTTTTGGTTTGGGGTGGCACGGCAGCCATGCTGCTCTGCGGCAACGTGCCAATAATTTGATTGCGATGCAATATTTGTATAAAAATATACAAAAGATTCGATTTTGCTATTTGACTTTATGCAAAAGTGATGACCTAATCCCCTTGGCCTTTGAGGAGAGGCCAAGCTCGCCAGGGGCCGGAGGGGCTCGATGGCATTGCACTTTTGGGAGGAATTCATGTCGCTTCATTGCATGCGCATTTCCGCACGTTCCAATTTCGTCCGGGCCGGCATCAGCGCGCTCGGTCTCTCTGTCGGTCTTGCCCTTGGCGCAGGCGCGGCTTCCGCACAGGAGGTCATCGTCGGCCTCGTCACCAAGACGGAGGTTAACCCGTTCTTCGTCAAGATGCGTCAGGCTGCCGAGGCCCGCGCCAAGGAAAAGGGCCTGAAACTGATCGCCCGTGCCGGCAAGTTCGACGGCGACAACGAAGGGCAGGTCGCCGCGATCGAGGATCTGATCAGTGCCGGCGCCAAGGGCATTCTCGTTACGCCGAACAACTCGTCCGGCATGCTCGATATCATCAAGAAGGCGCGCGAAGCCGGTGTGCTGGTGATCGCGCTCGATACGGCAACCGACCCGGCCGATGCCGTCGACGCCACCTTCGCGACAGACAATTTCGAAGCCGGCGTGCAGCAGGGTACCTATGCCCGCAAGGCAATGGGCGACAAGAAGGCCGTGGTTGCCATGCTCGACGGGACCCCCGGCGGCACGGTTGATACCTTCCGCCATGACGGCTACCTGAAGGGCTTCGGCATCGCCGAGGGCGATCCATCGATTGCCGGTGCTGCCATTACCAATGGGGCGCAGGATAAGGGGCAAGTCGGCATGGAGAATCTGCTCTCCAAGAATGGCGACATCAATGCCGTCTACACGATCAACGAGCCGGCCGCAGCCGGCGCCTATGCGGCGTTGAAATCCTTCGGCAAGGAAAGCGACGTGATGCTGACCTCGATCGACGGCGGCTGCGCCGGCGTTCGCGACGTCAAGGATGGCAAGATCGCCGCCACCGTCATGCAGTTCCCCCACAAGATGGCGTCGATGGGCGTCGATGCCGTCGCCGACTATGCGGCCTCCGGCAAGAAGCCGAGCGGTTTCGTCAACACCGGCTCGTTCCTGATCACCGACAAGCCTGTCGATGGTCTGGAATCCAAGGACACCGCCTGGGGTCTGGAAAACTGCTGGGGTGATTGATCCTGTTTCTCCCGGCGGGATCGCGTCAGGCCTCGTGCCGGTCGCGGTCCCGGCCGGGCGATCGTTCGCCCCGCGCGGACGGCTCAAGCCTGTCGCACAAGACCCTGATGCATGAGGTTTGCATGACCACAGTCATTGCTTCCGCGACCGATGCGCCGAGAAGCTGGAAGGCCCGCATTCTCGGCGCTCCTTCGGCGGGCCCGTTCCTGGTTCTCATCGCGTTCTGCGTGATTTTCGCCTTCACGAATCCAAGATTTCTCGCAACCCACAACCTGTCGATCATCCTGCAGCAGACCGTTATAATCGGTGTCCTGGCCATAGGCCAGACGCTGGTGATCCTGACGGCCGGCATAGATCTCGCCGTCGGTGCGATCTGCGTGCTCGGCACGATCGTTGCCGGCAAGCTGGTCAATCTCGGCTACGATCCGGTTCTTTCGATGAGTTTTGCAATCCTGATCTGCACGATATCCGGGCTTGCGGCCGGCGGGCTCGTCAGCGGGCTCAGGCTTCCACCCTTCATCGTCACGCTCGGCATTCTCGGCATTTTGACTGCAGCCCTTCGGCTGATCTCGGAAGGCGGCGCCTTTGCGGTGCGTGATCCGTTCCTGTCCTGGACGGGTAATACGATGAAGCTCAGCGGCTTTGTCATCACCTATGGCGTGGTGATCATGTTCGCGCTCTACGCCGTCGTCTGGTATTTCCTGAATGAGACGAAATGGGGCCGGCATGTCTATGCCATCGGCAATAACCCCGAGGCAGCCCGCCTTGTCGGCATTCCGGTCCGGCGGCACCTCATGTCCGTCTATGTGCTTGCAGGCCTCATCTATGGCATCGGCGCCTGGCTGGCGCTCGGACGCATCCCCAATGCCGATCCCAACGCGATGCAGACCGCAAACCTCGATTCCATCACCGCGGTCGTCATCGGCGGCACCAGCCTTTTTGGCGGTCGCGGCGGCCTGATAGGCACGCTGATCGGCGCCCTGATCGTCGGCGTGCTGCGCAACGGCCTGACCCTCGCCGGCATCGACCCGCTCTGGCAGGACCTCGTGACGGGTATCCTCGTCATCATCGCCGTCGCGCTCGACCAGATGTCCCGGAGGAGACGATAATGGCGGCCGATATCGCACATGACGTTATGCCGCGCGTGGTTCTGGAAGCACGCAATGTCGTGAAGACCTATGGTCATGTCACGGCTCTCGATGGCGTCGATTTCGAATTGCGGGCCGGCGAAATCCTCGCCGTGGTCGGCGATAACGGCGCCGGCAAGAGCACGCTGATCAAGGCGCTGACTGGGGCCTTGCATCCGACCAGCGGCGAGATCCTTCTCGATGGCGAGCCTGTTCATTTCCGGGGACCGCTCGATGCCCGCCATGCCGGGATCGAGACCGTCTATCAGGACCTTGCCGTGGCGCCTGCGCTCGATATCGCCTCGAATCTCTTTCTCGGTCGCGAACTGCGCAGGCCGGGCATCATGGGCAGCCTCTTCCGCCGCCTCGACAAGAAGCGGATGCGGGAGGAAGCGCGCAAGGCGATGAACGAGCTGAAGTTCCGCCTGCCCGCAATCGACAATCCCGTGGAAATGCTGTCCGGCGGCCAGCGCCAGGGGGTGGCCGTTGCCCGCGCGGCTCTCTTCGCGCGCAAGCTGGTGATCATGGACGAGCCGACCGCAGCACTTGGCGTGCGCGAGACGGGGCAGGTGCTGGAGCTCATCCGGTCCATTCGTGATCGCGGCCTGCCCGTCGTGCTGATCAGTCACAACATGCCCAATGTCTTCGACCTTGCCGACCGCATCCACATCATGCGGCTTGGCCGGCGTGCCGCTGTCGTCACGCCGAAGACCCACACCATGAACGACGTGGTCGCCATCATGACCGGTGCCGCGACCGCCTGAAAAATCCTGTCCGGCTCTTTCGGGCCGGACCCCATCGAACGGAGCAAATCATGTATCGCCTGGATCAGAAGCTCGCACGCATCCGTGCCGGCCAATATACCCGCAACGACTTCATCATCGCTGACGCAAAGGACGGCGATATGGGCCCTAGCATGACCTCCTGCGGCCCCAAGCGCCAGAAGGATGGAAGCTGGTCGCGCCACTACACGCGCCCGGAATTCCTCGAAAACATCCGCGCCGTCGTCGAGCAGGATATCGTCGATATCATGCTGACATCGGCCTCCAACATGGAAGCACTGACCGACATGGGCGTCTTCCGGGGCAGTGCGGTCAAGCCGGCGATCCGCGCCAATGACACGACGGATGTCTGGGTTTGCCGCGGTGCGACCTATGCCAAGCAGCCGTCCCGGGCGTTCCGCTCCGCGTCGCTCTCCCGTGTCGCCACCGGCACCATCGATCCCGCCCCCGGCGCTCCGATCACCGGCACGGATCTCGGCCTCTATTCCATCACCTTCAACAACGATCTCGACCATGACTATCACGCGCTGGAAGCGTTCGCCGATTTTCGCGACGATGCCGCGCGCAACAATTTCAAATACTTCCTCGAGGTCTTCAACCCGAACGTCGATTCCGGGATCGATCCGGAGCTGCAGCCGCATTACGTCAACGACGTCATGATGCGCTGCCTTGCGGGCGTGATGAAAGCGGATCGTCCGCAGTTCCTGAAGATCCCGTACAATGGCGCAAAGGCGCTGGATGAACTCGCATCGTACGATCCGAGTGTCATCGTCGGCGTTCTCGGCGGCGGAGCCGGCACGACCCGCGATTGCTTCGAGCTGCTCTATCAGGCCGAAAAATATGGTGCCCGCGTCGCACTCTTCGGCCGCAAGATCAATCTGGCGGAAGATCCGCTTGCCATGGTGCGGTTCATGCGCGAGGTCGCTTCCGGCAGTATCCTGCCGGGAGAGGCGGTCAAGGCCTATCACGGCAGCCTGCAGAAGGACGGCATTGCGCCGCACCGCGACCTTTCCGCCGACAACGCCGTCACCGAAGCCGTCCTCAAGGCGGAACAGACCAAATGATGAGCGAGAGGCGGGGTATTCTCACCGGCGGTACATGGTGCGTGGATTATAACCGCAGCGTCAGCCATTGGCCGGGCGAGGACGGCCTCGCCGAGCTCTTCGAGGAAGAGCGCCATGGCGGTGGATCGAGCTGCAACCTGGCGCTTGACATCAAGCATCTCGACCCGTCGATCCCGATCGAGACGATCGGGCTTGTCGGGGATGACGACGATGGCCGCTATCTCAGGGATACCGCCGCGGCGGCGGGGCTTGATGTCAGCCAGATGGTGGTAACGGATGCTGCCACGCAGTTCTGCGATGCCTATGTCTCGCGCAAGTCGCATCGGCGTACCCACATCTTCCATGCGGGTACCGCGGCCCTTCTGACGCCCGATCACTTCAACTTTTCGACCACAACGATGCGCTATCTGCATCTCGGTCTGCCCGGGGTGCACCGTATTCTCGATGCGCCGTGGAAGGACGAACCGAACGGATGGGTCGCAGTCCTCAAGGCGGCGCGGGCCGCGGGTCTGATGACCAATCTGGAGCTTGCGAGCGTCGAAAAGCGGCTGATGGCCGCCCTGGTGATGCCCTGCCTGCCGCATCTCGATTTCCTTGTCGTCAACGACCTGGAGATCGGGGCAATTGCCGGTATCGAGACGATCCGTGGTGATACGACGGATCAAGATGCCTGCGAACGGGCGGCGCGTGCGGTGCTTGAAAAGGGCGCGATGAAGCTCGTCGCGGTACACTGCCCAACCTTCGCAATCGTGGTAACGCGCGATGGCGAACGGACGGTCCTGCCTTCCGTGGCTATTCCGGAATCCGAGATCAAGGGAGCAAACGGTGCCGGCGATGCCTTTGCAGCCGGCATGCTCTACGGCATTCACGAAAGCTGGAGCACGCAAGAGAGCCTCCGCCTTGCCCACGCCTGCGCGGCCGTCTCTCTCCGCAGCGTTTCAACCACGGGTGCCATCGTTTCCTGGCGCGAATGCCTGGATCTCGCGCAACGCTGGGGGTCGCGATCATTTTTGTCAGGCGTTTCCGTCGCTCGGGGTTGATCGCCTCGCTAGATTCGTCAACGAGGCGGTGTTCCAAAGTTTAAATCTATGTATCGCATAGGTTTTCGAACTGTTTTTCCGGAGTCTTCCCGATGTCGCTTGCCAGTCTCGCCATGTATGTCAGCCCGGCCCCGATTGCGGAGGCGACGCGGCTGTTCTGGGAGGTGCTCGGTAAGCGTATTCGCGGTTATGGGCTCGATGCACTGCGCGGCGCACGGGCCGCCATCAATGAACCCGGCAGCAATTCCGGCTACAACCTGTTTCGGGCCTTCGTGGCGCCGCATGCCGTCGATGGCCGGTTCTTCTCCTCGGTCAAGGAGACCGGTGGCCACCGGGCGAGCATCGACGCGGTTTCGAGCGGAGAGGCGGATGTCGCGGCGATCGATTGCGTCACCTTCGGCAATACCCTGCGTTTCGATCCCGATCGTGTCGCGGGCGTACGAATCCTCGCGGAGACGCCCCGGGGACCGGGCCTGCCGTTCATCACCGGCGCCGCGACGCCGGCCAGGGACCTCATCATCCTGCGCCGCGCCCTCTCGGAAACCATTGCCGATCCTGAGCTTGCCGCAGTGTGCGACACGCTCTCGCTGCGCGGCATCAGCCTGCTCGGCGATGCCGATTATGAAGTGCTGGCGGAGCTGGATCGGGAGGCCGCTGACCAAGGTTACCCCACCATCGCCTGAGGCATGACGACAGCAGCCCGGGCTCGTCCGCGACGATGATCGATGAATGCGCGATAACAATGAAGCGCTGTAATCTTTTACGTCCCGATTATACAGGCACCACCCGTCAGTCCGGCGCCTGCCGCGGTCAGGAGTAGTTTTTCCCCGATGGCGAAAGGCGCAGCCCGATGGGCAAGCGAATGAGAAAGCGGGATTGTTGCCGCGGAGGAGTTTCCATACTCCACGATCGTACGAACGGTTTTTTGCGGTTCAATTCCGAGAAGACTGCAAACGGCGTCGAAAATGCGCGCGTTGGCCTGATGCGGAACGAAGTGGCTGATATCCGCGGGGCACATCCGTGCCTCTTCGAGCGCGCGTCCCGCACAATGTCCCATCATTTCGACGGCCTGGGAAAACACCTCCCGCCCATCACGCATCGTCATCAGGCATTCGCTTGCCGCAACATCGGCTGCAAAAGGCCTGTTGCTTCCTCCTGCCGGGATTGAGATGAGGCCGTATCGACTGCCATCTGAAGCGAGGTCAACGCCGAGAATCCCTGTTTGCGGGTCCCCGGACGGCATCAGGACGACGGCGCCAGCCGCATCGGCGAACAGCACGGCGCTTGCCCGTTCGGCGGGGTTGATGCGGCGGCTCAATATATTGGCCGCAACCACGAGTACCGGCCGACCCTGCGCGCGGACAAAGCCGTCGGCGAGCGTCAGGGCGTAGAGAAAACCAGAACAGGCACCAGCCAGATCGACCGCCCCGGAATTGGCAAGGCCGAGACGGTGGGCGAGGAGGGGAGCGGAAGGCGGCAGCAGATGATCGGGCGTCGACGTGGCGAGAAGCGTGAGCGCGACATCGGCCCGGGCGATGCCGGCGTCGTCAATGGCGGCTGCTCCGGCCTTCGCCGCAAGACCGGACAGTGTATCGCCCGGCTCCGCCCAATACCGCGCGCGGATGCCGGTCCGACGCTCGATCCAGCCGGGTTCAAGGCCAAGGCTTTCCTCGATCTCGGCGTTTTCGACGCGACGCCCCGGAACACTGTGGCCAAACCCCGCAAGGCGGGAAGAACGAGCACCCATTATAGCTGTCCTGCCGCGAAGCACACGGCCGCTTCCTCAATCGCGTCATAGGCGCGGTCGAGGTCGGCTGTGGTGACACAATAGGGTGGCATCAGGTAGATGATGTTTCCCAGCGGTCGGATCAACAATTTCCGCGCACGAAAGAAAGCTCTGAGCCGCGGGCCGACCTGCGAAAGATAGCCGCCCGCCGGTACCACAAGGTCAAGGGCGGTGATCGTGCCGACCTGTCGGACGTTGGCGAAGCGCGGATTGGCTTCGAAGCGCGGCAACTTCTCCCTCTGCATCCGCTCAAGCGTGCCAACCCGCTCGCGTACCGGCTCGTTGTTCCAGACCGCCAGATTGGCGACCGCGGCGGCGCACGCGATCGGATTGGCGGTGTAGGAACTGGAATGAAAAAATGTGCGGCGACGGTCCGTAGAGAGGTGCGCGTCGAAAATTTGCGCCGTGCAGAGCGTGGCTGCGAGCGGCAGTGAACCGCCGGTCAACCCTTTGGAGGTGCAGAGGATATCCGGCGCTACGCCGGCCTGTTCGCAGGCAAACAGGCTGCCGGTACGCCCCCAGCCCGTCATCACTTCGTCTGCTATTAACAGGGTGCCATGCCTTTCAGCGATTTCCTTTAACGCAGCGAGGACCGACGCCGGATAGGCGCGCATGCCGCCGGCGCCGAGAATGAGCGGTTCGATCAGGAGTGCGGCCACCTGGCCGGTGAGGCAAAAGCGTTCAAAGGCGTGGAGCGTTGCCTGTTCGCAGCCGGGCGCCGGGAACGGCAGGCGATCGACGCCAAACAACAGTGGCTGGTAGGCTTGGTTGAAGACGCCACGTTCGCCCGCCGACATCGTGCCGATCGTGTCGCCGTGATAGCCGTCTTCCATGACGCAGATGCGGCTGCGCGGCGTGCCGCAATTGTGGAAGAATCCAAGCGCCATTTTCAGACGCAGGTCGAGCCGCTGTCGGAATAGAACACATGCTGAAGACCCGCCGGGGCGATCTCCAGCAGACCACGTGCCAGGGCCTCGGCGGGTTCGTGGGTGTATTCGGCGAAAATGATCTGGTCGTAGGTCTCGCATGCCGCCTGTATCGCCTTCATAATCCCGGGATGCCGGTGGCCATGGGTGATGACCCACCACGAGGAGATGGCATCGAGGATGCGCGACCCGTCTTCGTCGATCAGGCAGGCGCCATCGGTTTGCACGATGCGCTTTATCGGCGGTTCAAGCCCGTGCTGGGTGAAGGGATGCCAGACTGGTGAGTTCATGCCGTCTTCTCCTGGAAGGAAGAAAGAGTAAAATGGTCGCGAAAGGCCTGCTGCAGTCGCTTCGGCGTCAGCGGATCAAGCAGGGGCAGGCGTCCGAGCGCTCGCACCTGTCCCATCGCGGCGATAATCCGCTGCGTTTCAGCTTGCTCTTCACCAATAAAGGCAAGGCCGAGTATCGGAATCGAGCGGCTGCGCAGCGCTTCGAGCGATAGCAGCGTATGATTGATCGTGCCCAATCCTGTGCGTGCACAAAGGATGACGGGGATGCGCCAGCGCGCAAAGACATCGGCAAACACCTGGCTGTCTGTCAGCGGCACCAACAGGCCGCCGGCGCCTTCGATGACGAGCGGGACGTCTGTCACGGGCGGTGTCAGACGCTCCGGCTCGATTGTCACCTGATCGAGCCGTGCGGCAAGATGCGGCGATGCCGGAGTGCGCAGCCTGTAGGCTTCGGGCAGAATACGTTCCGCGGGAAGACGCCCCAGCCGGCCGACGGTCTGGCTGTCGGTCTCTTCGTCGAGCCCGGCCTGGATCGGCTTCCAGTAAGCGCCGCCGAGCGCAGCAACCAACGCCGCCGAAAACACCGTCTTGCCGATGCCGGTGTCGGTGCCAGTCACGACGAACCGCATCACATCCTCTCCTCTGCCATGATTGCAGTTAGCCGGGTGAACATTCGCATGATCGTGGCCCTGTCGACGTTGAGCGTGATGGCAATTCTGAGCCGTGCCGTGCCTTCTGGAACGGTCGGCGGGCGAATTGCCCTGATATCGAAGCCTTCGGCTCGCATGCGCGCGGCAATCCGCACCGCGCGGCCATTGTCGCCGATCAGCACAGGCAGGATCTGGGAGCCGCTGCCTGCCACGCCGAGCCTTGCGGTAAGTTCCGTATTGGCAAAGGCGCACAACGCGTCGAAAGTCATCCGACGATCTGGCTCATCGACGAGCATTCGCAGTGCCTCACGTACCGCAGCGGCCATCAAAGGCGATGGTGCAGTCGAATAGATGAAGCCGCGCGCCCGGTTGACCAGATAATCACAGAGCGTTGCGCTCGCGCCGAGCAGCGCGCCCGAGGCCCCAAGTGCCTTGCCGCATGTGTGCAGGACGATAACATTCCCGCGATTCTCCAGACCGGCGGCCAGACCGCGGCCACTAGTGCCGAACACGCCGGTCGCATGCGCCTCGTCGATCACCAGAAAGCCGTTATGCCTTTCGGCAAGGGCCGCGAGTTCGGCAAGTGGTGCGCGATCGCCGTCCATCGAGTAGAGGCTTTCGACGGCAATCCACAGGTTGCCGGCGGTTCCGCTCTTGCGCCGCCAACGCAGGATCGCCTCTTCAAAAGCCCCCACATCGTTATGCGCGGCCGGCGTTGAGAGCGCCCGGCTGGCGTTCATGCCTTCGTGCGCGCTGGCATGCACCAAGGCGTCGTGCACGATGAGGTCACCGCGCTGCGGCAGGGTTGAGAAAAGCGCGACGTTGGCGGCGTAGCCGCTGCCGAAATAAAGGACACGCTCGGCGCCGAAAAACGCAGCGGCCTCCGTTTCCAGGGTCTCGTGCTCCGGGTGATTGCCGCGCAATAGACGCGAGCCGCCGGCGCCGACGGGCACGCCACGCTCAAGCGCGGCATTGACAGCCGCGGCCAGCCGCGTCGAACCGGCGAAGCCGAGATAGTCGTTCGAGGTGAAATCAGCGCCATCCCGCTTAATCAGGGTTCGGAGCCTTTCCTTTCGCTGCAGCCCCGCCAGCGTCGCTTCATGACGAACGAGCCCCGTCAGCGTCATTCATCCGGCTCCAGTTCCATCGATTTCAAACCGAGACGACGGAAGAGTGCTCTATCGTGATCCTCTCCCGGGTTCCCTGCCGTCAGCAGCGTGTCGCCGGCAAAAATCGAATTGGCACCGGCAAAAAAACAGAGCGCCTGCATTTCATCGCTCATCTGCGTGCGGCCGGCAGACAGGCGGATATAGGCCCGCGGCATCAGGATGCGGGCAAGGGCGATGGTCCTCACGAATTCTATCGGGTCGACGGGTATAGCATCGGCAAGCCTGGAGCCTGGAATTGGGATCAGCATGTTGATCGGCACGCTTTCGGGCGGCTCGCGCAAAGTGGCGAGGGTCACCAGCATGGAGATGCGGTCATTCGCCGTCTCGCCCATCCCGAGAATGCCGCCGGCGCAAACCTTCATGCCTGCCTCGCGGACGTTGGAGAGCGTGTCCAGCCGGTCGGCAAATGTGCGGGTGGTGATGACCTGCGCGTAGAACTCTTCCGACGTATCGATATTATGGTTGTAGTAGTCGAGACCGGCATTGGCCAGCGCCTCGGCCTGGCCGGGCGAGAGCATGCCGAGCGTCATGCAGGTCTCCATGCCGAGCGCTTTGACGCCGCCGACCATCGCAACGAGCGTTTCCATGTCGCGGTCTTTGGGGCTCCGCCAGGCGGCACCCATGCAATAGCGGGTGGCGCCTTCGGCCTTCGCCTTCTTCGCCTCGGCAACAACCTTTTCGACCATCATCAGCTTTGAAGCTTTCAGCCCGGTAGGCGAATGCGCCGACTGGCTGCAATAACCGCAGTCCTCCGCGCAGCCCCCGGTCTTGATCGATAGCAATCGGCTGATCTGCACGGCGTTGGGATCGAAATTTTCCCGATGAACGACTTGGGCGCGGAACAACAGATCGCTGAATGGGAAATTATAGATAATATGTGCCTGTTCGAACGATACTTCTTCTCTCGGGGTGGAAATTTGCGCTCTGGGGCGGTCTTGGGTGATATTTCCCTGGTGCATTTCCGGTCCTCTCCCTCGATCATGTCTGATTTGTCATAATTATAGATAACAAGACATATTATCTATAATTTATGACGATACGAACAAATGCAAGCATCCTCTCGTTGAGGATGGGATGATCGTCAATCATAGCGAGAGATTGAGCGGCGAAGAATCGAGCATACCGGTCGGAAATTCCGGTCAGGGAGAGGCTGATGTCAGCCGACGATCGCGAATGCGTCCCGTGTCGTTCCGGAGACATTTCGGACGGGTTTTTGCCCAATCCACTGCACGTGGCGATCAAGAACAGCCGCGGCGTTCTCGACGTTCCCCTGACGCAGAAATGTCAGTATCGCACGGTGGTCGTGGTCCGTGCGGACTTCCCATTCCGAGCGCCAACTGGCGAACAGGAAGCGGGCACTCGCCGCATGCAGATCGTTGATCGCCGCAAGCAGACGCGGCATGCCACAGGGCGCGAGGATCAGGCTGTGAAACCGACGGTTCGCTTCCTCCCAGGATCGAACATCGTAAGAGTTGTCGCCGGCGACTGTCGCCTCTTCCGCGAGGTCGAGGATCGAGGCCGTGAGGTGCGGCGCTGCGTGGCGAAGCGCCAGCACCTCGAGTGCTGCCCGCATTTGCGCAACTTCACGCACTTCCTTGAGATCGAAGGCTGCGACCCGCACGCCACGGCGCGGTTCACTCACCGCAAGGCCCTGTGCCTCCAGCCGGCGGAAGGCTTCGCGAACGGGCACATGGCTGGTTCCGAACTCCTCGGCAATATGATCCTGACGGAGTTTCGTGCCCGGATCGAGCTTTCCAGTCACGATCCGGTCTGCAAGGATGCGGCTGATGCGGCTCGCAATCGTATCTTCGCTAGTCGAGGTCATTTTTTATAGATAATTTGCCGTGGCAACACTGTCGAGGCCATGTCTGGAGTTTGTCAGGGAAAAGTGGGAACCGGTTTTCCCGAAAAGACAAACGCAAACAAAAAAATCCAGAGAATGTCCGGTTCAATCCGAACCGGCCATTCTCCAAGAACCAAGACGATGAATTGAAAAGGTGAACGGGATAGTGTCGGCACATCTGGCACATCCGCAGGAATGATCGATTGCATTGCCGATCATTGTCGGCCCTCGGTTGCCCAGCCGGAAAGCCCGGACGACCGTACATCTTCACCCGGTCGTCCAAACCGGTCACGGAACGGTCGATTGTGCCCACGTCGATCAGTTCTTGAAAACGATGCATGCGCCGCCGGTCCTGTGAACCTGCACGCACACCGCGTCGGCCTCGGCGCGGGTGTCACGGCCGATGCGCGCGGTGTAGCGCAGCCGGGTGCCGAATCGGGCGTTGCGCTCGCGCTGAATCAGCGGTTTTTCCGCATTGAGCGGCGCCGGCGTGCGGCTGATGGTGGTCAAAAACAATCTCTGCGCCACCGATTTCTGGAAATGCGCCGCAAGCTGCGCCCCCCATGGCGCCCACGTCCCTTCCTCCTCAAATTCGATCTCCTTCAATTGGCGCTTGTCGGCCAGCGCCGTGCAGGCGTCATAGAAGGATTTGTCCTTGTCGAGCCGCAGGTCGAGCGTCTGCGGCGGGTTATCCTTCCACTCCTCCGCCGGATGGGCGGTAATGGCGAGCACATAGGCGCGCGTCTCATAGGGCAGGTTGCCGGTGCGCAGAAACGTACCCAACCCGCCTTCACCGGCATTGTAGGCCACGGCTGCAAGGCCGAGATTGCCAAACCGGTCGCGTAGCGCATCAAGATATTCGGCCGATTTGCCGAGCGCCTCCAGTGCGTCGAAGCTGTTTGACAGGCCGCGCAGTTTCGCTGTCGAGGGGATGAACTGCGCAATGCCTTCCGCCCCCTTCGGGCTGACGGCATCCGGCCGGAACAGGCTTTCCTTCCAGATCAGCCGGGCGAAGAAATCGGGGGGCAGGGCATTTGCTTCCGCGAAATGACCAAGGGCGGCGCAGATGTCGCGACTGTAGTTTTTAGCGCGGACGCAGAGTGTCGTTTTTGCAGTTGTGGTGGAATAGATGCACGGCGGCGCCTGCCATTCCGACTGGGCGGCAACAGGCGTAAAGGTTGGCGCGACACTGATGGCAAGGGTTGCGCCAAACACTGCCGCTTGCCGTTTCGCACCATGTCGCTGTCTATTCCGCACCCTTTGGACCATCCAAACGTCTCGACGGTTCTTGATAGCACCGATGCGGCGATTTCGGGAGAGCGGCCGATCTGCCACTGAACTTTCCTCCGGCCACGACGAGAGCCCGGCGGTTTTGGTTAGTATATTCACACGCCGGCACCCTTCCTGATCGTAAGCGCTGGGAATGGCCGCCAGAGGCGACAGTCGGTCGGGTACGGCTACGCGTTCGCGGCCTATCGGTCGCCCCCGGGGCGGTCGTCTGCGTTTTCAATTGCTGAACCTGACATTTCCCCCGTCTTTGTAGGGGTACAAAATTGATGATCCGACCTACATTGCTTGGAGGGGCAGGGGGGTGACAGGCAGACGCACGCGATGCCTGTGGAAAATTGGCAGTTGCAGAACGGCATAGCCGCGCTGCTCACAATCTTCAGAGAGGAACCTCACGATGCCCAATCCAAGCCAGACCAGTGATCAATGGTGGGTCAACGATCAGACCCCGGACAACCCTTATGGCAAGAGCGAGGATTACGAGTCCTTCCTTGACTATCTTGGGGCATTGCAGCGTAGCCTGACGCCGGCGATCGCTGCGGGAACGCTGAGAATCAACGTCTACGAGCTCAATGACCATCCCGAATACAAGGCTGCCGCGATTGGCGCCTTGCAGATGTGGGCGTCTGTCACCCCTCTGAAATTCGAGATCGTCGATAACGCGCCGTTCAACAGCACGACGGACTGGATCGAGGTTGTCAGCCCCGAACTCGGCGAGCAGGACGATGGCAGCGCCTATTCGAGCAATCGTTATGTCAGCATCGGCCAGCGTTTCCACGACACGGAGCCGAACAAGACCGATATCGGCGGGTACGTCTTCGATTCCTTCATCCATGAATTCGGCCATGAATTTGGCCTGAACCATCCCGGGCTCTACAACTACAGCGGTCCCGGAGGTGTGCAGATCAATTATCTGAACAATGCGACCTGGACGTATGATCGCCAGCAATACAGCGTCATGTCCTATTTCGATGGGATCGATGTCGGCGAAACCAGCCGCTGGTCGGCCTCGACGCCGCTGATGGCCGACATCGAGGCCGTCATTCGCCGCTTTTTCTCAACCGTCGATGCAAACGGCGTGCGCACCTATCAGCAAATTGATCTCAACACAGGGGACAATGTCTACGGCTTCGGCAGCGCGCAGGATGGTTACCGCCTTACCCCCTCGGGTATGCAGCACGATATCGGTTTCGTGATCCACGACACCGGCGGCACCGACACGCTCGACTTTTCCGGCTCCACGGCCGGCACGATCCTCGATTTGCGCGCCGGACAGTTTTCCAGCGTCAACGGCCATAGCAACAACGTGTCGATCTTTGCCGGGCACAACCCCGACGGGACCGACTACTATGTCGAGAACGGCATCGGCAGCCGGTATAATGACATCCTGATCGGCAATGACGGAACCAACGTCCTTGACGGGCGCGGCGGCGGCGACCGCATGGCCGGCAACGGCGGCGATGATATCTACTTCGTCGACTCCCTTAATGACGTCGTGCGTGAGGCGGCCAATGGTGGCAACGATACCGTCGTCCTTCTGTCCCGCAACCTGCATATCCGCAAAATCGCCAACGTCGAACACATCATCTATGCCGACGAGTCGACTCTCCCGCCCGGAAGTGGCGGCAGCGAGACCCCGCCCAGTGTTGGCGACAACACGATGACCAGCATCATCTTCGGCGACAACGGCAACAATACGCTCGACGGCGGCGCCGGCGACGACACGATCTTCGGCCAGGGCGGTGACGACCTGATCATCGGTGGCCGGGATTCTCTGGCTAGCCGCGATATCAACAACACCATCGATGTCGAGGACCTTCAAGACCAGACCGAAAGTGACGATGGTAACGACACGCTCTACGGCGGCGGTGGCAACGACACCATTCTTGGCGGCCAGGGTAACGATATTCTCGATGGCGGCAGCGGCGACGATACGCTGAGCGGCCAGGACGGAGTGGATATATTCAGGGGCGGCGCAGGCGTCGATACAGTCGATTTCAGCAAGGAGAGCCCTTTCCAGCTGCTCGTCAACCTCGCTAAGAACGTCGCTAGCGGTGGCACCGCCTCGGGCGACACGTTCTACAGCATCGAGAACCTGATTGGTTCCGATGACCGCATCGACCGCTTTATCGGCACGTCCGCAGCAAACCATTTCTGGGGCCAGGGCGGCGGCGACTATTTCAACGGCGGCGGCGGCAATGACATTCTGGACGGCGGTGCCGATGGCGACATCCTGTACGGCGAAGCCGGCAACGACACGATCATCGGCGGCTCCGGCCAGGACTATCTGGATGGTGGCTCCGGGATCGACACGGTCGTTTATGCGGGTAGTTCCGATGGCGTGACGATCGATCTTCTCAAGGGAACGGCCAATGGTGGCGATGGCGACGGTCCGGTGCAGATCGTCGGCCGGGGTGCCGTTATCCGGCACGATATGCTCGTCGGCTTTGAAAATGCCGTCGGTTCGTCCTTCGACGACCATCTGATCGGCAATGCCCTGGCCAACAAGCTCTCCGGCGGTACAGGCGATGACATCCTGACCGGCGGCGGTGGGGCCGACAGACTGAACGGCGGCGCCGGCAGCGACACGGCAGACTATGCCGACGCCACCAGCGGGGTAAGGCTCAGCCTCCTGGGAGGCAGGTCCGGCGGCGATACCTATGTGTCCATTGAAAATCTCTCCGGCTCGGGCTTCAACGATCGGTTGACCGGCGACGGCGCGGCCAACGTGTTGACCGGCCAGGGCGGCAACGATGTGCTCGACGGCGGCCGCGGCGATGACACCCTGCTCGGCGATTACGCCTATCAGGGCGACGCGCCGCCACGCCCGGGCATGGGAACCGGTTATGCAACGCTGGGACCGGGCGCGGCGAACAACTCGATCGCAACCGCGTTCGATGTCTCCGACAATTTCTCCCTGGTGAGCGACCCGGATATCTTCGATTCGACGACAACCCTGCATACGACCGTGAACGCCACCGGGAACGGCCAGGGCGGATATTACAAGGTCGATCTGGCGGCCGGCACGGTCATCACGATAGACATTGACGGAATTGCAGATCCGAATGTCCACGACAGTTGGGTCAGGTTGCTCGACAGCAGCGGCCATATTGTCGCCCAGAACGATGATGGTGGTGGCGACCCCGGCTCCACCAGCAGCCGGGATTCAAGCCTGGTCTTCGTCACTCAGGAAACCGGAACCTACTACATCCTGGAAGGCAGCTGGTCGGAGACAGCTCCGGGCGATGGCTGGGCGGAAGCCGTGCCGGCGGGCTCGACATACAAGGTGAACGTATCGGTCGAGTTTCCCCCTGCGCCGGCTCAGCCGGGTGTCGCGGGTTCCGATACGCTCATCGGCGGCGCCGGCAGCGACTTCCTGGATGGCGGTCTTGCGGCTGACACGCTTACTGGCGGCGCAGGAGAGGATGCATTCCGCTTCTCGACGGCACTTGGGAATGGCAATATCGACTGGATCAAGGACTTCAGGGTCGTCGACGACACGATCCTGCTGGACAATCTCATCTTTGAGAGTGTTGGTGGCGACGGGGCTCTTGCCTTGGGTGCATTCTACCGGAGTGCGTCCGGAGCCGCTCATGACGCCGATGACCGCATTATCTACGACACCGATAGCGGCGCCTTGTCCTATGATGCCGATGGCGGTGGAGGCGTTGCAGCCATTCAGTTTGCGCAGTTGAGCAAAAATCTGAGCCTCTCGGCGTCCGACTTCATTGTCGTCTAGAGGATGTCCGGTTCAGATTGAACCGGACATCCCCTACTTCTTTCGTTTTCGTTTGTCTTTTCGGGGAAACCGGTTTCCACTTTTCCCCGACAAACTCTAACGGAGATGGGGCGCTTTCAAGCGCCCCACTTACCGCGCTGCTTGTGCGCTTTTCAGATGAACGACAAGCTGAGCGGCAATGCCGCGCCTGCACAAGTCTTGCCCTGCACAAATCTTGCGGGACTATCATGGAGAGTGTGTGATGAAACGCCCTACCGACTGCCGCACAATGTTGATGACTGTCGGAGTTGCGGCGGTCGCCGCGGTGGCCGGGTCAGCCGCTGCGCAATCGACCGATATTCGCGGTTCCATCGTGTTTGAAAACGGCGCTGTTATCCCGCAAGGTCATGTTGAGATCTATCTCGAGGACCCTGCCGTTCAGGACAGTGCGCACCGTCGCACCGCGGAGAAGCGCCTCCAAAGCGACGGCGGGTCGAAGACGATAGCCTTTTCCCTGACCCCGCCCGCAAGTTCAGGGGCTTCGCAAACGCTGCGGATCGTTGCGCGCCTGGAGCGCGCGGATGGCTGGCTGGTGGCGCGGGGCAGCACACAACTCCAGCCGGGTGAGCCCGTCACCCTCACGCTGAACACGGTTATGTATTAGAGGATGTCCGGTTCAGATTGAACCGGACATCCGCTATATTCTTTTGTTTTCGTTTGTCTTTTCGGGAAAACCGGTTTCCACTTTTTCCTGACAAGCTCTAGAAACCACGGATACGGCAAGCTGCCAAAACTCCGCTCCATCGTTCCGATGGGGTCACCTGCGATGAAATTACAGTTAGATCGCGGGAACATAGCCGCGGCTGCCGTCCATCAGGGTGCGGGTATAGGGGTGGGTGACCGTCCCCTCGATCAGCTGCCTCTTTTCAGCAATTTCGACGAAGCCGCCATCCTGCATCACGGCAACGCGGTCGCAGAGATGGGAGACAACTGCGAGATCGTGGCTGACAAGAATATAGGTCAGGCCTTCTCGCTCGCGCAGGTCCTTCAGAAGATTGAGGATTTCCGCCTGGATAGAGACGTCGAGAGCGGACGTTGGCTCGTCCAGCAGCAGGATGCGTGGCGACAGGATCAGGGCGCGGGCGATGGCGACGCGCTGGCGCTGGCCGCCGGAAAGCTGGTGCGGAAAACGGTAGCGGAAATTCTGCGGCAGACCCACATCGTCCAGCACCTTTGCGACACGCTCCTGTCGTCGGTCGATGCCATGGATTTCCAAAGGCTCCAGCAAAGTGCGCGCGATTGTGTGGCGCGGGTGGATCGAGCCGAACGGGTCCTGGAACACCATCTGCTGCTTGGCGAGCTGGGCGCGGGTGCGCTTCTGTTCTATGGACTCACCGTCGATGGCGATAAGGCCGGTCCACTGCTTGTTGCGGCCGGCCAGCGCGCCGAGGATCGTCGACTTGCCGCAGCCGCTTTCGCCAACCAGGCCGAAGGCTTCGCCCCGGGCCACGGAGAAGGACACATCCTTGACGACGCGAACTTCGCTACCGGGCTTGCCGTAGGATACAGCAAGGTTTTCCACCTTGATCATGGACATCATTTGTTCTCCAGCCAGGCCGGATCGCGCTGAAGGACGTCCAGCCGGTCACGCGGGTGATCGAGGCTCGGCAGTGCATTGAGCAGGCCGCGGGTATAGGGGTGCCGGGCATTGTCCAGCTCTGCCGCTGTGATGGTCTCGACGATGCGCCCGGCGTACATGATGATCACCCGGTCGCAGAAACTGCGCACCAGATTAAGATCGTGCGAGATGAAGATCAGCCCGATATTGCGTTCCGCCACCAGCTCGTCGAGGATCGACAACACCTGCTGGCGCACTGTCACGTCGAGCGCCGATGTTGGCTCGTCGGCGATGATCAGCGAGGGGGAAGCGATCAGCATCATCGAGATCATGATGCGCTGACCCATGCCGCCGGAGACTTCGTGCGGATAAAGATCGAACACGCGATGGGGATCGCGGATTCGGACCCGTTCCAGCATGGCGAGCGTGCGGGCACGCGCTTCCTTGCGGGATACCCCTTCATGCAACAATACGGTTTCTGCGATTTGCTCGCCGACGCTCATGACGGGGTTCAGCGAATATTTCGGATCCTGCAGGATCATGGCGATGCGGCGTCCGCGAATCTTCAGCATGTCCTGCTCGGTGGTCTTCAAGAGGTCCACCTCTTCAAAGGCCATGCGATCCGCCTTTACCCGCGCCTTGGGCGGCTGGAGCCCCATGATGGCGCGGCCGGTGGTGCTCTTGCCCGATCCGGATTCGCCGATGATGCCGACTTTCTCGCGACCGACGCTAAAGGAGACATCACGCACTGCCATGACGGAGCCAGACAATGTCGGAAACTCGACGGACATGTTCTCGATCGTCAGAATGGTATCCGCAGACTTATGCATTTCTAGGATCCAGAATGTCGCGCAGGCCGTCGCCGAGCAGGTTGAAGGCGAGGCTCACGGTCAAGATCGCGATGCCGGGAATGGTGGTCAGCCACCATGCGTCGAGCAGGTATTGCCGCCCGGATGCCGCCATGGCGCCCCACTCGGGCATCGGGGGCTGGGCGCCCAGTCCGAGGAATCCGAGGCCCGCGGCGGTCAGAATGATGCTCGACATGTTAAGCGTCAGGCGCACAACGACAGACGGCGCACAAAGCGGCACGATATGACGCAGGAGAATGCGCATCATGCCCGCCCCCTGCAGCTCGGCCGCGACGACGAAGTCGGCATTGCGGAAGGTCAGGGTTTCTGCGCGCGCCAGGCGGGCAATTGGCGGCCAGACGGTGAGCGCGATGGCGATGACCGCGTTCTCGATGCCGGGGCCGAGGGCCGCGGAAAACGCCAGCGCCAGAACCAGGCTCGGGAAGGAGAGAAAAATATCGGTGATGCGCATCAGCACCACGTCGACCCAACCTCCGAGATAGCCTGACGTTGCACCGATGACGAAGCCGATCGGGCCGACGATGACGGTAACTAGAATGCTGATGTAGAGCGTCGTGCGGGCGCCGTAGACCAGGCGCGTAAAGACGTCGCGGCCGAATTCGTCGGTGCCGAACCAGTGTGTCGAAGACAGCGGCTGCAGCGCCTTGGAAAGGTCTTGGGCATAAGGGTCGTAGGTGATGATCATCGGACCGAAAATCGCGACCAGGATCAAACCCAGGATGACCAGAAAACCGGTGAAGGCGAGGGGGTTGGCAAGCAGGCTCAGCCAGGCGACATACATCTTGTGCAGCCGCGCCTGGCGCGTCGATGTGAAGTCTTCGTTGATCAGCCAGTCATGCAGGGAAGCAGGTTTTTCCATTGGTGTCACCGTGTCCTCGGATCGATAAAGCGATAGACAATATCCGAGAGAAGATTGATCGCGATGGAGATGATGCCGATCAGGAGCACGCTGCCGAGCACCGCGTTCATGTCGGCGAAGAAAAGCGCTGATGTCAGATACTGGCCAAGGCCCGGCCACGCGAAAACTGTTTCGATGAGCACGGTACCATCCAGAAGGCCGCAATAGGCCAGCGCCACCACGGTCAGCAACTGCACGCGGATATTGCGGAATGCATGGCGCCAGACCACGGAATTCTGGCTGAGCCCCTTGGCGCGCGCCGTCAGGATGTATTCCTGACGCAGCTGCTCCAGCATGAAGCTGCGGCTCATGCGGCTGAGATAGGCCATGGCGGCGTAGCCGAGAATCAGCGCTGGCGCGAGCACATGATGAAGCGCGCTCCAGAATACGCCCCATTCTCCGGCGATGATGGAATCCACCAGCAACGAACCGGTCGGCCCTTCGACCAGACCCTCGTTGTAGATATCTATTCGTCCTCCTCCGGGGATCAGTCCTAACTTGGCGTAGAAGACCAGAATGACGACCGTGCCAAGCCAGAAGATCGGTGTCGAGTAACCGAGCAGACCGATGACACGGCCGAGATGGTCGACCCATGTCCCCTTGCGCACCGCGGAGACGACGCCCAGCGGCACCCCGAAACCGGCCCCGATCAGCGTCGCCAGTGTCGCCAGTTCGAGGGTGGCGGGGAACACGCGGGCGAGATCGTCCGATACCTTGTTCTTGGTGATATGCGATTGACCGAAGTCGAAACGCACCACGTCGGCCAGGTAGTGTCCGAACTGTACGTAGAGGGGGCGATCGAGGCCCATCTCCTTGTACACGCGGTCATAGGTTACCTGATCGGCCTGGTCGCCAACGGCAGCAATGACCGGATCGGCTGGCACCAGGCGTCCGATCACGAACGTAATAACCAAAAGACCGAACAGGGTTGTCAGGATTACTGCGAAAGAGGTCGCGATTTTACCGGCACTGGACAACAGCTTTCTGCTGCTGTCCGGGCCGTTCTTGGCGGTCGCTTGGGAGGAGGTCAAGTCAAGTGTCCTTGCTGGAGGCGATTATTCGCCCTTGGTCACGGTGTCCCAGCGGGTCAACCAGGTTGAGTGGCCGGTATAGCCTTTCACCGTCTTGCTGACAGCCTTGGCATCCGTTCTTTGGAAAGATGTGACCAATGCCGGCGAGGATGCCAGATAGGCCTTGTTGATCTTGGCATAGAGTTCGCCACGCTTGGCCTTGTCGGTTTCGTGGGCCGCGGCCTGCACCATATCCTGAATGTCCTTCGGCACGTCCCATGCCGAGCGCCACGCCAGAAGACCGGTCAGCTTGGCTTCGTCGGCGTTGTTGGCATTGGTTGCGTAGGAAGCGAGCACTGCATGCGGGTCGGGCAGGCGTTCGCCCGAGCGCGCCGAGAAAATCTCGAAGGCCCGTTCACGAAATTTGCCGATATGGTCCCCGCCCTGCAGGTCGAGCTTGATGCCCGCCTTTGCCGCATTTGCCTGCAACGACTGGGCGATTTCGAATTCCGGCGTGACCGGTGTGGCATAGTAGACCTTGGAGAAGCCGTCGGGATATCCGGCTTCGGCAAGCAGCTGCTTGGCCTTTTCAATATCAAGCTTGTAGGGATTTTCCGTCATTGCGCCCGGCAAGCCGGCGGGAATGATGCTATGTTGCTTGATGCCGTAATATTTCATGACTGTGCTGGCGAGGCCATCATAGTCGATGAGGTAGCGGAAGGCTTCGCGAACCTTTGGGTTGCCGAGGATCTCGTCTTTCTGGTTCAGCGCCAGATAGTAGAAACCGAATCCCGGTGTCTTCTGGATATCCACCTTGCCGCCGGCTTCGAGCGCTGCAAGATCGGTGGAGGACAAACGGGTCGCGATGTCCATATCGCCGTTTTCGATCTGCAGGCGCTGCGCAGAGGATTCTGGCAGGTGGCGCAGAACGACACGACGCATGGCCGGCTCACCCTGCCAGTAGTCCTTGAAGGCATCGGCGATCAGCAGTTCGTTGGCCCGCCAGCTGCGCAGCGAATAGGGACCGGATCCGGCATCCGCGGTCTGCAGGAATTCCCGACCCATGTCATCGTTCTTGGCCTTGTCGGCAAGAAAGGCGCTGTCCAGGATCGACGTGGAGAAACTGGCAAGCGACAGCAGGATCAGGTCTGCGTTCCAGACTTCCTTGGTCTCGACGACGACAGTGTGTTCGTCCGTGGCGCGGATGAGGCTGTCGACGTTGTCAGCCGAGAAGCCCCATTGGCGAAGATCGGTGGAGGGAGCAAGCCCCAGCTTCACCAAACGGCGCAGCGACCATTCGACATCCTTGGCTGTCAGGGGGTTGCCGGAATGGAACGTCACGCCAGAGCGGATCTTGAAGGTGAAGGTCTTGCCATCCTCGGAAACGGTCCAGCTTTCTGCAAGGCCTGGCTGGGGCTGCGTAATGTTGTCAGCCGGCAGAACGATCAGGCGCTCGTATAGATTGGCGACAACCTCGGCGGCTTCGAGCTGATTGAGTTCATGGGGGTCCAGGCCACGCATGGAGGACATGTTGGTCGCAATGACCAACTGATCACTCGGCGTTGCGGCCGTTGCGACGAAAGGCAGCGCAGTGGCAATCGCGACAGCGCTGGCGAGGGTCAAAAAGTGGCGTCTGAACATATTCGTTTCCTCCAGGTGAGGCTCCTCAACCTCTAAGTTTCATCAAATTGCGTATCGACATCAATTTGAAATCTGATATATCAAATTTCACAAGTCGATTTGATCGTCAACAGGATTTTGCAGCAATGGCGAATGAAACTGATCTTCAGCGCGGAATGGGCGGCATCGAGAAGCTGGATCCCCAACTTCAGTTGACGGTGCGCGATCACGTGCACCGCATCCTGCGCGGCGCCATCATCGCCGGTCGGTTCACCCCCGATGAAAAGGTCAATGAACGTCAGTTGGCGGAGCAGTTCGGCGTCAGCACTACGCCGATCAAGGAGGCCTTGCGGCTGTTGGAGGCAGAAGGCCTCGTGCAGGCGCTCCCCCGGCGAGGCGTGCTCATCAAGTTCAACATGAACTGGGCGGAGGAGATGATCCTGGCCCGCGCCGCGCTGGAATCCATGATCGGCCATCTGGCCGCGCGCCGCATTGCGGATGAGGGAAAGACTGCGCTCAGGGCGACGGTCAACCTGATGGAGGCGGCGACTTCCAGCGGCAATGCGGACCAGCTGATTGTGCTCAATGAAGCCTTCCACGACGAAATTCACCGCGCGTCGCGCTGCCAGTATCTGGCGCGACTGATCGAGCGCCAGCAGTTCTACGATGCGAGCATTCGCAGGATCATCCATTCCGATCCTGCGGAGCGCAACAAGGCGCTGCGCGAGCACAGTTCCATCGCTGACGCAATTATCGACGGAGATGCCGAGCGTGCGGAACGGCATATGCGCAATCATGTCGTCCGCTCGGGCGAGACCTACCTGTCAATCGTATTCGGAAAAAAAGAGGATATCCAAGGTGAGTGAGAAGCTCGAGACCGTTAGAAAAGCGCTTACTGGCATTTCAGGCGTACCCGTTACACCCTATTCCCAGGACGGCAGCATCGATGTCGAGAAGTTGGGTGCATTGATCAGAGGTCTTGCCGCCGCCAGCGTTCACAACCTCATGGCGGCAGGCAACACAGGTGAGTTCTTCACCCTCACCATGGACGAGATCCGCATCGTGCATCGCACCACCATCGCGGCTGCCGGCGGCAAGTCTCTGGTGAGTGCCGCCGTGGGTCGCTCGCTGAGCGATGCCAAAGCCCTTGCCAAGGATGCGATTGCTGAAGGTGCCGATGCGATCATGGGTCATCATCCCATGGACCCGTTCGCCGGCCCCTCCTATCAGGCCCGCTATTTCCTGGAACTCGCCGATTTCTGCACTGTGCCGGTGATCGCCTATGTTCGCAGCGACGGTTTCTCCGTTGCTGACTTCCGCCAGCTTGCGCTGCATCCCAACATTGCCGGCATCAAGTTCGCATCGACCAACCTGATGTTGCTGGCCGAGGTGATCCGCTCAACTGATGACGCTCCAGCCATCTGGGTCTGCGGCTTGGCTGAAGGCTGGGCACCCGCCTTTTATGCACTCGGCGCCCGTGGCTTCACCTCGGGCCTCGTCAACGTTTTTCCGCAACGGTCCCACGCCATTCATACGGCTCTCGAGGCCGGAAACTATGCCGGTGCGCGCAAGCTGATCGACGGCATCGCCGAATTCGAGGCGCTGCGCACGAAATACAACAACGGAGCCAATGTCACCGTCGTCAAGGAAGCTCTGGGCATGCTTGGCACTGATGTCGGCCCGGTTCGCATTCCGGGCGTCGTCGCGCTGAATGACGGGGAACGCGCCATACTGCGCGGCGTGGTGGACCGGGTCATCACCGAGCAGCGTGCGGCTTAAGGAGATCTGACGTGCATATCACTGGCATCAAGACTTACATGCAGCGTGTCGATGACCGTCCGCGTCTGCTTTTGAAGATCGAAACGAGCGAAGGCATCAGTGGCTGGGGGGAATGCTACAATCACGGACCCGACTGGGCATTGCCGCCGCTGCTCGATTATCTGTTCCATCAGATCGAAGGTGAAGATCCGCGCCGTGTCGAATTTCTGGTGTTGAAGCTCAATCAGCAGTGCCGCTTCCCGCCGGGAGCACTTGGCCTGGCCGCGATCTCCGCCATTGATCACGCTCTTTGGGATATTGCTGGCAAGGCCGCCGGACTGCCGGTCTACATGCTTCTGGGTGGCCATGTCCGCGACCGGGTCAAGGTCTATTGCGGCGTCTACACCGCGCCCGATCCGCAGCACGCGCTCGATCAGACCCTGAAGCTAAACCAGGACTACGGCTATACCGCCTTCAAGCTCAGCCCCTATCGCCGGGATCTGCATGGCAGTCGTTGGGGCGAAATTGTCAAGGAAACCGGCGATTACTTCGGCAAGATTCGCGAAATCACGCCCTCGCACTATGAATTTGCTTTCGATGCCCATGCCAAGATTTTCGAGCCCTATCAGGCCGTGCAACTGGCGGCGGCACTTGCCCCGAACGACCCGCTCTTCTACGAGGAGCCGATCCGGCCCGAGCATATTCCGGCGTGGGCGGAATTGAAATCCAAGGTCACGGTTCCGCTGGCCACGGGAGAATCTCTCTACAATCGCTTCGAGTTCCTGTCGCTGCTCACCGCCCGCGGCGCCGATATCATCCAGCCCGATATCTGCGTGGTCGGCGGCGTCACCGAAATGCGCCGCATAGCCGCCATTGCCGAAGCGCATTATGTGACGGTTGCTCCTCACAACCCGATGGGGCCGTTGGCGACAGCCGTAAACGTGCATTTCTGCGCCGCACAGTCGAATTTCAAGATCCTTGAATTCAAGCCGCATGTGCACGCGCCGTGGGCGCTGGACCCCTATATGCCGGTCGATGGCCACATGGAACTTCGCCCCGACCGCCCCGGCTGGGGTATTGAGATCGATGAAAAGGTCCTGGCCAAGGACGACTACATCCACTGGGAGCGCAAGATCACCCGCAAGCCTGATGGTTCAACGGCGTATCCGTGAATTCATTTTGTGTGGACCGCGAGACATGTGTCGCCGGTGGGAGGGGTGGCGCCACAGGTTTCCGGCCTGCATATCGATACACTCGAGGTGACGAACCGCAACGTCTGATCAGCTTGTAGAGACCAGTGATGATCTGGCCCGTGCGAGGCAATTGCCCGATCCCCGGCCGCGACGAGGGCATCGTCGGCGCCGGGGTCATCCGCTCTTATACGACCAGGCGCTTGATATTCGATGTTGGAGTATCACTGATCCGCCCATGCTGGTGCAGTACCAACGCCACCGCGCCCAGAACCGTATCGTCGTTGCCGAGGAACTTTCCGACGACGAAACGCGGTCTCGGCATGTCGGCGACCTGATCGGGTGGGGGAAGCGTGTGGCGCGCGAAGCTGCGCTCCAATGGTTCGGTAAAAGCCTTGCCGATCGTCGCGAGCTTGCCGACGATGATGAACAATGGTGGGTTGAGGATGCTGGCGGTGATGCCCATGCCCCAGCCGGCCTTTTCCGCCGCATCCTCGATCAACCGGCTGTAGCCAAGGCGACCTTCGCGGGTCCGCTCGATGAACTGGTCGATGGTCACCGGCTGGCCACCGAATTTTTCCGCATGCTGCATGAGATGATAGCCGCCTGTGAAGGTTTGCAGGCAGCCCCGGTTGCCACAACGGCAGAGGCTGCCGTTGGTATCGAGCACGATATGGCCAAACTCGGCGGCACTGCCGTTGAAACCGCGTTGCACGACGCCATCACGCACAATCGCGCCGCCGACGCCAAGGTCGAACTTGTAGAGAACGAAGTCCTTCTCGCCGATCGCCGCACCCCAGGTCATCTCGGCAAGCGCGCCGCAATGGCTTTCGTTCTCCGCATGCAGCGGACAGTCCAGATGTTTCGAGAAGATCGCGGCAAGATCGACGCCGCCCCAGGTCGGCAAGACATCGCCGTTGAGGACGCGCCCGTCATAGCTGAGCGGTGCAGAGATCGCGAGGCCGACACCTAGCAAGTCCTTGATCGCAAGGCCGAGCGATGCGCATTGCCGGGTCAGATTGTCCCTGATCTGCTCGGCGGCTTCCTCCGGCGTATAGTCGCGGCGCATCTCGAACCAGACGTCCGACAGCACGGTATGGGCAAGATCGCAGATGACGATGCGGATTTCGCCGAGGCCAAGCAGCACGCCGGCACAGCGGCCCGTTGCGGGATTGAGCGAGAGAAGTTGTGAGGGACGGCCGAAGCCGTTGCTCTTGGTGTCGAGATCGAGAACGATGCCCCCATCTTTCAATTCCGAAAGAAGTGTCGAGACCGTGGAGCGCGCGAGGCCTGTGGATTTTACCAGCTGTGTCGCCGTCGCCGCGCCGATCGCGGCAATCGCGCGGACGATCCTGCCGGCCGGCGCTTCCTGATCCCTGAAAAGCTCTTTTACATCTTGCATGCGTCTTTTCCCCTCCGCCGCAATTCTAGTTCAGACTCGCGACCGCAACGCAATATTTTTCGACATTGAAGTATGTTGCGATGCAAAACACCTCGTAATGCCTGTTTTGACCATAAATATAGGCGCAAAACCCATATTTTAAAATCATTTATTTCGATTATGAAAAAAGTGATTGACAAAGAAGTTGGTGCCCGCGATTTTCGGCGGCGGAGAGGACCGCTCTTAGGGAGGCTTTTATGAGAATGAAGAATACTCTTGCCACGACGCTTTCTGCGTTGGCGGTCGCCGCCGGGCTTGGCATGACTTCGGCTGCTGCCGAAGAATTGAAGATCTGGACCCTTTCTTTCGACAATGAGTCCGCCAACGTCGCGTGGCAGAAGATCATCAAGGAATTCCAGGCGGCAAACCCGGATATCACGATTTCGCTGGAGAACCGCTCGGTGGACGAGCACAAGGCCGCCCTGCGCGTGGCGGCACAGTCCAGCCAGGGGCCGGACATCTATTTCATTTGGGCGGGTCTTGGCCTCGGCGGCGAATTCGTCAATGCCGGCCTGTCGCAGCCGCTCGACAAATATTACGACGAATACGGCTGGGATAAGCGTCTGGTCGGAACGGCCGGCAGCTTCTCCAAGATCTATGAGGGCGGTCGCCACGGCGTTCCCTATACTTTCCACGGCGAAGGCATCTATTACAACAAGGCTCTGTTTGAAAAGGCCGGCATCACCCAGCTCCCGACAACCTATGACGAGCTGAAAGCGGATGCGGCCAAGCTGAAGGAAGCCGGCATTCCGGCCATGACGTTCGGCGGCACGGTCAACTGGCACCTGATGCGCCTGATGGACGTCATTCTTGAAGCCAAGTGCGGTGCCGAGCAGCATGATCAGCTGATGGCGATGAAGGTCGACTGGTCCACCGAGGCCTGCGCCACGGCGAGTTTCCAGGAGCTGAACGACTGGTCGCAGAACTACATTCTCTCGCCGTTCATGGGCATCGACAATTCGCAGAGCTTCAACCTGTTCCTGGCCGGTCGTGCCGCCATGATGCTCGAAGGTGACTGGCTGGTCAGCCAGCTGCGCAACGAGAACCGGCTTGCCGATTTCGATCTCTTCCCGTTCCCGACGGGCACCGATCGTCTCTACGGCTTCGCGGAGTATCTCTATGTCTCCTCGAAGAGCGGCAAGGCGGATGCGGCGGCGAAGTTCCTCGATTACATGCTCTCCGATAAGGTGCAGCAGGACAATCTCGGCGCTTTCGGCTCGATCTCGATCAACGCGAATGTGAAGTACGACAAGGTCGAGCCGCTTGATCAGAAGTGGATGGATATCTTCGCCAAGCACGACAAGATCTACATGAACGGCGATCAGGCTTTCCCGCTCGATGTGACCACGGAATATTTCCGCGTCATCAATGAAGTGGCGTCCGGCAACATCAAGCCGGAAGATGCCGGCAAGGCCATGCAGACCTTCATCGCCAACCGAGGCTAACCTCCCAAGGCGAGGCCCCGCGAGCAATGCTCCGGGGCCTCGCGCCGACCCGGTGAAATCCTATGTCCAAAATGCTGATGTCGCTGCGGCCGAGCATGCAGGGCTATATCCTGCTGGCTCCCGCCCTGATCGTCTATCTTCTCTTTGCCGTCTATCCGATGATAGACGTCATCAAGATGTCGTTCTCCTCCTGGAATGGCCTCAGTCCGCAGGCGAAGTTCGTCGGGCTCGCCAACTACCGGGCGATCATGACGCAGGATCCGGTGTTCTGGGGCGCGCTCTGGAACACGCTGATCTGGACAACGACGGCGGTCATCGTGCCGAACCTGATCGCCTTCGGCGTGGCGCTTGCGCTCAACCAGAACATTCCCGGTAAATCGGGATTGCGCATCATCTTCTATCTGCCGGTCATCATCGCCTCCATCGCCGTCGCAACCATCTGGAAGTGGATGTACGACCCGTTCTTCGGCCTCTTCAACGGGCTGCTGACCAGCTGGGGGCTGACCGGTTGGATCATGGACTGGCTGGGCGACAAGAGGATCGCGCTCTGGTCCGTGTTCGTTGCCCATGTCTGGCAGTCCGTCGGTTTTTCCATGGTGTTGTTTCTCGCCGGCCTGCAGAGCGTTTCCACGACGCTGATCGAGGCAGCCCGCATCGACGGGGCAGGGCGCTGGGGCGTGTTCCGCTATGTGACGCTGCCGGCGCTCGCGCCGACCATCACCGTTGTCTTCGTGCTGTCGCTCATTAATTCGCTGAAGGCCTTCGACATCGTCTACGGCATGACCGGCGGCGGGCCTGCGCAATCGACGCAGATGCTGGCGATGTGGGCCTATACCCAATCAATGCAGCTCGGGGTTTTCGGGCGCGGTGCCGCCGTGTCCGTGGTGCTGCTCCTGATCACGCTGGTTGTCGTGATCCCCTATATGCGCTGGATGTTCAAGCGGGAGGAGATGGGACGATGAAGATGTTTTCCCAGGCGTTCCGTCCTGTCGGCTCGAACAAGGTCGATCCGGTGCTCGTGGCCCTCTGGATCGCTTTCATCCTGCTCGCGATCATCTGGATCACGCCATTCATGTTCATCGTCTTCACATCGCTTAAGTCGAATTCGACGGTGATGGGCGCAAGCGCCTTCAGCCCGCCGACCGAGCTTGCCTTCGGCAATTTCGTCTCGGCGTGGAACCGCGGCAATTTCTCGACGACGGCCTTCAACGGCATCGTCATCACCGTCATCAAGGTGCCGCTCGGTTTGTTCGTATCGGCCATGGCAGGCTATGCGCTCGCCAAGGTGCCGATGCGGATGAACAAGGCGCTGTTTGCGCTCTTTGTGTTCGGCACCATGCTGCCCTTCCAGGTCATGCTGGCACCGATCTTCCGGCAGGTGAATGCCTTCGGCCTGATCAATACCTATCCGGGCATTATCCTGCCCTATCTGGCCTTCGGCATTCCGTATCAGGTCTTCATTCTCTATGGCTTCTTCTCCGCCGTGCCGAAGGAGCTGTCGGAAGCCGCCCGTATCGATGGCGCCTCGCACTTCACCATCTTCTGGCGGATCTTCCTGCCGGTGTCGCTGCCGGTTCTGTCGGCGCTGCTGATCCTCGATTTCGTGGCGACCTGGAATGAATTCGCCATGGCGCTGGTGATCCTGCAGGACCCGCGCATGTGGACCCTTCCGCTCGGGCTCATGAATTTCCAGAGCCAGTTCCAGAGCGATTACGGCCAGCTCAATGCGGCCATCATCATGACGGTGCTTCCCGCAGCCATCGTCTATCTCATGTTCCAGCGCTATTTCGTCTCCGGCCTGACGTCCGGGGCGGTCAAGGAATAATCATGACCCATCTGTACGATATTTTCGAAGCCCGCTTCAAAGGCCCGGCCAGTGGCAATCCCTATCTCGACGTGACGTTTCATGCGCACTTCAGCCAGGGCAACCGCAAGGTCCGCGTTACCGGCTTTCATGATGACGGTGAGGATTATGTCATCCGCTTCATGCCCGACACGGTCGGTGACTGGACCTTCACCACTTCGTCCTCCGTTGCGGAACTCGATGGCAAGTCTGGTTCGCTGACAGTCACGGCAGCGCGTGAAGGCGTGCACGGCGCTGTCCGCGTCCGCAACCGCTTCCACTTCGCCTATGACGACGGCACGCCTTACTACCCCTTCGGCACCACCTGCTACGCCTGGACCCACCAGCCGCTGGAGATGCAGGAGCGCACGCTCGCAAGCCTCGAGATGAGCGGTTTCAACAAGATCCGCATGGCAGTTTTCCCGAAGGATTATCCCTTCAATACCAATGAACCGCTGCAGCCGATCTTCCTGGAAAAGGAAGGCGGCGGCATCGATTTCGATCGCCCGAACCCGTCAGCCTTCGCGCATCTCGAAAAGCAGATCGCCCGTCTCGGAGAACTCGGCATCGAAGCGGATCTGATCCTCTTCCATCCCTATGACCGCTGGGGCTATGCCACCATGACGGAAGAGCAGAACCTGCGGTATGTGGAATATGCGGCAGCTCGCCTTTCCGCCTTCCGCAACATCTGGTGGGCGCTCGCCAACGAATACGATTTCCTGCTCGACACGATCCCGGTCCAGACCTGGGACCGCTTCTGCCATCTCCTGGAAGAAAACGATCCCGGCCAGCATCTACGGTCGATCCATAACGGCGACCAGAACATGAATTTCGACCACCGCAAGCCGTGGATCACCCATGTCTGCATCCAGAACTGGGATGTGAAACGCACGCCGGAATGGCGCGTCGCCTATGGGAAACCCGTGGTCAACGACGAGCCGGAATACGAAGGCAACATCTGGCCGAGCTGGGGCAATATCACGGCACAGGAACTCGTCCATCGTTTCTGGACGACCGTTCTGCGCGGCGGTTACGCCGGTCACGGCGAGACCTATGCGGACCCGGACGATCTGATCTGGTGGGCCAAGGGCGGTACGCTGCATGGCGAAAGCTGGAAGCGCATCAAGTTCCTGCTTAAGCTCTTGCAGCAAGACAGGCTCGAAGGGCTGGAGCCCATGGGTATGAACGACCAGTGGCCGTGGAGCCGCATTTCCGGCGCGCGCGATCTCGGCGGCAAGGTGGATTTCATCTATTTCGGCGAACACCAGCCGAACCAGTGGACGACCGGCCTTCCGACAGAAGACGGCAATTATGAAATCGACCTGATCGACACCTGGAACATGACGGTGACGCCGGCAAAGCGTATCACCGCCCACATTCCTCACCCACAGCGCCACGGCAACATCGTTCGCGGCGGCAAGGCGGAAGCGGCATTCGGCATCGAGCTTCCGGGCCGTCCAAACCTTGCGCTGCGCATCCGCAAACTCGACTGAGGTATTCCCATGGCAACCGTCGAAATCTCCAACCTGAAGAAGTCCTACGGCGCCGTGCCGGTCATGCATGGTGTGGACGTTCCCATCGCGGATGGCGAATTCGTCATCCTGGTCGGGCCTTCCGGCTGTGGCAAATCCACGCTTCTTCGGATGATCGCGGGGCTGGAGAGTGTAACCTCCGGCGAAATCAGCATCGACGGCCGGCGGGTCAACGAATTGGAGCCCAAGGACCGCGACATTGCCATGGTCTTCCAGAACTACGCGCTCTACCCCCAGATGACGGTGGCCCAGAATATGGGCTTCGCGTTGGAGCTTGCCGGTCGATCCAAGGTTGAGATCAAGGCGGAGGTGGACAAGGCCGCCGACATCCTCTCGCTGACGCAGCTCCTTGATCGCAAACCGGCGCAGCTCTCCGGCGGCCAGCGGCAACGCGTTGCCATGGGGCGCGCCATCGTGCGTCATCCCAAGGTCTTCCTGTTCGACGAGCCCTTGTCGAACCTCGATGCAAAACTCCGCGTCAAGATGCGAGCCGAGATCAAGGCGCTGCACCAGCGCCTGAAATCGACCATCGTCTACGTCACCCACGACCAGATCGAGGCCATGACCATGGCCGACAAGATCGTGGTCATGAATGGCGGCCGCGTCGAGCAGATAGGCTCGCCGCTGGAGCTTTACGACCATCCGAACAATCTGTTCGTCGCGACCTTCATGGGGAGCCCCGCGATGAACATCCTGCCGGCGAAAGTTACAGAAACCGGCATCACCGTTGCCGGTCTTGCGCAGCTTCCGGGCAAGCCGAATGCTGCAGTTGGAACGGAAATTTCCTATGGCATCCGTCCCGACGACATCGTCATCCGTGGCGAAGGGGCTGTTCCGGTCGAGGTTCAGGTTGTCGAGCCGACCGGTGCGGAAACCCATGTCACGGCCCGTCTTGCCGGTCAGGAAATCACCATCGTTTCCAAGGACCGACTGTTGATCAAACCGGGTGAAATGCTGATGGTAGGTCTCGCATCGCCACGCTCGCATGTCTTCGAAACGGCGAGCGGCAAGCGGATCTACAACGCTTCTTAACAAAGAAGCGCTCTGGAGTTTGTCAGGGAAAAGTGGAAGCGGGTCTTCCAGAAAAACAAACGAAAACAAAGGAATATAGAGGATGTCTGGTTCAATCTGAACCAGACATCCTCCAGGACCGATCGACATTGAATTCGGAGCGAGCGGTCCTCAGTCATAGCCGGATTTTCTGCGCGGCACTTCAGAATTGGAAAATCCTGCCTGTCTCCAGCTTTTGATCTAATAATATATAGATATTATGGACAATTTGGAGGCCGCCATGAGCAATGAATTCCCAGCTGGTGTGAACCGTCGTAATCTTTTGAAGCTGACTGCCGCCGCCGGTATGGTCGCCGGTGCGGGGATCCTGACGAGCCGCACCGCTTTTGCCGGGGAGGAGTTCTCTCTCAAGGGCAAGCGCATCGGCATCAGCACCGCCGGCACCGACCATTTCTTCGACCTGCAGGCCTATAATGCCCAGATCGAGGAAGTGAAGCGGTTGGGCGGCGAACCGATCGCTGTCGATGCCGGCCGCAATGACGGCAAGCTCGTTTCCCAGCTCCAGACGCTGATTGCCCAGAAGCCGGATGCGATCGTCCAGCTGCTCGGCACCGTCAGCGTCATCGATCCGTGGCTGAAGAAGGCGCGCGATGCGGGCATTCCGGTGCTGACCATCGATGTCGGCACGACGAATTCGATCAACAACTCGACCTCGGATAACTGGGCAATCGGCAAGGACCTGGCGCTCCAGCTCGTCTCCGATATCGGTGGCGAAGGCAATATCGTCGTCTTCAACGGCTTTTACGGCGTCACCCCCTGCGCGATCCGCTACGACCAGCTGGTCAACGTCATCAAGTATTTCCCGAAGGTGCAGATCATCCAGCCGGAATTGCGCGACGTCATTCCGAACACGGTGCAGGACGCCTTTACCCAGATCACCGCGATCCTCAACAAATATCCGGAAAAGGGATCGATCAAGGCGATCTGGTCGGCCTGGGACATCCCGCAGCTCGGCGCTACCCAGGCTTTGACCTCCGCCGGCCGCACCGAAATCAAGACCTACGGCGTCGATGGCAGCCCGGAAGTGCTGCAGCTCGTTGCCGACGCGAACTCGCCCGCTTCGGGCAACGTCGCCCAGCAGCCGGCAGAGCTTGGCCGCACGGCGATCCGCAATGTCGCCCGCCATCTCGCCGGCGGCACGCTGCCGCGCGAGAGCTATGTGCCAGCGCTGCTCGCCAACAAGGAGAATGTCGGCGAAATCTCCAAAAAGCTCGGCATCGGCTGATCCGCCACTCTCGGTGCGCCGCGGCCCTTGCGCCGCGGCTTTCCTCTTGGAAAGGGATAGATCGCAATGGCGTCGGTGAAGTGGCAGGAGACGGGTGACATCGTTCGCCTGAGCGGGATCGTCAAGACGTTCGGCGGTGCGCAGGCGCTGTCAGGCGCTTCGCTTGCGGTCAAGCGTGGCACGGTGCACGGTCTGGTCGGCCAGAACGGTGCCGGCAAGTCGACGCTGATCAAGCTTCTCGCCGGGCTGCACCGGCCGGATGGGGGCGAAATCGAAATCGATGGCGTTGTCTATGCGGGTTTAAGCCCACAGCAGGTGGAGCACCTCGGCATTCATTTCATCCATCAGGATCGGCTGCTGGTGCCGACCTTTACGGTCGGGGAAGCCCTGTTTCTGGGCCGCGAGCCGCGCATTGCCGGCACGCCCTTCCTCGAGCGGAAGCTGATGCGGCAGAAATCCGCTGAAATCCTGGATCGCTATTTTGGCCTGCGCCTGCCGAATTCGGCTCTCATCGGCGAGCTGACGGCGGCTGAAAAACAGATCGTGCAGATCACCCGCGCGCTGCTTGATGAGCCTAAGGTTCTGGTGTTCGACGAGCCGACCGCAGCGCTCGTGCGTCGGGAGGCCGAATTGCTTTTCGGCCTCATCCGCCGCCTGCGCGACGAGGGCATCACCATCCTCTACATTTCCCATTATCTCAGCGAGATCGTCGATCTCTGCGACACCGTGACGGTTCTGCGCAACGGCCGCGACGTGGCGACGCTGCCGGTCAAGCAAACGTCCGCAAGGGAAATCGGTTCGCTGATGGTCAACCGCGACATTGCCGAGCTTTATCCGAAGCCGCAGGTCAGTCTTGGCAAGACGTTTCTCCAGATCGAAGGCCTCGGCCTTGCCGATCGTTACGCCGATGTATCGCTAAGCCTGCGCCAGGGCGAAGTGCTTGGCCTCACGGGGCTCGTCGGCTCGGGAGCGAAGGAATTGCTGCGCACCCTCTTCGGGCTTGAAAGCGCAACGACGGGCACAGTGACGATCCATGGCGAAACGGTATTTTCTGCAAGTCCTGTTCAGGCAACGTCAAAGCGGCTGGCGCTGGTACCCGAGGATCGGCGGCGCGCCGGTGTGGCGCTCGATCTCTCCGTCACCGAAAACACCACGCTTGCAAGTCTCGATCGTTTTTCCCGCGCCGGTCTTCTCGACAGAGGTTCGGAAAAACAGCAGGCCCGTTATTTGATCGAGCGGCTGCAGATCAAGACCGATAGTGCCGACGCGCTGGTCCGCACATTGTCGGGCGGCAACCAGCAGAAGGTGGCGATTGCCAAATGGCTGAGCCGTCAATCCGAAATCTACCTGCTCGACGAGCCTTCCGTCGGTGTGGATATCGCGGCCAAGGTCGAGATCTACACGCTGATCGGCGAGCTTGCTGCGCGCGGCGTCGGCATCATCGTGCTGTCTTCCGATATCGATGAACTGCTGGGAATCACGGACCGTGTGCTCGTCTTCTTCCGCGGCCGGATTATCAGGGAGTTCATCTCAGCCGAAACCCGCCCCGACCAGGTTCTTGCCGAGGTGACGGGTGCCAATGAGACGCTTCGCCATGTCGGTTGATACCAGCTATCTGTCGCCCCCGCTCGACGGCTCCCTTCCGTCTGCAAGACGATCGGCGGATACACCCAAACCTGCGCTCAGCCGCAAGCTCGCCGTCGTTGCCCTGCGACAGGGTTCACTTGCCGTTTTCATCGGCGTGCTCGTCTATTTTTCCATTGCAGCGCCGTTTTTCCTGAGCGTCGGCAATATCGGCAATGTGCTCGGCCAGTCCGCCATTGCCGGCGTGCTGGCGATCGGGCTGACGGTGGTGATCATCGCCGGCGGGTCGAATGTCGTCACCGGCGGCATTGATCTGTCGCTCGCCGCCAATATGGGCTTGAGCGCCGCCGTCTATGCCTCGCTGGTTCAGGCGGGCCATGGCGATGTCGTTGCGGTCCTCGGCGCGCTCGGCACGGGGCTGCTGATCGGCGCCGTCAATGCGCTGGCGATCACGCTGGCCGGCATCGTTCCCCTGCTTGCGACGCTCGCTGTCATGAATGTTGTGGCCGGGCTGGAACTGGTGCTGACCCAGAATACGGTCGTGCCCGCATCGACCGAATTCCTGTCGACGCTCTCGGCTTCCGGTCCCTTCGGCATTCCGGTGCTCGCCTATGTTCTCCTGGGCTTCACGGCGCTTGCGACGGCTGTCGTGCAATATACGCCGCTCGGTCTCCGGCTCTATGCGGTTGGCGAGTTTCCGGAGGCGGCCCGTGCTGCCGGTCTGAGGGTGAAGGCCTTCATTGCAGGCGCATTCCTGGCCAGCGGTCTGTGTGGCGGCTTTGCCGGCATTCTTTCCGTCTCCTATCTGAGTGGCAGCACGACCGGGGCAGGCGACATGCTGCTGCCTGTTGTCGTCACCGCATTGCTCGGCTCCGTCTTTTCTCGCCGTCTGGTGCCGACCATCGGCGGAACGCTGCTTGCGACGCTGTTTGTCTCCTTCCTGATCAATGGCTTCCAGCTCCTCAACATCTCCAGCACGCTGGTCAGCGGCGTTCAGGGTCTGCTGATCCTGCTGGTGGTGTCGGCAACGACGCTTCTGCAACGCAAGGGGAGCCAGTGACATGCCGGCCCGGTCCTCATCAACAATTCTGGCTTCATTTCCCATTCTGGCCATTGTCAGCGGCCTTGTCCGCTATGCACTCGTGACCGCCTTCATCGTGGTCTTTGCAGTGTTTGCAGCCGTCGCGCCGGCCTTCCTCACCGGGTCGAACCTGCTCAGCGTGCTCGTCAACAATTTCGCCTTGCTCGCCATTGTCGCCATCGCCATGACCTTTGCGGTCTCGACGGGCGGCATCGATCTTTCGGTCGGCACAGCTATCGATTTTGCAAGCTTCGCTTTCGTTTCGCTGGTGCTGGCCGGCCAGCCGATCCCGCTTGCCATTCTCGGTGGTCTTGCCGGCGGCAGCCTCGTCGGCCTGTTCAATGCGCTGTTGATCTCGGGCATCGGCATCTCGCCGTTTCTTGCGACGCTTGGCACGCTGTTCGTCGGCCGCAGTGCCCAGCAACTGCTGACCAATGGCGGCAATCCCGTCTACCTGCCGCCATCGGGGGTTCCTGAAGCCTTCCGTTTCCTCGGCCATGGCGCCATTGCGGGCGTGCCGGTTCCGCTTGTCATCACCTTTGCGATCGTTGCTGTTGCCTGGATCATGCTGTCGAGCACCCGCTTCGGCCGGGTGATACTGGCAACCGGCATCCAGGCGAGTGTCGTGCGCTATTCCGGTCTCGCCTTGTCGCGTTATACGGCTGCGACCTATGTGCTGGTTTCCCTGATCGCCTCCGTCGCCGGGCTGGTCGTCACCTCGACGGTGACCGTCTACATCCCGTCGTCCGGCAATGCGTTCCTGCTGAATGCTATCGGCGCCACCTTCATCGGCACGACGCTTGATCCGAACGGACGTCCGAATATTCCGGGCACGGTGCTCGGCGTGCTGCTGCTCAGCATCGTTGCCAACGGTCTGCTGCTCTCCGGCCTGAACTTCTACTGGCAACAGGTTGCCACGGGTCTTCTGATCTTCACGGTTCTCGCTATCGGTTTTGCCAACCGCAAGGCCACTACAAGGGCGTGATGCACGAAACGCTTGAAAGGAAATGCCATGAGCCATGTCATCCAGCTCGCTGACCCTCAGGACGCTGTCCACCGGATAGCCAGCGAGGAAGAAGCACTTGCCGTTGCGCGCGATCTCGCCGAGGATTTTGCCGCGGGCGCAAGTCGGCGCGACCTTGAGCGCAGCCTTCCGCATGAAGAGCTCGACAGGCTTTCCGCTTCGGGCCTGCTCGCCATCACCGTCCCGTCCGAATATGGCGGGATCGATGTCTCGAATGCGGTGCTCGCCGAAGTGACCGCAATCCTCTCGGAAGCCGACAGCTCGATAGGTCAGATTCCGCAGAACCATTTCTACATCCTGGAAGCGCTGCGCCACGACGGCAGCGAGGAGCAGAAGCGTTTCTTTTTCGGCCGGGCGCTGGCGGGCGATCGCTTCGGCAATGCCCTGTCGGAGGTCGGTACCAAGACCGTGGGCACCTATAACACCCGTATCACGCCGGATGGCGTCGGCTATCGCATTAATGGCCGCAAATTCTATTCGACGGGCGTGCTCTTTGCCCATTGGGTGACTATCTTCGCCGTCGATGCCGACGATCGCCTGACCATGTCCTTCGTGCCGCGCGCCACGGCCGGGATCGAGATCGTCGATGACTGGGATGGTTTTGGCCAGCGCACGACCGGAAGCGGCACGACGATCCTCAACGACGTCTATGTGCCGTCCGATGCCGTAGTGCGCCATCACAAGGGGTTCGAGCGGCCGACGACGATAGGCTCGGTCGGCCAGATCATCCACGCCGCCATTGATCTCGGCATAGCGCGGGCAGCGCTGAAGGAAACCATCACCTTCGTGCGGGAGCGCGCGCGCCCCTGGACAGACAGCGGTGTCGAGCGCGCATCCGACGACCCGTTGACGATCTCGCGCATCGGCGAACTCGCAATCCGTATCGAGGCGGCGGAAGCGACACTGGAGAGGGCCGGGCGCCGGGTCGATCAGGCGCAGATCACGTTGAACGAGGAAAATGCCGTTGCCGCCACTCTTTCAGTCGCTGCGGCAAAGGTATTGACGACGGAACTCGCCATCGACGCGACCAATGTTCTGTTCGAATTGGCAGGGACGGCTTCCACCAAGCGCGGTCTCAATCTCGAGCGCTACTGGCGCAATGCCCGCACCCATACGCTGCACGATCCCGTGCGCTGGAAATACCACGTCGTCGGCAACTATCACCTGAACCGCGTCACGCCGCCGAAGAGTGGCGCGCTCTGATTTCAAAGCTCCTCTGAGTGGTGCAAACTGGCCGCAAATTTTTCGGGATTGCGGCCTTTTTTATGGGCCAAGAAAAATCCGCGGTGGCGAGCCGCGGATTGGTGCGAGGAAAAGCTCAGTTGTAAAGGCTTGGCTCCGGCACCCGGCCGTTGAGCGCGAAATCACCGACTTCGCGGGCCTTGTAGAACACGGGATCGTGCAGGGTGTGGGTGCGGACATTGCGCCAGTAACGATCGAAGCGATGGCTGGAAGCCGTTGCGCGCGCGCCCATCAGCTCGAAGACGCGGGAGGTGACATCGAGCGAAATATGGGTGGCATTGACCTTGGCCTCGTAGGCCTCGATCGCTGCTTCCCCGCGTTCGCGTTCGGTTACATTGCGGCCACGCGACAGGGCGGACTGCACAGCGTCCGCCGCAACATCCGCAAGCGCCGCGGATGCCTTGAGTGCCGCCCGGAACTCGCCGATGCGCTCAAGGATATACGGGTCCTCGCGGGCGGCATCGACGCCGGAGGTGAGCCAGGGGCGCGTGGTCGTGCGAACGTATTCCGTTGCAGCCGCAAGCGCGCCCTCGGCGGTGCCGAGATAGAAGTTGACGAAGACCAGCTGGATCAGCGGCGTGTTGAAGGTCGCCTGCACCGCCGGCGTCGCATCCTTATCCGCCAGTGGAAACAGGAAATCGCTCTCGTAGACCGGAAAATCCCTGAACTCGACGCTGCCGCTGTCGGAAAGCCGCTGGCCGATATTGTCCCAGTCATCATTGGCGATATAGCCGGGGCGGTCGGTCGGAAGGGTGACATTGGCGATCTGGTCGCCGAAGGCGGCATTGGCGTTGATGCGGTCCGAAACATGGGCACCGGTCGAGAAGGTCTTGCGGCCGTTGAGCAGGTAGTGATCGCCGCTCGTCGTCAGCGTCAGGCCCGGATCGCGCGGATTGACCGCGGCCCCCCAGTAGAGCGATTTCGCAACCGTTTCGACACCGAGGTCATGCGCCTTCTGTGCGTCTTGGGCGGCCCAATAGGGATACTGGCTGTTGACGTAGTGATAGCCGAGCAGCTGGCCGATCGAGCTTTCGCCGCGCGCCAGAATGCGCACCAGCCTGAGACCGTCGATCCAGTCGAGCCCGCCGCCGCCGATGTCGGTCGCATGCAGTGCATTGAGCAAGCCTTCCGCCTTCAACGTGGCAATCTCAGCGATCGGCGGCTTGCCTTCGGTATCCAGTTCAGCGCCGCGGCGGCCAAGATCCGCCGAGATTTCCTCTGCCTTGGCAAACAGCGCTTGCCGTTGATCCTGTTGTCCGCGCTCCTTGAGCAGTTGCAGTGCGGTCATCGAAGACTCCTGATGTTCATGTAAAAGGAAAAATTGACCTCTGCTATGCCAACTCGCTCACAAAACCGGCCTCGCCCTTCCGTCATGCTCGGCCTCGTGTCGAGCATGACGGAAGGGGGCTTTTTGACATGAGCAGCGACCTGACGAGGCAAGTCCTGTCGTCAGGCAGGTCAGAACAGTTTTGCCGGGATCCAGTCGGCGGTCACCGCGTCGCTGTCGTTGAAGGCCGGCACCTTGGCGGCGAGTTCCTCGATCGTCTTGACGCCGGCTTCGCGCAGCGCCGCCTGGGTCAGCAGTGCGGGTTTGACGAGGATTTGCGCAGGCACATCCTGACCGGCGATTTTCAGCGCCGCGGCACGGATCGACACGGCGCCGACAACGGCCGGGTTGGTGGCGACGGTCGCAACCCACGGGCTGCCTTCCTCGGTGATTTCCTGGATATCGGCGGTGGAAACGTCGGCCGAATAGATCTTCAGCTTGTCGGCAATGCCAAGATCGGCGGCGGCAAGCTTCACGCCACGGGCGAACTCGTCATAGGGCGCGAAGATGACTGATATATCCGGGTTTGCCGTCAGCACGGCCTTGGCCTGATCGGCGGTGCTGGTCGCGGTCGTGTCGTTGACGGCACCGAAGCGGGCCTTTTCGACGACGCCCTTGTTCTCGGCCTTGAATTTGTCCCAGACCTCGTTGCGGCGATCGAGCGGCGCAAAGCCGGCGACATAGACATAGCCGGCATTGAACGACGTGCCGTTGTCCTTCGCCACCTGTTCCAGTGCGAGGCGGGAGAGCTCGTGGTCGCTCTGCTCGACCTGCGGGATGGCCGGGTTGTTGAGGTTCACGTCAAAGGCGACAACCTTGATGCCCGCATCAAGTGCCTGTTGGGCGACGTCGGTCAGCGATTCCGGCTGGCCATGGTCGATGACGATGCCCTGCACGCCGAGATTGATCGCCTGCTGGATCTGGTCGCGCTGCTCGGCGGCATTCTGGCGGCCGGGGAAAACGCGCAGGTCGATGCCGAGCGCCTTGGCCTGCGCTTCCGCGCCGGCCTGATAGGCCTGGAAGAAATCGCCTGCTGAAATGAAGGAGATCAGCGCCACCTTGACGTCGCCCTTGTCGAAGGGGGCCGGGGCTCCGGCAATGCCGTCGGCCTGCGCGACGCTGAGGAGGGTGAAAGTGGCCACCGTTGCGGCCATGAAAGTCTTGATCGCCTGTCGCATATGCTGTGCTCCCTGAAATGCCGATCGAGAGCATCGCTCTGCGGATCGGTCCCCGCTTCCGATGATGCGGCTTGGGAATAGAATAAAATCTATAAAATTTATTGATAACTATGGTCTTCCAATCTACGGCATGGAGTTGAGAATATTTTGCTGCCGGTCTCTGGAACCGCGCGAAAAGTGGTCCTGCGAAATCTCTGCAGCGCGATTGGCGTCTCCGGACGCGGGGACGCTTCAGAGTCCGTCAACGCAAAACTCTTCCGCTATATAGTATACAAAAATGATAGAATTTCTGTATCCGCTCCCGCGAGCCGCTATCTTCGGTTTCCATCGGCGTCTTCCTGGCGCCCCTTCAGGAATCCGGAGATATCCATGGCCCGCCAAATCCGCTTCAACGCCTTCGACATGAACTGTGTCGGCCACCAGTCGCCGGGTCTCTGGGCCCATCCGCGCGACAAGTCGTGGAAATACAAGGATCTGGATTACTGGCAGGATCTCGCCCGCACGCTGGAGCAGGGGATATTCGACGGCATCTTCATTGCCGATGTCATCGGCTATTACGACGTCTACAAGGGCTCGAACTATCACGCGATTCATCAGGCGGCGCAGATCCCGGTCAACGATCCGCTGCAGCTCGCAGCCCCCATTGCACTTGCTACCAAGCATCTCGGCATCGGCATCACGGCCTCCACCTCATTCGAGCATCCCTATACCTTCGCCCGCAGGCTCGCGACCGCCGATCATCACACCAAGGGTCGCGTCGGGTGGAACATCGTCACCTCCTATCTCGAAAGCGGTGCCAAGAATGTCGGGCAGGGCGGCTTGCGCGGCCACGACAACCGCTACGAGGTCGCGAGCGAATATGTCGAGGTGCTCTACAAGCTGTTCGAGGGCAGCTGGGAAGAGGGTGCGGTGCTGCGCGACCGCGAAAACCGCATCTTCACAGATCCCTCCAAGGTTCACGAGATCGCCCACAAGGGCAAGTATTTCGACGTGCCGGGCTATCACCTGAGCGAGCCGTCGCCGCAGCGCACGCCGGTTCTCTATCAGGCCGGGGCATCCGGTCCGGGCAAGACCTTCGCCGCCGGCCATGCCGAATGCATCTTCGTCGCCGCCCCGACGAAATCGGTGCTAAAGGGCTATGTCGCCGAAATCCGCGAGCGCATCGCCGCTGCTGGCCGCGATCCGAAGAAGGTGTTCATCTACACGCTCGTCACCATCATCACCGACGAGACGGAAGAGAAGGCGCAGGCGAAGTTCGAGGAATACAAGCGTTACGTTTCCTATGACGGCTCGCTGACCTTCATGTCCGGCTGGAGCGGCATCGATTTCGGGCAATATGCGCCAACCGATGTGGTGGAGCGGATCGAAACCAACGCCATCCATTCCTTCGTCGAGCACATTGCCGGCGGCGACAAGTCCTGGACGATCGACGAACTGGCGCAATTCGGCGGTATCGGCGGCATGGGTCCGGTCTTCGTCGGCGCGCCGGAGCGTATTGCAGATATCCTGCAGGAATGGGTCGAGGACACCGATGTCGATGGCTTCAACATCGCCTATGCGGTGACGCCTGACAGCTTCGAGGATGTTGTCGGCCATATCGTGCCGGAGCTGCAGAAGCGCGGCGCCTATCCGACAGCCTATAAGCCGGGCACGCTGCGCGAAAAGCTGTTCGGGGATGGACCCTATCTGCCGAAGAGCCATCCCGCGGATGGCTATCGGGATATCGAGGCTGTCAAACGGCGCGAGGCGGAGCAGGCGCCAACCCTGAAATCGGTGAATGGGTGAGGTGGCCGGCGGTCGTCACCGGAAAAATCCCGCCACCCGCTCTCCCTGCCGCCTGGCGGGGAGACGCTGCCCGAAAGGGCGGGCTGCTCCTTTCCGACAATCAACGCGCAGATATCAGGACCGCCCACGCGCGACCCCGTAGGTGAGCGCTAAGGCCCCGACGAGCACTGCCCCCTTGACAAAATCCTGGGTGTAGTAGGGCGCATTCAGCATCGTCAGCCCGTTGAGCAGCACGCCGACGAAGACGGCACCGACGATCGTGCCGAAGACATTGGGGCGGCGCAGGCCAAGCACCGCAAAGCCAATGAGAGCAGCGGCAACGGCATCCATCAGCAGCGAACCGCCGGAAGACACATCGCCGCGCCCCACGCGGGCGGCAACCACGATGCCGCCAACGGAGGCCAGCGTGCCTGATATCACATAGGCAAGCGTCTTCAGCCGGTTGGTCGGCCCGCCGGCAAGACGGGTCGCGAGCTCATTGCCGCCGGTCGCAAACAGCAGGCGGCCGATGCGGGTTCGCTCCGTCAGAACGAACAGCGCGATGGCGACGATGGCCATGAGAATGACGGGCAGCGGCACCACGCCGAACACACTGGAGCGGCCGATGGCGAGAAACAGCGGATCGTACTTGCCGGTTGCCGTCGCGCCATCGGGCAGGATCAGGCCCGGCGAGATGGAACGGCCGGCGGTCGGAATGAGCTGCAGGCCCGTCAGCAGGAACATCATGGCGAGCGTCGCCAGCAGGTCTGGCACCTTGAGGCGAACGATCAGCAGGGCGTTGAGAAGGCCGATGCCGGCGCCGAGAAACACCACCAGCACGACGGTCGCGCCCGCGCCAAAACCCCAGACAATCATGAAATAGCTTGCGGCCATCACACTGGATGCCGCGACCGCGCCGATCGACAGGTCGAAACCGCCAACGGCAAGCGTCACCGTGACACCGGCGCCGAGGATGGCAACAACGGAAACCGCCTGCAGGATGCTCATCAGGTTGTTGAGGTTGATGAAGGCCGGCTGGGCGATGGCAAAGCCGATCATCATGGCGGCGAGCAGGATGAACACCGCGCCGGACCGCAGGATTTCGCGAAGACCATCGCCGGTGTTTCCGACTGTTGCTGCGGGAGCATTTTCGTGTGCGGTCGTCATCGGGCGAGTTCCCTGTTGTCGTGGCTGGCGCCGGCGTCACGGCGGTCTGGAAGGAGCGTTTGGTGGTCCATGACGACAACGCGGTCGGCGACTTCGATGGCTTCCTCGGGGTCGGAAGTGGCGATCAGGGTGGCACGGTCGCTGCGGCTGCGGATGGCGGTGATGATGTCATGGCGAGCGCCGACATCGACGCCCTGGAAAGGCTCGTCGAGCAGCAGCAGCTTGCCGGGCTCCGCTTCCCAACGGGCAAGCACCACCTTCTGCTGGTTGCCACCTGAAAGCGTCCAGACGGACGCATTGGGACCGGAAGCGTGGATGCCGAGCCGGTTGATCGCTGCCTCCGCTTTTTCTCGCTCCTGCCGCGGCCGGATCAGACCGCCCGGATACCAGCGGTGAAGGTGCGGCAGGCTGATGGTCGCAGCAATGGATTCGCCGGGCCAGCCGGCAGGCATGAGCGAGGAGCGGTGCCGGTCCTCGCCGGCCATGGCGACACCTGCATCCACCGCGCGCCGCGGATTTGCCGGCACATAGGGCCGGCCCTCCAGCCGCATCTCACCGGCAGCAAGCTTGCCGTTTCCAAAGATCGCCGAGAGCAACCGGCTCTTGCCGGCGCCGAGAACGCCGGTGATCGCCACCACCTCGCCACGATGGAGGGTGAGGTCGAACGGATCGCTGCCGGGAAGAAGCCGGATGCCGGAGAGTTCCAGCACGGGGTCTCCGGTGAGGGCGCGGGCATCCGGCCGGGCGGAGGCAAGCGGCCTGCCGATCATCGTCTCGATCGCGGCATCGAAGTTCACCGGCCGCTTGAAGGTTTCAACGAGCCGGCCACCCCGTAACACCGCAACACGATCCGCGAGCGCTTCGAGGTCGGCGGTGCGATGGGAAATATAGAGAATGGCGATGCCACGCTTCTTCAGGTCGAGCAGCGTTGCGTAGAGGCGCCGGGATTCAGTGGCCGAAAGGCTCGCAGTCGGCTCGTCGAGGATCAGCAGCTCGGCCTTGTTGGCGAGCCCGCGGGCAATCGCCACAAGCTGCCTCTCGGCGGCGGAAAGATCGGCAAAATCGCGATCGACAGGCAGGTCGAAGCCCGCTTCCCGCAGCATGGCCTGCGCCTCGCGCCGAATACGGCCGCGGGAAACGAAGAAGGGCTGCCTGGGATCGACAAAGCGGTTGAGCAACAACGCATCGGCCACCGTCAGGCCGGGAATGCCGACGAGATCGGTCGATTGGTGCACCGTGACAATGCCGGCCGCCGTCGCCTCGGCCGGTGTTGCCGGGGCAAAGGATTGCCCCTTGAAAGTAAGGCTGCCGCTCTCTGCCAGCAGGACACCGGAGATGATCTTGACGAAGGTTGATTTGCCCGCGCCGTTGGCGCCCATCAGCGCAACTATCTCGCCGGGGTCAATCGAAAAGCTGAAATCGGCAAGCGCCCGCGTCGATCCAAAGGACCGGGAAAGCGCTTGCGCTTGAAGAAGGGGCATCGGTATCCACCAGACTTGGAATGAGCCCTATCTGGCAGGGAGCACGGCCGGTCTGCAAGGATGCGCTTTGCGTCGGGGATGGATGAAAAAGAAAATTATTCCAGTGAGTTAGGCGTGTTGTGGCGCTGTTGCATTACGCTTTTTTCAGAAGATTTCGCTAAAAATAAATAAATACATGGATTTAGAGGATTTCAGGTCTCGCAAAAAGCGATGCCGAATCCTCCTGCACTCAATTCAGCCAACGGAATTGGAAGGGGCCGTCTCGGCAGCTTTGCGCCCAATTGCGGTCACGACAGCAGTGGACTAAAACAGCAACTTTTCCGGGGGAGTAGATGTACGAGATTGCAAAAACCGACGGAAGTTTCACAAGAATAAGGAAAGTCCGCTGGAAGATAATAATAACTATTGTAAAAATAGTTTTTAGAACTGAGGAAAGATTCATATTTTTTCTAAAATCTCTAGGTCCTGTTGACAAAGTGGGTTTGCAAATCACCTGAAGCATGATTCAACGCTGTCTTTTAGGAGGCTGCTTTGGCTCGTGGCGATCTTTCGGATGTCGAATGGCGGATTATTGAAGGGCTTTTGCCTGCGGAGCGCGGACGAAAATCCCGTCCTGCCCATGATAATCGGCGCTTTCTAAACGGGATGCTGCACGTTCTGCGCGTCGGATGCCCTTGGCGGGATATGCACGAACGATACGGCAAATGGAATTCGGTCTATGTCCGTTTCCGGCGATGGGCTGAGCACGGCGTTTGGGATGCCCTTCTGGAAACATTGGTCGGCCTTGGCCTGACTGACGACTGGCAGCACATGATCGATAGCACCACAGTTCGCGGCCATTCGCAGGCAGCGGGCGCTAAAGGGGGACTCATAAGGAGGCTTTTGGTCGATCACGCGGCGGCTTTACGACAAAAATCCATGCCAGAGCGGACGGTCAGGGACGCCCTCTTGGCTTTATCCTGACGGGTGGCGAGACCTCGGACTACAATGCCGTTCCGGCTCTGTTGGCCATGCCAGTCAACAAGCCCAGGCTATTCCTGGCAGATAAGGGGTATGACGGCGACTCTATCCGGGAAGAGCTTTTGATGCGCGGCATCCGTCCCGTTATTCCGCCAAAAGCGAACCGGAAGAACCCGCCTGCCTGTGACTACCGAGCATACAAGGATCGCAATCGTATCGAGCGGATGTTTAATCGTCTCAAGCAGTTTCGCAGGATCGCCACCAGATACGATAAGACCAGAGCTTCCTTTGAAGCCTTCCTCGCGTTGGCTGCCGCAAAGATTTGGCTACCCTACTTTGTCAACAGAACCTAATATATCAGGGCCAACCTCGGTTGAAATGGAATCGTTCATGACCGCTTTGCGCCCAGAAGCGTACAGTGCAATTTCGTTGCGACTGTCCATTTCTCGGTATAGCAAGGACTTACCGGTCGGGGCCACTGATCGTGTCGGGGCCTATGGTGAAGAATGTGGACGCACTAGATTTCTTGGTCTCTTGGTACAACGCACAATGTAACGGCGATTGGGAGCATGACTTCGGCTTCGAGATCGGCACCCTCGATAATCCTGGGTTTACGTTAAAAGTCGATCTCAAAGGATCGGCTCTCGACGGAAAGACGTTAGACCGAATTTCCCATAGTCTTGAGGCCGAGCAGGATTGGTGGGCGTGTTGGACAGAGGACAATTCCTTTCGCGGTGTTGGCGGCCCTGAAAATCTGCGCTCGCTTCTTGAGGCATTTCGGGATTGGGTGAGAAGCCTCTCGTAGCCGATTATCATGCCGCGTACCCGGATGGCCGCTTTGGGCCCGATATCGTTGAAAAACTCGACGGATTATCCGCTCACACGCCCTTTTCGGTCTTTTGGGCGGTGCACTATGCTGCGATCTGCCTACGCCTTAGCGCAGGGTATCGGTCGATGCCGCCCTCAAGCGGCGATGGCACCGCATGGCGGCATCTGAGGCCTGAGTTTGGCCAGCCTCCTCAGGTTCTGTGCGGTTGCGGCAAGCAGGAATTCGTCTCTCGCACCACACGGCCCTCGAAGCCTTAAACGTGCCATCCGTAGTATGCGCTTGAGGTGAGCGAAGAGCATTTCGACCTTCTTTCGACGATGCCGTGACTGCTCATACTCCGGTGTCTTGGCAATCGCTCGGGCGACATCGCGTGCATCCTCATTGAGATCGCGCGGTACTTTGCGCATAGGCATGTTCGGGCAGCATCGAGGCTTCAGTTCACACTGATCACAGTCCTTCTTGCTGGCACGATAAAGCCGGGTTCCCTCGGCCGTGATCCCCGATCTGGGTGGGTCGTAAGTGCGGTGGAATTGTTTCAGCTCCTTTCCGGCAGGGCAAAGGTATTGCTCCTTCTCGGCTTCCCAGGTGAAGTCGGAACGCGAGAAGGTGCCATCCGTCCGCTTCGACTTGTCGAAGACCGGAATGTGCGGCGCGATCTCCTTCTCGTTGACCAACCAGGCGAGGTTGTCGGCAGAACCGTAGGCACTGTCGGCCGCGAGGTAATCGGGCCGCAAGCCGAAGCGGTTCTCGGTCCTGCCGAGCATTGTGCGGGATGCACCGACCTCCGCCTGGCGGATCGCCCGTGTCGCCTCCACATCCAGAATGACGCCGTGGTCTGTATCGATCAGATAGTTGGTCGCATAGGCGAAGAAGGCGTGGCCTTTGTGGGCACCGGTCCATTGGGCGGCCGGATCAGACGAGGAGATGAACTTCGGCGTGACCGGCGAGGCAGCGCCGAAAGCAGCATCATCGAGAACAGCCAGATATTCCTGTACCGAGCGTCCCGCATCTTCTTTGGCTTCCCATTCCGATCCTGGTACCGAGCGCTGCTTGTTTGCATCCGCCGCGATCAAGCTGGCATCGACTGCAAATCCTTCCGTACCAACCAACCCTTGAGAGAGGCAGCGCTCCACTACCGTTTCGAACATATGCCGCAGGATGTCGCTTTGCCGGAACCGGCCATGGCGGTTCTTCGAGAAGCTTGAGTGATCAGGGACCTTGCCGTCCAGACCGAGGCGGCAGAACCAGCGATAGGCGAGATTGAGGTGGACCTCTTCGCAAAGCCGTCGCTCCGAGCGAATGCCCATGGAATAGCCGATGATCAGCATTCGCATCATAAGCTCGGGATCAATCGAGGGGCGACCCGTGGCGCTGTAGAAAGGCTTCAAGTGCGCTCGTACGCTGTCGAGTTCGAGATGGCGGTCGATCCCGCGCAGCATGTGGTCGGCAGGAACGTGATCATCAAGGCAGAAGTCGTAGAAGAGCTGCGCTGGAGCTGTCTGGCATCCCATCATCACTCAATCCCCCGCAAATCAATGCGACGATTGAATCATGACATCCCAATGCCGACAACGGTTAGTTTTTCAACAGTATCGGCCCAATAGCGGTTATTCTGCAGCCGTATCGGCAATCTCTTATATCCATCCTCCCCCCAAATCCCCGCCCCATTCCCCCGTGGCACACTCCTCCCGTCCTGCCATCGGATACACCGGAAAGCGTTGCCGGCGAGGTGGGGCCGGTGCCCTTGGCCTGGGTTTGAAACGCAGGCGCGGCCAAGGGGGCTTGCAGAAAATGGTTTCCCTCTCGCTTGAAAGAGAGCGGGGCGTGCCTGTGAGGCACACAAGCAGACGGCTGGTGGCGCAAATGCCTCCTGACTTCGGTCCCACCGCAAGGGGTACCGTCTTTGCAGAGGAACCGGAGTTGCAGGTAAAAACCACCGAGACGGGGCACATCGCGTGTCATCTATTACTTACCAATCAGGCACCCGATGTGCCCCGGCCGATCCCGCCGCCGCTTTCAAAGCGAAAGGGATGATGAAAACTTAAGCCACGGGCGGAAAAGATGCCGCGTGAACGCTTTCCGCTGTCCAGCCAAACGGAGCCAACCATGACGACAGAGGATTTCACCGAATACGAAAGACGGCTTGCCGCCGATCACGCGCGGCTATGGAAGGCAATTGCGGTGCGCGCTATGCGGTGTACACGCCGCAAAAGCCCGATTGAAAAGAAAACGATGACAGAAATCCACGCATAGGCGGCTCCATGGAAAAATATTCCTTACTGAAATTATAGAAAATTCTATTCTTCTTCCGAAATGCCCGTTTGGCTGACGCCTGCGGTGGGAGGGGCTGCCGGGGACGATTGTTTTCCCCCTGGCGCGTATCCCGCTGCGGGAGCAGTCCTTCGGGCACAGCTTCGTTCAAAAGGATCTTTCCATGGCCGCCACTGACAAGCCGCTCGATTTCCTCTGGTTCATCCCCTCGTCGGGGGACGGAGCCTATCTCGGTTCCGACGATCTCAGCCGTCCTGTGGACCCCGGTTATTTCCGCGAGATCGCCACGGCCGTCGATCGGCTTGGATATTCGGGCGTGCTGATCCCGACCGGTGTTGCCTGCGAGGAATCCTTCGTGCTGGCGGCCGATCTTGCCGCGCGCACCGAACAGCTGAAATTCCTTGTGGCCGTCCGTCCGGGCACGGCGTCGCCTGCCTATTATGCCCGGCTTGCCTCAACCCTCGACCGTGTGTCCAATGGCCGGCTTCTCCTGAATATCGTCGTGGGCGGCAGCGCCCAGGAACTGGCGGGTGACGGCGTCTTCCTCGGGCATGATGAGCGTTACGATCATGCCGACGAGTTCTTCAAAGTGTTCAACGAGCTTCTGGAAACCGGCAAATCCACGCTCGATGGAAAGTTCATCAAGGCGATCGATGCGCGGCTTGGTCTTCCGCCGGTGCAGCAACCGCGGCCACCGCTCTATTTCGGCGGCTCTTCCGATGCCGCAATCGATTTTTGCGGCGGCATGATCGAAAAATACCTCACATGGGGCGAACCGCCGGCACAGGTTGCCGAAAAGGTGGAACGCGTGCGCAAGTCCGCCGCAGCCAAGGGGCGTGAGGTCTCCTTCGGCATCCGCCTGCATTTCATCGTCCGCGAGACCGATGATGAGGCCTGGGAAGCGGCAGACCGGCTGATCTCCAAGCTTTCGGACGAAGCGATCGAAGCCGCTCAGGCCGTTTTTGCCAAAGCATCGGATTCCGTCGGGCAGGCGCGCATGGTGGCGTTGCACAATGGCCGTCGCGACAAGCTTGAAGTTTCTCCCAATCTCTGGGCCGGCATCGGTCTCGTGCGCACCGGGGCCGGAACGGCGCTTGTCGGATCCCCGAAAACGGTGGCGGCGCGGCTTCGCGAATATCAGGAGATCGGCATCGATACGGTAATCGCCTCCGGTTATCCGCATCTGGAAGAGGCCTATCGCGTCTCCGAGCTGCTGTTCCCGGAAATCGGCCTCGGCGGTCCGCGCAACCAGATCCGCTCGTCCTTCGGCGAGCGGCAGGTCTTCGGTGGCGGCGGCCATGGCGGCAACGTCAAGCTCGCATCGGCTTCTTGAGGCGGCGATAGGCGGGCCGCAGCCTATGGAAGAGCGGCCTGCTTTTTGAATGCCGCTGGTTTCACCGGATCTCCGGTGGGACCAGCGGACAGAATGTCGGCCACCTGCTGCGCCACAAGCACCGCATGCTCGGTGACTTGCGGAAGCCCCATGAGTTCGCCAACCGTGCCGCGGGCCAGCGGCCCGGCAATGAACAGCGTCTCGAGATGCTCTCCCTGTGCGGTCACCGCCCGCGCAGTGCGGTCGTTCAGGATTCCGAGACCTGTCGGGCAGAGGGTCAGCAGACCATTTTCGGCCAGCCCGGAGAGGAATGGCTGGGATTGCAGGATGCTTCCGTGGCCGGGGCCGGTGGTCACAACCACGGCATCGACAACAAGCGGCATGGGTTCCGTCGCGTGCCGCTTGCGCAGGAGCAGGTGAAAGCCATCATCGCCCTGCTTGGCGGAGAGGACGGAGGCGGCGAGGATCGACAGGCTGCCGTCCTCGACAGCCTCATCGAGCGCGTGTTCCACCTGGGGCGCAATCCTGAAGCGGTGGACATCCCAGAACGGCCGCAGATGACGCACGATCCGTCGCCGCTCTGCAACCGGCAGGCCTGCCCAGATCGTTTGGGCCTGACTTCTCACGGTATCGAGAACGGCATGCCAGGTGAAGCCGGCCCGTACGGCAGCAGCAATTTGCTGGCGCACCCGATGGAGAAGATGGGAGGCTGTCGGCGAGGGGTGATCAAGGAAGTCGCCGAAAGGGTCCTGGACGGATTTTGAATGACCACGCGAACGCAGGCCGCGGCGCGAGATGGCGGTAATGGCGCCGCGGTGACCACGCCTGCGAAGGGCGGCGATGACGTCGGCTGCGGTCAACCCGTTGCCGACTACAAGCACCCGATCTGAAGGTTCGATCGGAGCAAGCGCATCCGGTCTCGTTGCATCGCCAATCAGCTTTGGGTGGCTCGCAATGGCCCGCAAGGAACGCGGCAGGGAGGGAGAGGGGTGGCTGACGGCGACAACAAGGATATCGACTTCGGTCGTCTGGCCATCCTGTGGCTGCACGATCCAACGCCCGGCGTCGCGCGCAATCTCCGAAACAGTGGTGCGTCTGTGTTCCACGATGCCCGAGGAGAGCAGGGGGGCAAGCTGGGCTGCCACATATCGGCCGAATATTGCGCGTCGCGGGAAAGGAGTGCCGTCTGCAGAAAAGGCTTCGGGATCGTCGACGAGTGCGTCCGTCTTCTCAAGCCAGCGTGTGAAGCTTTCGGGGTCGTCCGGGTAAGCGCTCATCCTGCCGGCGGGCACGTTGATGCGATGAACAGGCTCCGCTGTATCATAGGCGAGGCCTGCGCCCAGCCGTTCCCTCGGTTCGAAAACGACGATCTTGGGTGGCTTACGCTTACCAAACGTATTTGCGAGATGCAATGCGACCGTGGCGCCGGTAAAACCGCCTCCGACAATGCCGACGACGGGAACGCTTTTTTGAAACGGCATGCTCGAACTCCTGAACGGACCGATGTCCGTATTCCGGTGAACCTAAACCAAGCGAGGCGAGAGTGAAAAAGAGGTCATTCTATAGATTTAATCATATGTGGATTTTTTTACACCCTTGAACTCGCTTCCAGACGCATATCGATCCTCACGATTGCAAGAGGCGGGAGAAAACTAAGTGCCAAAATGTACCGAAATTGAGTTGGCTTTTCCTCTACTAATTCTATTGACTATGAGAATTTAGGGGAACTCGGCATCGCCGTTTATGAGAGAGGACCCCATGACCAAAATCACGCGACGCACTTTTGCGGCTCTTGCTGCTGCAACAATCGTTTCCACAGTCAGCTTTTCGACGGCTTTCGCTGACGATGTCACCTTGAACATCGGCTACCAGCCAATCGTCGAGCCCTCGCGCGTTCCGCAGGCAGACGGCACCTATGAGAAGGTTACCGGCGCCAAGATCAACTGGCAGAAGTTCGACGGCGGCGCCGATGTCATTGCGGCGATCGCATCCGGCTCGCTGGATATCGGTTATGTCGGTTCCTCGCCGCTCGCCGCGGCCGCAAGCCGCCAATTGCCGATCGAGACGATTGCGCTGGTCGGCCTGATCAGCGAAGCCGAGGCGCTTGCCGTGCGTGACATTGCCAAGCCGGAAGATCTGGCTGGCAAGAAGATCGCCACCCCCTTCGTCTCCACCGCCCACTACAGCCTGCTGACGGCCCTGAAGCACTGGAACATCGACCCGAAGTCGGTCGAAATTCTCAACCTGCGGCCACCGGAAATCGCAGCCGCCTGGCAGCGCGGCGATATCGACGGTGCCTATGTGTGGGATCCGGTTCTCGCCGAGCTCAAGAAGAGCGGCACGGTGCTTGCCACTTCCGCCGACGTGGCGAGCTGGGGCGGCCCGACCTTCGATGCCTGGATTGTCAGCAAGACTTTTGCTGAAGCGCATCCGGATGTGGTTGCAGCCTTCGTCAAGGTAACGGGCGATGCAACGGCAGCCTACCGCGCCAAGCCGGAAAGCTGGGATGCCAAGTCGCCGGAAGCTGAAAAGATTGCCCGCCTGACCGGCGCCAAGCAGGAAGAAGTGCCGGCGCTGCTGAAGGGCTACATCTTCCCGACGCTCGAAGAGCAGGCCGGTGCCGATCTTCTCGGCGGCGGAACGGTGAAGGCCGTGGCTGAAACGTCGGCGTTCCTGAAGGAGCAGGGCAAGATCCCCGCCATCCTCGACGACTACAAGCCCTACGTCTCAACCCGTTGGGTCGAAGAAGCTGCCAAGCTTTCCTTCTGACCCGACCTGCACCTGATATCCGAGCGCGACGCAGCCGCAAGCTGCGTCGCGCCTCTTCATGAGAGGCCAAGATGACACGCAGCACGCTTACCTTCACCAAGACCAGTCTGTCCTATCCGTCGCGTGAGCGGAAAGGGCTGCCGCAGCAGGTTCTGGATTCCATCAATTTCTCGGTGTCCAGCGGCGAGTTCGTGGTGATCATCGGCCGCTCGGGTTCGGGCAAGACGAGCCTGCTCAACCTCGCCGCGGGTTTCCAGGTGCCGACCGAGGGCGGCGTCCTGCTCGATGGCGCGCGTATCGTCGGGCCCGGTGCAGAACGTGCCGTCGTCTTCCAGGACGATGCGCTTTATCCCTGGTTCAATGCGCGGGACAACGTGGCCTTTCCGCTGAAGCTTCGGGGGCTTTCAAAAGCAGAACGGCGTGCACGAGCCGATGCGTTGCTTGCGCTTGTCGCTCTTTCCCATGCCGCCGATCGCCGTATCTGGGAGCTTTCCGGTGGTATGCGGCAGCGCGTCGGGATCGCGCGGGCACTGGCATCCGAACCGAGTTTCCTGCTTCTCGACGAGCCGCTGGGTGCCCTCGACGCCCTGACCCGCACCAAGATGCAGGGCTTCCTTCTCGATATTTGGAAGAAGAGTGGCGCAGGCGCGCTGCTTATCACCCACAGCATTGACGAGGCGCTGCTGCTTGCCACCCGCATCATCGTGCTTTCGCCAAATCCAGGGCGGATCGCCGCAACGTTCGAGACTGGTTTCGGGGCCGAATTGCTTGCCGGTGCCAAGCCAGAGACCCTTCGCGCGACGCCGCTTTTCAAGAGCATCCACGAACAGCTGACGGATCTCATCCACACGCTTTCGCCAGAGGAGGAGCTTGCCGCATGACCATCGTTGCCGAGCCATCCCTGAAAATTCCTGACGATGTGGAGCAGGCAGTGCCTGCCGTGCGTCGTCGCCAGATACCCGTGGCGGTGATTTCTACGCTGACGGTGCTCGGGCTGCTTGTCGTCTGGTATCTCGCTGCCGCCGCCGAGCTGGTTTCACCGATTTTCCTGCCTTCCCCCGTTGTTGTCGGAGCATCACTCTGGACGTTGATAACGGAGGGCTTTGTCGATTCCACGCTTGCGCAACATGCCGCGGCAAGTCTGGGGCGTGTGCTTGCGGCATTGGTCGTTTCGGTTGCGATCGGCATTCCCGCCGGTCTGCTGATCGCAACCAGCAGGATCGGGCGCGGCATTCTTGATCCGGTGGTGGAATTTCTGCGGCCGCTACCGCCGCTGGCTTACTTGCCGCTGATCATCATCTGGATCGGGATTGGGGAGGCATCGAAGGTTACGGTCATCGCCCTTTCCATGCTGCCCTCGATCATCATCGCGACGGCGGCCGGGGTGCGGGCGGTGCCGAAGGACCACATCAATGCCGCACGCTCCTTCGGTGCTTCCCGTATTCAGGTTCTGCTGCATGTCATTCTTCCGTCCTCCGTGCCTTCCATCCTCACCGGAACGCGCATTGCGCTCGGCACCGGCTGGTCGACGCTCGTCGCCGCCGAATTGGTGGCGGCAACGCGAGGGCTTGGCTTCATGATACAGTCTGCGGCGCAGTTCCTGGTGACCGACGTCGTCATCGCCGGCATCATTGTCATTGCGGTTATTGCCATCTTGCTCGAGGTGCTTGCCCGCTTGCTGGAGCGGTGGATTGCTCCCTGGGCGCGGGCCAACTGAAACGCGACATTGGGGTTCGCTGATGCCTTCGGCCGGCGAGATTCGGCCGGAGACTGCTCGTTTCTCAGGAATATGCAGCTTGCGTCGATGGTCTCAGCGATCTCCGCTCGGTTGCTGCGGCGATCGTTGTTTTCTTGATGTTGGTCTGCAGCAGCCGAAGTAGGTCATAGCCCTGCGGCCAGCGACCGAAGCGGCTGCGAATGTTGATGTGACCGGCGTGGCCAAGGTCGATCAACTCGCTTCCCCAAGCCTGCGCAACGCGTTGGGTCATGTTGAAATCCATATAGGGATCATTGAGGCTGCCGACGACGAGGCTCGGAAACGGCAGACGTTTCAATGGCATTGCGCCGAAATTCACGGCGCAGGGGTGCAGTTCCTCGACGACGGAGAGATCGCAGGGCGCGACCAGCAGCGCGCCTTTGATCCGCGATGCCAGCGGGCTATCTGCGAGATTGGCCGCGAGAATGCAGCCGAGACTATGGGCAACGAGCCATACGCTGCGAACTTCGGTCAGGGATGCCTGGAGACGGGCGCGCCAATCGTCGAGATCGGGGCAGATCCAGTTGTCCTGCTCGACGCCACGGGCATTTGCGTGATCGCGCAGCCAGTGCCATTGCCAATGTCCCTCGCCGGATCCATTCAAGCCCGGCAGGACCAATGTGTCTATCGATACTCTACAACCCTCTTCCGCCATGTGTCTCACTTTCCCATCACGGACGCCCATCACGGACGATGGAGGAAGTATGCCGCAGCCCAGCCGCGCCGCTAAGGAATGGTGGCCTATTCTATATAAAATTCGTAGAATATCCTTATCCACGCCGATGCAAGGCGTGGTGGTCTGTGTGCTGACATGCCGTGGTGGGTATCGCGCTCGCGACGCGTGGATGCGCGCCATGCGCCAGCGCACGCTACGTAATTTCCCACTATATCAACAAAATTGGTAGATTATTTCTCAAGATTACCCCTCGTTGCCGTTACCTTGATGGCCAATGGAATATTCAAACTCAAGGGGAACGATCATGAACCTTATTCGTAGCGCAGTCCTCGGACTTGCGGCGTCGCTCGGCCTCGGCTTCGGCGCCCACGCAGCTGATCTTTCGGAAATCCGCATCGACTGGGCGACCTATAATCCCGTCAGCGTGCTCCTGAAAAAGGAGGGGTTGCTGGAAAAGGAATTCGAGAAGGACGGCATCAAGGTCACCTGGGTTCAATCTGCCGGTTCCAACAAGGCACTCGAATTCCTCAACGCGGAGTCGATCGATTTCGGTTCGACCGCGGGAGCGGCTGCGCTGATCGCCCGCGTCAACGGCAATCCGATCAAATCCATCTATGTCTATTCGCGACCGGAATGGACGGCGCTGGTAACCCGCGCCGACACGGGCATTGCCAAGGTCGAGGATCTGAAGGGCAAGAAGATCGCCGTCACGCGTGGAACCGATCCGCATATCTTCCTGATACGGGCGCTCGCAGATGCAGGACTGACCGAGAAGGATGTCAGCATCGTGCTTCTGCAGCATGCTGATGGAAAGCTTGCGCTTCTGCGGGGCGATGTCGATGCCTGGGCAGGCCTCGATCCGCTGATGGCCTCCGCTGAGCTCGAAGGCGATGCAAAACTCTTCTTCCGTAAACCGGAAAACAACAGCTGGGGCGTGCTGAACACCACCGAGACGTTTGCCAATGAACACCCGGATATCGTCACTCGCGTGATTGCGACATATGAGGCCGCCCGCGCCGAGGCAATCGCCGATCCGGCCGCCCTGAAGGCAGCGCTGGTCGAGGCTGCGAAGCTTCCGGAGCCAGTCATCGAAAAGCAGCTTGAGCGGACAGATCTTTCCCAGCCGGTCATCGGCGACAAGCAGCGCGAAACCATCCTCGCTGCCGGTCTAGCGCTTCAGCAGGCTGGCGTGCTGCCGGCCGATGCCGATATCGCCAAGACCGTTTCAGATCTGATCGACACGCGTTTTGCGGTTACTCAATAGGATAGGACATGGCCGACGTGGTGGAAGAGAGGCTCGCCTTGCAGGCGAGCTATTCCGATAAGGTCCGGCAGAGGCTGCCCCTTGCGAGGATCGGGCTATCGGTGGTTTTTCCGCTGGGTATTCTGCTCCTGTGGGAGGCTGCGGCCACCGTCGGGCTGATCAACGGTCGCCTTGTTCCGCCGCCATCGCGCGTCATCGCCACGCTCTCAAGCCTCGCCGCCACTGGCGAGCTTGCCTTGCATATCTGGACGACGACCCTTCGTGTTGCGCTGGGCTTCGTCTTCGGGGCTGCGGCAGCAACGGTTATCGGCGCGGTTGTCGGATATTTTGCGACGGTTCGCCGGCTGGTAGATCCAACGCTGCAGGCGTTGCGGGCGATCCCGTCCATTGCCTGGGTGCCGCTATTCATTCTTTGGTTCGGGATATTCGAGGCTTCCAAGATCATGCTGATTGCGGTCGGCGTCTTCTTTCCCGTCTATCTCGGCGTGGTTGGCGCCTTGCTGGGTGTCGATCGCAAGATCGTCGAGGTGGGACGCATTTTCCGTCTGTCCGGCTTCGATCTCGTCCGCCGTATCCTGCTGCCCGCCGTTCTGCCGACCTTCGTGCTGTCTCTGCGCGCCGGTCTCGGCCTTGGCTGGATGTTTGTCGTTGCGGCGGAGTTCATGGGGGCGTCGGAGGGATTGGGCTATCTGCTGGTCGATGGCCAGCAGCTCGGCAAGCCCGATCAGGTCATGGCGGCCATCCTTGTCTTCGCTGTTGTCGGCAAGCTGACCGACAGTATGCTCGTGGCTGTGACTGCGCCGCTTCTGCGGTGGCAGGACAACTTTCGCCGGGAGCGCTGATTCATGCTGGACCTCAGGGACCTCACCAAGATTTACCCCAACGGCCAGCATGCTCTGGAGCGTTTTTCGCTGTCGGTTCCGCATGGCGAGATCACCGCAGTCATCGGCGGGTCGGGTTGCGGAAAGAGCACGCTTCTGCGCCTGGTCAGCGGGCTGGAAACGCCCACCAGGGGAAAGGTCAGTATCGACGGCGAGACGGTTATCGAGCCGCATCCTCGCATCAACATGATTTTCCAGGAACCGCGCCTGCTGCCATGGCTGACCGTGGCCGGGAACGTCGGTTTCGGACTTGCAGATCTCGACCGGACGGCCCGTGATGAGATCGTCGCAAGTGGCCTTGCCCGTGTCGGGCTCTCCGACTATGCGGAGCGCTGGCCGAAGGAGCTTTCCGGCGGGCAGGCGCAGCGTGTCGCGATTGCCCGCGCGCTGGTGGTCAATCCGGAAGTGCTTCTGCTCGATGAGCCCTTCTCAGCGCTGGATGCCTTCACCCGCGCCGATCTTCAGGATCATCTCCTGGATATCTGGGCGGCGTCGAAACCGACCATGATCATCGTTACGCATGATATCGACGAAGCCCTGTTCCTCGCGCGGCGCATTGTGATCATGCAGCCTTCGCCCGGCCGCATCATGCAGGTGCTCGACATCGACCTTCCCGAACGTCCCGATCGGCATAGCCCAGCCTTTGGCGATATCCGTCAGCATCTTCGTCAGCTATTGCATCGTTCGCTGGGGAAATTGCCCTCGGTGAACGGTTCTGCATTGAAATCCGTTCAAGGATAGAATGAAGCCTTCCGCCGGTATGCTTTCGACGAGTTTCGCAGGATAAGGCAAAGACTGGCAGATTTTATTTGCCGATCCTTGCGACTGCTCGCAACTCATCCGCTGTCGTGGTCGGAAAATCGAAGAATTCGAGATAAGCGGGGATCTGTTCGAACAGCATGTCGGTCCCGACCTGAAATGCGCATCCCCGGGCACGCACGGCCTTCAGAAACGGCGTTATCTCTTCCGTCATGACGACTTCACCGACGAATGTGGACGGGGAAATGCGTTCGGCGTCGATCGGGAGGGGATCGCCACGACGCATTCCAAGAGGTGTTGCGTTGACGACGATGTCAAATCCGGAAGGGTCGGTGGAGCCGGTGGTGACGTGCAGGTCCGGATAGAATTTCGTCAGCCGTTCGAGCAGTGCGGTGGCGGTTACCTCGTTTGCGTCGAAGATCGCCAGGCGATCCACGCCTGCCTTCGCCAGCGAGGCCGCAATCGCCGAGCCGACCCCACCGGCGCCGACAACGAGCGCATGGGCTCCGGTCACTTTCCTACCCTTTCGCAGGACCCCGCGAACAAAACCCTCACCATCAAACATATCCCCGATCAGTCTCCCATCGGGAGCGAGGCGGACAGCATTGCAGGAACCCGCGACCTTGGCGTTGGTCGATGCCTCATCAAGGAGTGCCATCGTCGATATCTTGTGGGGCATCGTGACGAGCGCGCCGTGTATGTTGGACAGGCGGAAGAGAGACTTCAGGAACGCCGGATACTCTTCCGGCTTGCAGCCCATGGGTACGACAACGGCATCGATTTCGTGCTTCTCGAAATAGGGGTTGTAGATCAGCGGCGCCTTGAAGGATTCCGTGGGGTAGCCGAGATGGGCAATGAGTTTGGTCGTGCCGGTGATCATTTGCTGGACTTTCTGGAGATCGGGAGAGGCACAGATGTCGAAAGGCGAACCGTTTGCTCTGTCCGCGCTGATGTCTTGATGGCTTCGATGACCCGCAGGGTGGCGAGACCTTGCTGCCCAATCGCCGGGAGCCTTACATCGCCGTCAGGCCTGTCTCCGGCTGCCATCTTCGAGAAGTTTCGATACCACGGGATGCCTGCGCGTTCGACAAAGTCGCGACCGGCCACGGAAGGGGCGACGCCTGCCGAGGGCTTAGTTGCCGGTTCACTGAGAATACGCTCTGCATGGTGCCTGCCGATAAGGCCTGCTCCCATGACTGCAATCTTTAGCGGCTTCATTGGCCGGCTCCCGGAATTTTGCGACTATGCGGCGACGTCGGGTCGCGCAGATCGCTTACCTATGCAGAATTTCTCCGAGGAATTTTCGGGTTCGCTCATGTTGCGGATTCGTGAAGAATTCGGCGGGCGGCGCTTCCTCGACAATTGCACCGCTGGCCATGAAGATCACGCGGTCTGCCACTTGGCGGGCAAAGCCCATCTCGTGGGTAACGCAGATCATCGTCATGCCCTCTTCGGCGAGACCCATCATCGTATCGAGAACTTCCTTGACCATTTCCGGGTCCAGAGCCGAGGTCGGCTCGTCGAACAGCATCACTTTCGGGCGCATGCACAGCGCGCGGGCGATCGCGACACGCTGCTGCTGGCCGCCCGAGAGCTGGGCCGGATACTTCTCCGCCTGCTCCAGGATCTTGACCCGATCAAGCAGTCCGCGTGCCCGCTCCTGTGCCTCGGCCTTGCCGATGCCCAGCGCCCGCATGGGCGCGAGCATGCAGTTCTCGATCACGGTCAGATGCGGAAACAGATTAAACTGCTGGAAGACCATGCCAACCTCTCGGCGGATGGCATCAATGATTTTTGCCTGGTTGTTGAGAAGGATGCCGCCAACGCGGATTTCGCCTTTGTTGTAGCTCTCCAGGTGATTGATGCATCGGATGAGCGTCGACTTGCCGCTGCCGGAAGGGCCGCACAGGACAATCCGCTCGCCCTTGCGGACCGACATGTTGATGTCGTGGAGGGCTTGAAAGGCGCCATACCACTTTTCCACCCGCTCCATGGTGATCATCGTCTCTGCGCCGATGGCAGTTGTCAGGTTGGTCATAGGCAAGGCTCCACGGGGGTACTGGCTAAGCGACGTCAGGCGGCGCGGGTCAGCGCGCCGTTGCGGCGGCAAATCTGCGTTCGAGACGGGCGCCGAAAATGGTCAACGGCAGGCACATCAGGAAATACAGCGCTCCAACGATCCCGAAGACCGTCAAGGGCTCGAATATCTGGTTGGAGATGATGTTGCCGGCCCGAGTCAGCTCCGTGAAGCCGACAATGGATGCGAGCGAGGTCCCCTTGATCAGCTGCACGAGAAAGCCGACTGTTGCGGGCAGGGAGATGCGCAGCGCCTGCGGCAGGATGACATCCCTCATGCGCGAAACGTATCTGATGCTGAGAGCCTTTGCAGCCTCGGTCTGGCCGCGCGGCACCGCTTCGATCGCCCCGCGCCAGATCTCGCCGAGATAGGCGCTGGCATGAAGCGTCAGGCCGATTGCGACGGCCACCCACGCATCGAGCACGAAACCCAGCAGTGCGAGGCCGTAGTAGACCACGAAGAGCTGCATCAGGAGGGGCGTCCCCTGGAATATGGCTATGTAGCCCGCTGTTATCCGCTCCACCAGCGGAATGCCCGAGGCGCGTGCAAGAGCGACACCAAGCCCGGCAATACAGCCGCAGACAAAGCCGACAGCGGACAGGACAACGGTCCATTTCAGGCCGATCAGGAGAAAGACGAATTCATCGTGACCCATGACGCTCCTCCTTACTTGACGGGATAGTTGAAGTAGCGCGCTGAAAAGAGCGCAAACATGCGCATCATCAGCCAGGAGATCACGAAATAGAAAACCGTGACCGTGAAATAGACCTCGAAGCTTCTAAAGCTTTCCGATTCAATGCGCTGCGAAACCGATGTGAGCTCATAGGCCGAGATCGCCGATGCGATGCTGGTGGAGAGCGTCAACAGCACAAACTGGCTGGTCAGGGAGGGATAGATCGCTCTCAGTGCCGGTTTGAGGATGATCAGCCTGAAGACCTGCGCCTTGTGCAGTCCAAGCGCCAGGCCCGCCTCCATCTGTCCTTTGGGAATTGACTGGACGCCGCCGCGGATGATCTCGATTGCATAGGCGCCCCCGTTGATGCCGAGCGCGATAATCGCCGTCGGCGTCGGATCAAGCCTGACACCGGCGAAGGGGAGGGCGAAGTAGATGAAGAAGATCTGGACCAGGAAAGGTGTGTTGCGGATCAGTTCGACGAAACCGATGATCATCCACCGCACCGGCTTGAAACGGGAATCCCGCAGGATAACGCCGCCAATTCCAATCACGGTGGCGAGCAGCATTCCACAAATGGCGAGCAGGAAAGTACCCAGACAGCCGAGCAGAAGGCTCGGCATGCCATCGATCACGGGTGTGAAATCCAACTTATAGTTCATGGCGCTCTTTCCGGACTGTCTTCCTGAAATTCAGTCCCGCTTGACCATTCCAGCCATAGCCTGGATAGCCAGTTCATACCCATCCGCCCCGAAGCCGATCATGATGGCGGTGGCGATGCGCGAGATCAGCGAATTGTGATAGATGCTTTCACGCGCGTGCACGTTGGAGATGTGCAGCTCTATCTTCGGCGCATCGAATGTCTTCAGCGCATCCAGGAGGGCGATCGACGTGAAGGTATAGCCTGCCGGATTGATGATGATGCCGCAGGCGTCGGTGCGGGCCTGGTGCACGCTTTCAACCAGTTCGCCCTCGAAATTGGTCTGCCGGAACTCGATCTCGAAGCCTAATGTCTTCGCCTTCGCGACGCATCGCTCGCGAATGTCTGCAAGAGTGGTTGTACCATAGATCGTCGGCTCGCGCTGACCAAGAAGATTGAGGTTCGGTCCGTTGAGCACAAAGATTGTCTTGTTCATGATCGTGTTCCCCGGACGCGGATCTGAGCCGGTCTCTGAACATGGCAGTGGCATCGGTGGGCATCGTCAGGATGCCCACCTGTTGATCGAACGCTCAATCTATGGAGTTGTCATTTTGCGGTGAAGGGGATGCCTTCAAGGGTTTCCGGGAATTCCGGTACCGGCACCTTCATCCACTTGTCGTAGATTTTCTTGAGCTCGCCGTTTGCCTTGATCTTGTCGATGAAGGTGTTGAGAGCCGCGTTTATTTCCGTCTCGCCGAGACGTGTGCAGGCGCCGTTGTAAAGCTTCTGGAACTCGAGCTTGTTCTCGAACTCGCCCGGGCGAGCCTTTTCCACGCGGTCCATATAGAAGATGTTGCCGCCCAGCGTGTCGACCTGGCCGGAAACAAGGGCCTGAACGCTTGCAGCGTCACCGTCATAGCGCCGGATGGTCGTGTTCGCCGGTGCATTCTTCGTGACCTGCGTGTCCTGGGCCGCACCCTTTGCGACGCCGACACTGAACTTTTCCATGTCGGCATTTGTCTTGATTTCAGCGGACTTCGGCCCGATCAGAACAATCGCGTTGGCAACATAGGGCTTGCTGAACTGAACCGCCTTTGCACGGTCCGGCAGCATTGCCATCGTGGCAAACAGGACGTCGACGCGGCCTGCCGTCAGCGCAGGAATGCGGTTGTTGACTTCAAGCGGCACGAACTCGACGGTCACGCCCAGTTCCTGGGCAAACAGTGCCGCCATATCGGCATCCAGTCCATCCTGCTTGCCGCCGCTGGTGACGAAGCCCCATGGGGGATTGTCACCCTGAATTCCGACGATGATCTTGCCGCGTGCCTTGATTTCATCCGGCGTGATAGCCGCCGCAGGTTTTGTCAGGGTGACGGCAGTCACCAAGGCTACGGCTCCAAGCATCGCATTTCTGCGTGTCAGCATAGATTTGAACATAAGTATTCCTCCTCCTTTGGCGGTCGCTTGACCGGACAGCCACCCTCACCTTTGACTGTGAGATCATAATTGCCAGACAATGGCGATCAAATCAACAGAGTTTTTCAAAATCATATGAGAATTTATAACACAGCAGCCTATTTGAATTTCCGGATAGATTTGTAATAATGACAGCGCTCGATTTTTCGACTGACGGATCGTTCGATCCGCAGGTCATGAATTCCGTCGTGCAAGACCGGGAGGGTTATGAAATGAAGACCTCGATTGCGACAGTAACAATCAGTGGGGAACTCCCGGAGAAACTCGAGGCAATCGCGCGGGCCGGCTTTGATGGCGTCGAGATCTTCGAGAATGATTTTCTTGCATTCGATGGCAGTCCCGCAGATGTCGGAAAGCTCGTCCGGGATCATGGCCTGGAGATCACCCTGTTTCAGCCATTCCGCGATTTCGAGGGCATGCAGGAGCCGCTTCGGAGCCGCACCTTCGACCGTGCAGAGCGCAAGTTTGATGTCATGCAGGAGCTCGGGACGGATCTCGTCCTCGTCTGCTCAAATGTTTCGCCGGCATCCGTCGGTGGCATCGATCGCGCGGCGGCAGATTTTCATGAACTCGGTGAACGCGCTGCCAAGCGCGGTCTGAGAGTGGGCTACGAGGCTCTCGCCTGGGGACGGCATATCAGCGACCATCGGGACGCCTGGGAAATCGTGCGCCGCGCCGACCATCCGAATATCGGCCTTATCCTCGACAGCTTTCACACATTGTCGCGCAAGATCGACGTCAATTCGATCCGCTCCATTCCCAAGGAGAAGATTTTCATCGTGCAGCTTGCCGATGCTCCCTTGATCGACATGGACCTGCTCTACTGGAGCCGTCACTTCCGAAACATGCCCGGAGAAGGTGATCTCCCCGTGACTGCTTTCACCGAGGCGGTGGCTGCGACAGGATACGACGGCTACCTCTCGCTGGAGATCTTCAATGATCAGTTTCGTGGCGGCTCGTCGCGAGCCATCGCCGCCGATGGTCATCGCTCGCTGATTTACCTGGGCGATCAGGTGCGCCGCAGTCTCGGCAGCGGGACGATGACGGGACCGGATATGCCGGAAAGGGCGCCTGTCAAAGGTGTCGGTTTCGTGGAGTTTGCGACGGACGAAGAGGGCGCTGTCGAGCTGACGGCATTGCTGCATGCTCTCGGGTTCCGCAAGACTGCTGTCCACCGCACGAAAAAGGTCTTTCTCTTCGAGCAGGGTGAGATACGGATTTTGGTCAATGTCGACCAGGAAGGCTTTGCGAATGCCGCCTATGCCGTCCACGGTACCTTTGCATACGCGATCGCACTCGTTGTTGACGACGCGGCAAAAGCCTATGCCCGCGCTCTCGCTCTGGACGCCGAGGCCTTCATCCAGCCAGTTGCGGAGGGTGAGCTTGAGTTGCCGGCCATCCGCGGTGTCGGCGGCGGGGTTGTCTATCTGATCGATGACAAGAGCACCCTGGGCCGGTTTTCGGAAATCGACTTTCGACCGGTGGTTGACGGCAATGAGGGGCCGTCAGCCGGCCTTCTGCGGATCGATCATGTCGCCCAGACCGTTGCCTATGACGAAATGCTGACGTGGTTGCTGTTCTACACTTCGATTTTCGAGACGAGGAAAACCCCGATGGTCGATATCATCGACCCCGCGGGGGTGGTTCGAAGCCAGGTTGTTGAAAATGAATCCGGAGCCCTGCGCATAACTATGAACGGAGCGGAGAACCGGCGCACACTTGCGGGGCATTTCATTGCCGAGAAGTTCGGATCGGGCATCCAGCATCTGGCGTTTCTCACCGACGATATCTTCAAGACCGCCCGTGACCTGCAAAGCTGTGGGTTCAAACCGCTGCATATCTCGCCGAACTACTACGACGACGTCGAAGCGCGCTTCGGCCTCGATCCGGCGCTGACCGAGCGGTTGAAGGCGGACAATATCCTTTATGACCGCGACGAGCAGGGCGAGTATTTCCAGCTTTACAGCGGAACATACGGGGAGGGGTTCTTTTTCGAGATCGTCGAACGCCGCGGCTATCGCGGATACGGCGCGCCGAATGCAATCTTCCGGATTGCTGCCCTGAAGAGGCAGATGCGTCCTGAAGGGATACCGAAAGACGCGCTTTGAACCTTACAGAATCCGGCCGCTCTTGAGCACGTGCTCGACACCGCTTTGAACGTGTCTCCTGACAACGTCGGTTGCCCCGGCAACGTCGCGCCGGATGGAAAGTTCGAACAGGAGCTTGTGGTCTTCCACGACCGGTTTTCCGCGAAAGCTTTCCGCGAGCATATGGTAGCGAAGAAATCGGTCGAAAACCGACGACAACGTCGCCAGAAGTGTTGACGAGTTGCAGGCCGAAACGATCGCCTGATGGAACTCCCAGTCGTATCGGACCCAATCGACGGTTCGCGAAACATCGCCTGCAAGCAGATTGCGTTCGGCGGCAGCAAGCCTGTGGTGCGCCGCTACGATGCGGCCTTCCCATTCAAGATTTCCTGCAGCGAACGCAAGACCGATCGCGTGCGTCTCAAGGACAATCCGGAGGTCGGCGAGTTCAAGCAACTCGCGCCGCGAGGCAGGGCTTACCTCAAAACCGCGCTGCCCTTCCGCGACAACAAGGTTCTCCGCAGTCAGGCGGCTGAGGATTTCACGAAGGGATGAAATGCCGACCCCGTAGCGCTCCTTTGCCTGCTCAAGCTTGATTTTGGTACCCGGCGGCAATGTCCCTGAGATTATGTCCTGGCGGATCTGCCGGAATACGACCTCGCTTACCGTTTCCGCTGGCTCATGGACCTGCTTCAGCATGTTTTCCCCTCCATCCCAACCAGTGGCAGTGGCAGATGATGTAAATTCAAGCTGGGAGGGCCTATTCGAACCATCGTCATCTGAGCGTCCCTCTTGCCAGCGCATGTTCGACCCCACCCTGGATATGCAGCGCCAGCACCCGCTTTGCCGTCTCCGCGTCCCGCCGTAGCGCCGCGTCCAGAAGCTGCTGGTGCTCGTTTGCTGCGACATCGCCGCGATAGGACAAGGCGACCATCTGATATCTGAGGTATCGATCGAAGATCACGGAGTGGGTCTCCCTAAGCAATTTTGATCCACAGGCAGATATCAGGGCTTGATGGAATTCCCAATCGTAGCGCTTCCAGTCCTCCGCCCTGCTGGTATCGCCGGATGCCATGACCTGCTCCATGCGCGCCAGCTTGTAGTGCGCGGAGACCAGGGGAGCTTCCCAGTCGACATCCCCATTCATGAACGATTGCTCGATGGCGTGGGTCTCCAGGAGAAGCCGCAGAGCTGCCGTTTCCTTCAGGTCGGACACGGAAACCGGAGAGACTTCGAACCCCTTCTGTCCCTCTGCAACGACTAGCCCTTCGGAAGAAAGCCGGTTCAAAATTTCCCGCAATGTACTGATGCTGGTGTCGTAGGATTCCCTTACGTTTTCCAGCCTCAGCTTTTGTCCGGGAACGAGCCGGCCGAAAATGATATCGGCGCGAATTCGCCGATAGGTGCTCTCGGCAATGGTCTCATTGGTAGGCAGCTGCGACATGGAAATGCTCTGACGTTTGTTGCATTATCTGATATATCTCGATCTGGCGGTTTCAATCAACATGGCGGCGTATCAGGTTCAAGCGGAAATTTGTCACATGATCGGTGTTTCGACTGTCGCTGGTTTCCCAAGGATGGCTTGTGACGGGGTTTCGGCAGCTAAATCGGCCTGCCGGTGGACATCGAAGCGGTAACGTCGCCCGGCATGAAGTGCGCAATTGTTTCCTGACGGGTGTTCTGGGCCTCGTCATTGCCACTTTTTTAGAGTTTCATTGAGTATGTTGGGAGAAAGATGGTTGTCGTTGAAATGGCGGCCGGAAGGGGGAGAATAATTCGGTCCGGTGCGGTCTTGAACGCCGCCTCGTGCAATTTTATGGTGGCGGCAGGTGGGCAAGAGCTTCTGGATTTCCGTGGCGTTTTCCGCAGTGCTTATCGCAGCGCTGCAGTTCCACTATTCCCCCCCTTCTCCAACAAATGACAAACCTAACCCGAAGCTCCCGCCGGTTGCCTTTTCCCTTTACTGCCTGAAGCATATCGTCGAATGCCCGGCGAAGGGTCCGAAGCGGGTGTCCTTGACCCCGCAGATCCTGTCGGCGATCGCCTATGTGCAACATCAGGTGAATGCGGAAATTGTGCCGCGCATGGAGCAGCAGGACGTCTGGCAGGCCGATGTCGCGGCCGGTGATTGCGACGACTACGTGATGACCAAACGACGGCGGCTTATCAATGCCGGCATCCCGGCGACTGCCATGGGTGTGAAGGTGTTTCGGCTCGCTGACGGGCAGGGGCACGTCACGCTGCTGGTGCGCACGACGCAGGGCACCTTCGAACTGGATAATTTGAAAACTGGGGTGATCCGGCGTTTCTAGAGGATGTCGCACGGTTTTGCGCGACACGCTTTGGAGCAAGAATTTTCACATGTTCCATGCGGCGCTTTGGAGACAGCTCCGCCGCGGGCACTCCTCAAGGAGTGGAGTGTTTCACTCTCCGGCTGAACCGCATACGCCGCAGTGACAGGGACGAAAGCTGCTTCACCTCCGGTGCAATGACCAGTTCGAAGAATGTGCCAGGTTTCTCGGCCTGGACCATCCTGTCGACGAGAAAACGATCGGGGCAATCGAAGACACGCAGATGCCCCCGTGCCGAGACGATACCCAGCAGTCGTTCGGCGCCGTCGTAGTAAATTCTCTTGATCGATCTGGATTGCAGATCCCAGCAAAGCATAGCAACGCCCTCGCTTCGAAGATGCCAGATGATGAGAGACCACAGGCGGCAGGTTGTAAAGCAATGCAGCGGATGAAAGCGAAACGCGCCCAAAAAAAGACCTGCTTCCGCTACCTATTCAGGCTCCTGAAATAGTTATCTCGCCTTATGGTTGAATATTCGCCTCCGTTCAGCCTTCGGTCATGAGTTCGCCGTTGCCAGTAAAACGATCGAGCAGCGAACGTCGCGCTCGCCCGACGTCGCGCAAAGGCGGTTCGCCGTACTGGCGGGCATATTCGCGGCTGAACTGGGACTGGCTGTCGTAACCGACCTGATGGCCGGCAGAGCCGGCATCCAGCATCTCCTCCAGCATCAACCGGCGCGCTTCCTGCAGCCGCAGGCGCTTCTGGTACTGCATCGGGCTCATGGCGGTAACGGCCTTGAAGTGGTGGTGAAGCGACGAGACGCTCATGCTGACGCGGTTTGCAAGTTCCTCGATGCGAAGCGGAAGCGCGTAGTATTCCTTGAGCCAGGCGCAGGCCTTGCTGATCTGGTGGGACTGGCTGTCGGCCATCGCCATCTGACGCAACCGCGCGCCTTGAGGTCCCGACAGTAGCCGGAAGAGGATCTCCTGTTCGATAAGTGGCGCCAGGACGGGGATGTCATTTGGGCGATCCAGGAGGCGAAGCAGCCGGATCACCGCATCGATGAGATCTTCCGTAACCTGGGTAACCACCATGCCGCGCTCGCTGACCTCCGCGTTCGGGGAGGCGGGGCCAAGCGTCTGGATAAGGCTTGCCAGCTTGCCAAAGTCGATTTCGAAGCCGATGCTGAGATAGGGCTGGTCCGTCGTGGCATCGACCACGCGGCTGGTCACCGGCAGGTCGAGGGACGTCAGCAGGAAGTCGCTGCCGCCGTAGCGATAGGTTTCATCACCCAGCACGACTTCCTTCATCCCCTGCGCAACCAGCCCGAAACTTGCCTTGAACGCGGAACAGACGGGCATGCCGATGGTGGAGAGGCGATTGATCATCAATCCCCTGATCGGGGTCATATGCTCTCCATCCCTGGTGACGAGGGAGGAGATGGTGTCGATAAGTTCCTGCTGGCGCAAAAGCGTGCCCTCCTTCATGATGACGTGTCTCTCCGATGCGTGGACCACGATTTTTGTATTCCGAATTTAGGAGTTGCGCATCCACCTGCAAATCTGTGGGCCGGCGTTTTGCAGGATCGTGCAAAAATTTTGCAGGATTGCTCTAACGGCCGGTTTCGTTCCGATGCATATTGGCGGCGGGAGAAGCCAATCGAGCTTTCATAGTCCCATCTCAGGAAATTTAAGGAGCAATCCATGGCCCTGGCAAGAGGATATGCGGCGACCGATGCGTCCAAGCCGCTTGAACCTTTCACTTTCGAACGACGTGCGCCCAATGCGGACGACGTCGTCATCAGCATCAAATTTTCCGGCATCTGCCATTCCGACATCCATCAAGCCCGCAACGAATGGGGCAATTCGAGCTTCCCGATGGTTCCCGGCCACGAGATTGCCGGTGTTGTCACCGAGGTCGGCTCGGGTGTGACGAAGTTCAAGGTCGGTGACCGCGTCGGCGTCGGCTGCTTCGTCGATTCCTGCACGGCCTGCGCCTCGCGCGACCTCGATATCGAGCAATATCTGCCCGGCCTCGTCGGCACCTACAACAGCTTCGAAGCCGATGGCACGACGCCGACCTATGGCGGCTATTCCGATAGCGTCGTGGTCAAGGAAGGCTACGTGCTTTCCATCCCTGAGAACCTCGATTTCGCAGCTTCCGCGCCGCTGCTCTGTGCCGGTATCACGCTCTATTCGCCGCTGCGTCACTGGAATGCTGGCCCCGGCAAGAAGGTCGCAGTTGTCGGCATGGGCGGCCTCGGCCACATGGGCGTCAAGCTTGCCCATGCGATGGGTGCCGACGTGACGGTTCTCAGCCAGTCGTTGTCGAAGAAGGAAGACGGCCTGAAGCTGGGTGCGGATCATTACTACGCCACCAGCGATGCGGAGACCTTCAAGACACTCGCAGGTGCCTTCGACCTGATCCTGTGCACGGTTTCGGCCGAGCTCGACTGGAACGCCTATGCCAGCCTTCTGAAGGTCGATGGCACGCTGGTTCTTCTGGGTATTCCGGAAAAGCCGGTACCGGTCCATGCGTTCTCGCTGGTTCCTGCACGCCGCAGCATTTCCGGTTCGATGATCGGTTCGATCAAGGAAACTCAGGAAATGCTGGATTTCTGCGGCGAGCACGGCATTGTCTCGGAAATCGAAATGATCCGCATGGATCAGGTCAACGAGGCCTATGAGCGCGTCATCAAGAGCGACGTGCGCTATCGCTTCGTGATCGATATGGCGACGCTGTAGCGTCAACGAGTTCCTGCGGTTTCAGGCCATAAGCCTGTTACGAGCCCTCCCGGAAACGGGAGGGTTTTTATTGTTGGTCGTGCAGCATGTTTCTCTTTTTTCCTCCGCGGGGAGAAGAGAAGCCTGTCACAACAACTGCAACGGCCCGTCGTTCTTGATCTCTTCCATGACCGCGTAGGTCCGCGTTTCCTTCACTCCCGGCAGTGTCCACAGCACCTGGCCGAGGAAGTTGCGATAGGCGTTCATGTCCTCGAAGCGCGTCTTGACGAGATAGTCGAACCCCCCCGCCACCATATGACACTCCAGCACGGCCGGCGCCTTGCGGACGGCGTCCGCAAAATTATCGAAAACCTCCGGGGTGGTCTTGTCGAGCATGACCTCGATGAAGACCAGCAGGCCGAAACCCAGCTTGTGGGGATCGAGCCGGGCACCGAAGCCGGAGACATATCCGTCCTTCAAGAGCCGGCGCAGCCGTTCGCTGGTCGCGGTAGGAGACAGGCCGATGCGCTCGGCCAGCTCCAGGTTGGTGATCCGGCCGTCGCCCTGCAGGATGTTGAGGATCTTTCGATCGATTTTATCGACGTCGTGTATCGACATGTCAGGCGGCAAGCCGGCTTTCGGCGAGCTTCACCCAGTACGAAATACCGTGGGGGATTGCTTCGTCGTTGAAGTCGTAGCCGGGATTGTGCAGGCCTGCCGTATCTCCATTGCCGATGAAGACGAAAGCGCCGGGTCTCGCCTGCAGCATGTAGGAAAAATCCTCGCCGCCCATCATCGGGTCGAGCCCATCGGAAACCTGATTTTCACCGGCGATCGACCGTGCAGCCTCAAGCGCATACGCTGTTTCTGCGGCGTGGTTCACCGTCACCGGATAATTGCGCATATAGCGGACGGTTGCCTTGGCGCCGTAGGCCGCGCAGAGGTTTTCGGCGATCTGCTGGATGCGTTTTTCAGCGATGTCGCGCATGTCCGGCATCAGGGTGCGCACGGTGCCGGCCAGCACGGCCTGCTCCGGAATGATGTTGTGGGCAAAACCCGCATTGAATTTGGTGACGGAGACGACGACCGAGGCCAGCGGATCGGCGGTGCGGGACGCGATCGTCTGCAGCGCGTTGACGATCTGCGCGCCGATGACGATGGGATCGATCGTCTTGTGAGGCTGCGCGGCATGACCACCGCGGCCGTCTATGGTGACGATGAATTCGTCGGTCGACGCCATGATCGGGCCGACGCGGCTGCCGAACTCGCCAACCGGCATGCCCGGCATGTTGTGCATGCCGTAGACTTCCACAATCGAGAAGCGCTCCATCATGCCGTCCTTGACCATCTCGTTGCCGCCGCCGCCGCCTTCTTCTGCCGGCTGGAAGATGACAGCAACAGCGCCCCTGAAGTTGCGCGTTTCCGAAAGATACTTCGCGGCACCCAGAAGCATGGCGGTGTGGCCGTCATGGCCGCAGGCATGCATCTTGCCCGGCGTGGTCGATGCCCAGGGCTTGCCACTTGTCTCGGTCATCGGCAGGGCATCCATGTCGGCGCGCAGGCCGATGGTGCGGCCTTCGCCGAGATTGCCGCGGATCAGCCCGACGACACCGGTGCGGCCGAGACCGGTCACGATTTCGTCAACGCCGAATTCCTTCAGTTTCTTTTCGACGAAGGCTGCCGTATTTTCCACCGCAAACAGGAGTTCCGGCTTCGTGTGCAGGTGGCGTCGCCATTCGGTGACTTCGTTCTGGAGTTCGGCGGCGCGGTTGAGAATGGGCATTGTTCTTTCCTGTCGGTCCTTTGCGGGGCATGGAAATGGCTTGGACACTGAAAGAAAGGTCTTTGCCATCACCTTGCCATATAGGTTAAATAGCGGGACGACACGAGGCAATTCCCGATTTTTCGAGGTTCTATTGTGGTGAACAAGGTAAATCGTATGGGCGGCTGGGGCAGAAGGTTTGCCATTCTGGCGGCGAGCTGCGCAACGCTCATGTCGAGCATGCTGCCGGCAGCGGCCAACCCGCGGCTGGTTGTCGATGTCAGCTCGCTCAAGGTCTACGAGCAGGAAGATATCTTCCAGCGCTGGTATCCGGCGTCGCTGACCAAGCTGATGACGGCCTATACGGCCTTCCGCGCCATTAAGGCCGGGCGCCTCACGATCGAGAGCCCGGTGGTCATGAGCAAGAACGCCGCCGCCGAGCCTGCGAGCAAGATGTACCTTAAGCCCGGTCAGGCAATGACGCTCGACAGCGCCTTCAAGATGATGCTGATCAAATCCGCCAACGACGTCGCGGTTGCTATCGGCGAGACGGTCGCTGGTTCAGAGCCAGCCTTCGTGGATATGATGAACGCGGAAGCGCGCCGCATCGGCATGACGTCGTCGCATTTCGTCAATCCGAACGGCCTCCCGGCGCCGGGACAATACACGACGGCGCGCGATCTCGCGGTTCTCGCCATCACCATCAAGCGCGAGTTCCCGCAATATGCGCCTTACTTCGCCTATGAAGGTTTCCAGACCGGCAAGAAAAAGGTTCCCAACTACAACATGCTGATCGGCCGCTTTGACGGTGCCGATGGTATGAAGACCGGCTTCATCTGCGCTTCCGGCTTCAACCAGGTTTCATCCGCGACCCGCAATGGCCGCAGCGTCGTCTCGGTGGTGCTGGGTGCCGACAGCCTCGGTGGCCGTGCCGATGAATCCGCACGCCTGTTGCAGATGGCGCTCACCGAAAGCAGCGCCAGCAAGCCGGGCCTCGGCGAGATTGCGCCTTATGGCGAGACCCGCGATACGGTTGCGGATGTCAGCAAGGAAATCTGCTCGGCCCATGCCGCCAAGGTTCGCAGCGAAGGTCGCGACGAGGCGGGTCGCCAGAAGCTGTTGTCGCCCTTCATCCACCAGATCGACCGGCCCCTGCGGCTGGTTTCGGCCGAACTGCTGCCGGGCAGCGGCTCCACTGACACCAAGGGCCAGGTGGCCGGCGGGCAGGGGGATGCAGCCAACGTGCCGATCCCGGTTCCGCGGCCGACTTTCTAAAAGCAGCTTCGGGCGTCGCCTTATCCGATCGGACATTTCATGACTGCATCTTCGAACGCGGTGCCGGTATCGATCCTGACCGGTTTTCTCGGTGCCGGCAAAACAACGCTGCTCAACCGGCTGCTGAAGGATCCGGATCTTTCCGATACGGCCGTCATCATCAATGAGTTCGGCGATGTCTCGCTCGATCATCTGCTGGTCGAAGCCTCCAGCGATGGTATCATCGAGCTTGCCGATGGCTGCGTCTGCTGTACCGTCCGTGGCGAGCTCGTTGATACGCTCGCGGATCTGATGGACCGCATGCAGACGGGCCGCATCCGGCCGCTGAAGCGCGTCGTCATCGAAACAACCGGCCTTGCCGATCCGGCGCCGGTGTTGCAATCGGTCATCGGCAATCCCATCCTGGCGCAGAGCTACCAGTTGGACGGCGTTGTGACCGTCGTCGATGCGGTCAATGGCGTCTCGACGCTCGACAATCACGAAGAGGCCGCCAAGCAGGTGGCGATGGCGGACCGGCTGGTGCTGTCGAAAGCCACGCTCGCCTCGGCTGAAGCCATTGAAGCCCTGAAGGCACGCTTATTGGCGCTCAATCCCCGCGCCCAGTTGATTGACGGCGACACGCCCTTCGCCGGCAAGGCCGAGCTTTTCAACTGCGGCCTCTATGATCCCACGACGAAGATTGCCGATGTCGGCCGCTGGCTGCAGGACGAAGCCCGCCACGATCATGCTGGCCACGATCATTGCGGCCACGATCATGATGGACACGATCATCACCACCATCATGACGAGAACCGTCACGGTTCGGATATCCGTTCCTTCAGCATCGTCCATGACCGGCCGATCGATCCGATGGCGCTGGACATGTTCATTGATCTGCTGCGCTCGGCGCATGGTGAAAAGCTCCTGCGCATGAAGGCCGTCGTTGCGATGTCCGACCGGCCGGAGCGACCGCTGATCCTCCACGGTGTCCAGAGTGTCTTCCATCCGCCGCAGCGGCTGGCCGCCTGGCCCGATCCGAATGACCGGCGCACCCGCATGGTGATCATCACCAAGGGTTTGGAAGAGGCTTTTGTGCGTGATCTCTTCAATGCCTTCACCGGCCGCCCCTCCATCGACCGGGCTGATCGTCAGGCGCTGGAAGACAATCCGCTCGCGGTTCCCGGTTTGAAGATGTAACTGTCCGGGCTCGCTACGCCTTCTTGCGGATGAGGAAGCGGTGGCCGCCGGTCACGGCATCTGTCTGCTCCAGCGTGTGGCCGTCCTCGTTGCAGAAGTGCGGGACGTCAATGACCGCCAGCGGATCAGTGGTTTCGATCGCGATCAGTGCGCCGGGGGTGAGCGTGCGCATGCGCTTGCGGGTTTTCAGGACCGGCAGGGGGCATTTCAGCCCCTTGAGGTCATAAACCACGGCATCCGTATCGGGCATCACTTGCCCCAGAACTTCCAGAACGGCTTTTTCTTGGGGGCTTCTTCCGGCTGTCCGATGACAGCCTGATCGGTTGCCGCTATGTCGCCAGCCTGTGCGGCCTGCGGGGCAGCCGCTGCTGCGGCGGCAGGCTTTGCTTCTGTCGCCGACGTTTGCACGGCCTTCTCAGGCTGTGCGGGGACGGAGGCGGTCTGCTGGGCTGGCTGCTGAGCCGCATCCGGTCCACCTTCAACCAATGTCGAGGCGGGGGCTGGTTGCGGTTCCGCTACGTCCCTGGCGCCAAACAGGCTCCAGAAGCTCTTCTTGGCCGTCGTCGTTTCGGCAGACGCCTGCTCGATTGGCCGCGGCATCGGGTTTTCGACCGGAACCGGCACGTTCTTGCCGCCGCGGGTGCTCTTTTCAAGCTCGGCCGTCTGGATCTCGATCGCCTTCTTGGCTTCCGCGAGTTCGGCGCGCTTTGCTTCGAGCTTTTCGAGTTCCTCGGCCTTCATCAGCTTGCCGGCGTCGAGCGACGTGCCGGTCGGCGCATAGGCGAGTTCCTTGCCGACGCGCTGCTTGGCGACAATGGCCTTGCGTTCGGCTTCACTCGGCTCGTACCACACCATGCCATCGTATTTTTTCAGGGCCTTGGTGTAGTCTTGGTCGTATTTCTTGTTGTAGCTCGCCAGCGCCACCTGCATCGTTGATGGCGTCGACATAGCCGGGCATTGGCTGGCTGGATTGAACTTGCCGTCAGTCTGCTGGTTGAAGACGTATTTCTTTTCGCAGATGTTGACTTCCGGCGGCCGCTTGGTGATCTCGAACTGGTCGTAGCCGACCTTCAGCATGTTCCAGAATTCGATGTTCGGGCTGTTCTTGTGGCGGGCCATGTTTTCCGCGGTCATGCGGAAGGGCAGGGCCTGAAGCTGGATCGTCTGCTGGCCGCCCTTGTAGGCGTCGCGTGCGAGCGCGAAGATTTCCTGCATCTGCTCGTCGGTCATCGAATAGCAGCCGGAAGACGAGCAGGCGCCATGGATCATCAGGTCGGTGCCATGGCGGCCATTCGCCTGGTCGTAGCGATTGGGGAAACCGGTGTTGATGGCGAGATAATAGCTGGAATTCGGGTTCATCTGGCCGGGGCCAAGGGGATAGAAGCCTTCCGGCGCCTGGCGGTCGCCTTCCTTGACCTTGGGGCCGAGCTTGCCGGACCAGGCGCAGATCTTGTACTCACGCAGTTTCGCGAAACGGTTGTCGGCGGTCGCCTTCCAGATTTCGAGAGCGCCCTCTTCCTTGAAGATGCGGATCATGACCGGAGAGTTCTTCGGCATATTTGCCGCCCGCATATTGGCGACGATTTTGCCGGAAAGCTCGTATGTTGTCTTGTTCTTGACGCTCTTGATATCGACGTCGGCCTGATCAAATGCATCGAGCGTCTCGTTCGTGCAGCCTGCAAGCAGGGCAGCGACGGCAGCTATGATAACGAGATTTCTCAGACGCATTGGCAAGAGCCCATTATGAATTGCAGTCAAATCTACTGATTCCCCGAGACGGAGCACCGGAATCAATACGTCCTTATACTTCACAAATTATTAACCTTGCAGGCCCGCCCCGTGCCTACCATTCCCTGACCCTATGATTATGGCCAAGATTTGGCTTTAACTCACCTTATTGCCGTATTTCCCACAGTTAGGCTGGCAGCGTTGCCAGCCTGCATCTACGGAACCCCATCCTGATTAGAGATGGCGGCCGATATTCAGGTACTTCTGGCGACGGTCCGAGCGCAGTTGTTCGCCGTTGCGACCGGACATTTCCTTCAGCGCGTCGGCGATGACAGTGCCGGTCCGCTCGATCACCGCATCCGGATCGCGATGGGCGCCACCGACAGGCTCTGAAATGATGCCGTCGATAATGCCGAGCGACTTCAGGTCCTCGGCCGTGATCTTCATGTTGGTCGCCGCTTCGCGGGCGCGGGTGGAATCGCGCCACAGGATAGAGGCTGCACCTTCCGGCGAGATGACGCTGTAGATCGAATGCTCGAGCATGTAAACGCGGTTGCCGGTCGCGATCGCGATCGCGCCGCCGGAGCCGCCTTCGCCGATGACGACGGAGATGATCGGCACCTTCACGTTGAGACACATCTCGGTGGAGCGGGCGATGGCTTCCGCCTGGCCACGCTCTTCAGCACCGATGCCCGGATAGGCGCCGGCCGTATCGATGAGGGTCACGAGCGGCAGGCCGAAACGATCGGCCATTTCCATGACGCGGATCGCCTTGCGGTAGCCCTCTGGCCGGGCGCTGCCGAAATTGTGCTTGATGCGCGACTTGGTGTCGTTGCCCTTCTCCTGGCCGATCACGGCGACGGGCGTGCCGCGGAAGCGGGCGAGGCCCGCCTGGATGGCTTCGTCGTTGGAGAACTTGCGGTCACCGGCGAGCGGCGTGAATTCGGTGAAGAGACCGGCGGCATAATCGACGAAGTGCGGACGCTGCGGATGTCGCGCGACCTGGGTCTTCTGCCACGGGTTGAGCTTGGAATAGATATCGACCATCGCCTCGCGCGCACGCACTTCAAGACGGCCAACTTCATCGCTCGTGTCGATGCTCTCGTCTTCGCCGGCCAGCTTCTTCAGCTCGTGAATCTTGCCTTCGAGATCCGAGATGGGTTTTTCGAAATCGAGGTAGTTGTGCATGAGATACGTTTCCGATCGTTTTGCGCCAATGGGCGCGCTGGGCGCGATCCAAGGGTTCTGGCGGTCCTAATCCCGTTTTTTCGCCTGTTTGGCAAGGGGGTGATGGTTCTGGACGAGCTGGTGAAGCCGCTCTTCCAGCACATGCGTATAGATTTGTGTTGTTGAAATGTCCGAATGGCCCAGGAGTTCCTGCACGGCGCGCAGGTCGGCTCCATTGGCAAGAAGATGACTTGCAAAGGCATGACGCAGCACATGCGGCGAGATCGTCGCCACTCTTATCCCGGCACGCGCAGCCAGATCCTTGAGGTCGCGCGCGAAAACCTGCCGGGGTAGGTAGCCCGCCTTGCCGGAGGAGGGGAACAGCCAGGGGCTGTCTTCAGCCTTCTCGTTTGCGGCCGTCTCCGTTGTGAGTGCCTTGCCGTAGGTCTCGACCGCGCTGATCGCGGAGCGGGAAAGCGGCACGAGACGTTCCTTGTTGCCCTTGCCTTTGACGACAAGGAAGCGGCCGTTTTGTGAAAGCACGCTTGCCGGCAGCGAGACGAGTTCGCTCACGCGCATGCCGGTGGCGTAGAGCAGCTCGATCAGTGCATGCATGCGCAGCTTTGCGAGCGCTGCCGGCCCCGCTTCTTTCGCTTCGAGTTCCGCGCGTTCGATCAGCTTGGTAACGTCATCGACGCTGAGCGTCTTGGGCAGCGAGCGGCCCTTCTTCGGCGCATCAAGCACGCCCGTCGGGTCGTCGCGCCGCAAGCCTTCGGCATAGAGAAACTTGTAGAATTGCCGGAGCGCCGAAAGCCTCCGCGCCTGGGAGGAGGCCATGAAGCCCTGCTGCGAGAGGTGGGCGAGATAGGCGCGCAGGTCCTCGGAGCCCGCCTCGATCGCCTTGACGCCGCGCGTCTTGAGGAACGAGCAGGCGTCCTCAAGATCGCGCTCGTAGGAGACGAGCGTGTTGTTTGCCGCGCCGCGTTCGGCGCTCATCATTTCCAGGAAGGATTCGACGTGAAGGCCTGAAAAATCGCTCATTGGGGCTTGTTGATCCGTTCGGAGGGAATGCGGATGGTCACGTCCCGTTCCACGGGGTTTACGAAGGTCACGAGGGCCAGCATGGTTCCATAGATGACGCCCGCAATGACCGCGCAAATGAACAGGAAGCGGAACAGGCTGGGCATTTTCAACTCCTGAAGCATGTCGCGCAAAAGTGTGCAGCGGTTTTGCGATAACGGCATGCGCAAAAACAAAGACCTAAAGCGCATCTGGAGGATCGCGACGCGCTTTAGGTACGCGGTCTATATGATCATGCAGGTTTGGAAGTGCAAGAAGAAGGCGCTTGGGGCCACCTTTCTCACAGCCCAATCCCTTGACGCTTTCCGTCGTTTTGTCGATACCGGAGCGGAACGGGGAAGTGTGACTTTATGAACGACGTGATCGAACCGGTTTCAGAGGCGCTGTTGGTCAAGGCAAAGGCCGCTCTCGGCAGGCGCAACCTGGTTTTCGTCGGTCTGATGGGCGCTGGCAAGTCGGCCATCGGCCGGATGACGGCGCAGGTTCTTGGCATTCCCTTCGTCGATTCCGACCACGAGATCGAGCGTGTCTCGCGCATGACCATATCAGAGCTTTTTGCAGCTTATGGTGAGGAGGAGTTCCGTGCACTGGAGGCACGGGTGATCAAGCGCCTGCTGAATTCCGGGCCGCGCGTCGTCTCCACCGGCGGTGGCGCCTACGTCAATGAGCGCTCCCGTCGGCACATCAAGAAGAACAGCCTGTCGCTCTGGCTGAACGCCGATCTCGACGTATTGTGGGAACGGGTCAACAAGCGGGATACGCGGCCGCTGTTGAAAACGGAAAACCCAAAGCAGACGCTCCAGAACCTGATGAATGTCCGTTATCCCATTTATGCACAGGCCGATCTCACCGTTGTGTCTCGCGACGTGAAGAAGGAAATCATGGTCGAGGAAGTGCTGACCGCGCTTGCCTCACTCGAAAAGAAGTGAGTGTAGATTGCATGACCGCATCCCCCCGTACCGTTCGCGTCGAACTTGGCGATCGTTCCTATGATATCCTGATCGGCCCGGGCCTCATCGCTTCAGCCGCGACCGAGATTGCAAAGCGCCTCAAGGGCCGTCGCATGGCCGTGATTACCGACAACAATGTCGCCCCTCTTTATCTCGACGCGCTTATGGATGGCTTGGCGAGCGTCGGTATCGAGGCGGTCAGCGCAATCCTGCCGGCCGGCGAGAAGACCAAGAGCTTCGAGCATCTGATCCCCGTCTGCGAAACGATCCTCGGCGCGCGCATAGAGCGCAATGATGCTGTCATCGCGCTTGGCGGTGGCGTCATCGGCGATCTCACCGGCTTTGCTGCTGGTATTGTCCGGCGCGGTTCGCGCTTCATCCAGATCCCGACATCGCTTCTCGCGCAGGTCGATTCCTCCGTCGGCGGCAAGACCGGCATCAATTCGCCCCATGGCAAGAACCTCATCGGCGTCTTCCACCAGCCGGATCTGGTGTTGGCCGATACTGATGTGCTCGATACGCTAAGCCCGCGTGAATTTCGCGCCGGTTATGCGGAAGTTGCCAAATATGGCCTGATCGACAAGCCGGATTTCTTCGAATGGCTGGAAAAGAACTGGCAGGCCGTCTTTGCCGGTGGCGATGCCCGCATCGAGGCTGTCGCGATCAGTTGCCAGGCCAAGGCCGATGTCGTCGCCGCCGACGAGCGGGAAAACGGCCAGCGCGCGCTGCTCAATCTCGGCCACACCTTCGGCCATGCGCTGGAAGCCGCAACCGCCTATGACGGTACACGGCTTGTGCATGGCGAAGGCGTGTCGATCGGCATGGTGCTTGCCCACCAGTTCTCGTCGCGCATGAACCTTGCAAGCCCGGACGTGGCAAAACGTGTCGAGAGCCATCTGAAGACCGTCGGCCTTCCGACGTCGATGGATGAAATCCCCGGCACCCTGCCGCCTGCTGAAGTGCTGATGGATGCGATCGCCCAGGACAAGAAGGTCAAGGGCGGCAAGCTCACCTTCATCCTCACACGCGGCCTTGGCGAGGCTTTCGTCGCCGATGACGTTCCGGCCTCCGAAGTGCTCTCGTTCCTGAAGGAGAAACACCCGGCATGATGCTCGACGCGTTCGCTGGATTTCTGGCAGATAATGGGGTGAGCATCGCCATCATCGTGCTCATGATCGGGCTGTCGGCGTTTTTTTCCGGCTCCGAGACGGCGCTGACCGCCGCTTCTCGCGCCCGTATCCATACCCTTGAAGTCAATGGCGACGAGCGCGCCGGCATTGTGACCCAACTGATTCAGCGTCGGGACCGGTTGATCGGGGCGCTTCTGATCGGAAATAACCTCGCCAACATTCTGTCGTCCTCGATCGCGACCAGCGTCTTGCTCCAGATGTTCGGGGCTAGAGGCGTGGCGTATGCAACTCTCGGCATGACTATAATTCTCGTGGTTTTCGCCGAAGTGCTGCCGAAGAGCTGGGCCATTTCTGCGCCCGATCGCTTCGCCCTGGCGGTTGCGCGGCCAGTCAGGCTTGTCGTGCTGATCATTGGTCCCGTGTCCAGCCTGGTCAACGGTATCGTACGCCGCATCCTGGGCCTGTTCGGCGTCAGTCTTTCGCGGGAGATTTCCATGTTGACCGCACATGAAGAACTGCGCGGCGCCGTCGATTTCCTCCATCGTGAAGGCTCTTTCGTAAAGGCCGATCGCGACCGGCTGGGTGGCGTGCTCGATCTCGGCGAACTCGAAGTCTCCGACATCATGATCCACCGCACGCTGATGCGTGCGCTGAACGCCGACGAGGCGCCGGAAGTGTTGGTGCGGTCGGTTCTTGATAGCTCCTACACACGCATGCCCGTCTGGCGCGGCACGGCTGATAATATTATCGGCGTTCTGCATGCCAAGGATCTCCTGCGGGCACTCGCAGAACCGGACGTTACGCCTGAAACCGTCGATATCGTCCGCATTGCGCAGAAGCCATGGTTCGTGCCCGATACGACAAATCTCAAGGACCAGCTCAACGCCTTCCTGCGCCGCAAGGTCCATTTCGCCATCGTCGTCGACGAATACGGCGAGATGCAGGGACTGGTGACGCTGGAGGATATTCTGGAAGAGATCGTCGGTGATATCGCCGACGAGCATGACATCGCCATCCAGGGCGTGCGCACGGAAGCTGATGGTTCGATCGTCGTTGATGGCAGCGTGCCGATCCGTGACTTGAACCGCGCACTCGACTGGTCGCTTCCTGACGAGGAAGCCACCACCGTCGCGGGCCTCGTCATACACGAATCACGCAGCATCCCGGAAGAACGCCAGGCCTTCACCTTCTACGGCAAGCGCTTCATCGTCATGAAACGGGTGAAGAACCGGATTACGCGATTGCGGATTAGGCCTGCGGAGGATGTGCCTCCGGGGGAATGATTTTGGGCGGGTTCAGAGGGGGATAAACGCCAAAAACTCAAAAAAACGGCAAGAAAAACTTCACCACCGCGTCGCTTCACCCGGTGCCGCAGGCTCCACCGCCAACGCATGCAGCCCGGCATCCAGTTCCGCCTTCAACAGTTCATTGATCGCCCGGTGCCGGGCCACCCGGCTCATGCCCGAAAAAACGCTCGCAACGATCCTGACCCGCATATGGGTTTCGCCGCTTCCGTCAAAACTTTCCTGATGTCCCGCATGCAGGTGGCTCTCATTCAAAACGATCAATCGTTCCGGAGCGAAAGCTTCGGTCAGTTTTGTTTCGATAGACTGCTGAAGTGACATGTTTTGGCCCCGTTCTTCTGGCTTTACCGCAGGGTTGCGCGTTGCGCTCCGGCGGGATGCCTGCGCGGTGCAAAATAGTCGCAAAGAGCCTGCAACATTCCCATTTGTCAATTCTTGTTGTGATCCCAGCTACACCCCATAATTAGCGCCATGAAACTCGATTCAAAATATTTCGACGGGATACGCACCAGTCGCCGCCGCGCAGCCCAGAAGCCGGAGCCTATGGCGCCTGTCTGTCAGTGGGACGGCTGCGAGGAAAACGGCGTGCATCGCGCGCCGGTCGGCCGCAATGCCGAAAACGAGTTCTTCATGTTCTGCTTCGAGCATGTGAAGGAATACAACAAGGGCTACAATTACTTCTCCGGCCTCTCCGACAACGAGATCGCCCGCTACCAGAAGGAGGCGCTCACCGGCCATCGCCCGACCTGGACCGTCGGCGTCAACAAGAATGCCAAGAACGCGCCGACCCAGTCGCAGATGCGCTCCGGATCCGCCGGTGCACAGGCCCGCATGCGTGACCCCTTCGGCTTCGTAGAGCAGGCGCGTGCCCGCGCGCCCAAGCAGGAGCCGCGCCAGCGCAAGCTGAAGACACTGGAGGCAAAGGCGTTCGAGACCCTCAGCGTCCATGCGAATGCGACGGCCGCCGAGATCAAGGCGGCCTACAAGGAGCTGGTGAAAAAGCATCACCCTGACGCAAATGGCGGAGACAGGGGTTCCGAAGAGCGTTTTCGCGCGGTTATCCAGGCTTACCAATTGTTAAAACAGGCTGGCTTCTGCTAGGAACCCGTTCTAATACAGTCGCGACATTTTGAAGACGATATACGGGAACGCCCTGATGTTTCCGTGCTGGAGACATGATGAGCAAGGTAGACCTCGATATTTCCAATCTTCCCGATACGACCGTTTCCGTCCGGGAAGCCTTCGGCATCGATAGCGACCTGCGCGTGCCGGCCTATTCCAAGGCCGATGCCTACGTGCCGGATGCGGACCCGGATTATCTCTTCGATCGCGAAACCACGCTCGCCATTCTCGCGGGCTTTGCCCACAACCGCCGCGTCATGGTCTCCGGCTATCACGGCACCGGCAAGTCCACCCATATCGAACAGGTCGCAGCGCGCCTGAATTGGCCCTGCGTGCGCGTCAACCTCGACAGCCATGTCAGCCGTATCGATCTCGTCGGCAAGGATGCGATCGTCGTCAAGGACGGCATGCAGGTCACCGAGTTCAAGGACGGCATCCTGCCCTGGGCCTACCAGCACAATGTCGCTCTCGTTTTCGACGAATATGATGCCGGCCGGCCGGACGTGATGTTCGTCATCCAGCGCGTGCTCGAATCATCCGGCCGCCTGACGTTGCTCGACCAGAGCCGCGTCATCCGTCCTCACCCGGCATTCCGCCTGTTTGCAACCGCAAATACCGTCGGCCTCGGCGATACGACCGGCCTCTATCACGGCACGCAGCAGATCAACCAGGCGCAGATGGACCGCTGGTCGATCGTCACCACGCTGAACTACCTGCCGCATGACAACGAAGTCGATATCGTTGCCGCCAAGGTCAAGGGCTTCACGCAGGCCCGCGGCCGCGACACGGTGTCGAAGATGGTGCGCGTGGCGGATCTCACCCGCGCCTCCTTCATCAACGGCGATCTGTCGACCGTCATGAGCCCGCGTACGGTGATCACCTGGGCCGAAAACGCCTATATCTTCGGTGATATCGCCTTTGCGTTCCGTGTCACCTTCCTCAACAAGTGCGACGAACTCGAGCGTGCGCTCGTGGCCGAGCACTATCAGCGCGCCTTTGGTGTCGAGCTGAAGGAAAGTGCCGCCAACATCGTGCTCGAAGCCACGGCCTGATCCATGGCGGGGCGGGGCGACAATTCAAAAGCCAGGCCGACCGGAACTGTCGATGTCGAACCGTTCCGCCGGGCCCTGACCGGCTGCGTCCGCGCCATCGCGGGCGATGCCGAGGTCGAGGTGGTGTTTGCCAACGAGCGCCCCGGCCTTGCCGGCGAGCGCATCCGCCTGCCGGAAATCTCCAAGCGCCCGACGCGCCACGAACTTGCGGTCACCCGCGGACTTGGCGACGCTATGGCGCTGCGCAAGGCCTGCCATGACAATCGCATTCACGCGACCATGTCACCGCAGGGTGCGGATGCCCGTGTCATCTTTGACGCAGTCGAGCAGGCTCGTGTCGAGGCAATCGGCGCGATCCGCATGGAAGGTGTTGCCGAAAATCTCTCCTCGATGCTCGAGGAGAAATATTCGAAATCGAACTTTGCCGCGATCGACCGTCAGGCCGATGCGCCGCTTGCCGAGGCACTGGCGCTTCTCGTGCGCGAAAAGCTGACCGGCCGCCGCGCCCCGTCGAACGCCGGCAAGGTCGTCGATCTCTGGCGCGATTTCATCGAGGAAAAGACTGCCGGCGATTTCACGAACCTCTCTGCTGTTGTCAACGACCAGCAGGCTTTCAGCCGCGTCGTTCGCGACATGCTGACCGCGATGGATGTGGCGGAAAAATACGGCGACGATGACATCGAGCCGGACGATCAGGACACCCAGACGGACGAAGACCAGCCGCGCAGCCAGGAGCAGGACGAAAACAGCTCCGATGAGGATGCCGGCGACGAAGCCGCCCCCGCCGAGGAAAACCAGTCTGCCGAAGAGCAGATGGAAGAAGGCGAGATGGACGGTGCCGAAATCTCCGAGGACGAAATGTCCGATGATGGAGAGGACGACAGCGAGACCCCCGGCGAAGTCAAACGCCCGGCAACGCCCTTCGACGACTTCAACGAGAAGGTCGACTACGCAATCTTCACCGAGGAGTTTGACGAGACAACCTCGTCCGAAGAGCTTTGCGACGAAGCGGAGCTCGATCGCCTTCGCGCCTTCCTGGACAAGCAGCTTGCCCATTTGCAGGGCGCCGTCGGTCGTCTCGCCAACCGGCTGCAGCGCCGCCTGATGGCGCAGCAGAACCGCTCGTGGGAATTCGACCTCGAAGAGGGTTACCTCGATTCGGCGCGGTTGACGCGCATGATCATCGACCCGATGCAGCCGCTCTCCTTCAAGCGGGAAAAGGATACCAATTTCCGCGATACGGTGGTGACGCTGCTGATCGACAATTCCGGCTCCATGCGTGGGCGTCCGATCACCGTTGCCGCCACCTGCGCCGATATCCTGGCGCGCACGCTGGAGCGCTGCGGCGTCAAGGTCGAGATCCTCGGCTTTACCACCAAGGCCTGGAAGGGTGGGCAGGCGCGTGAAAAATGGCTGGCAAGCGGCAAGCCGCAGGCACCCGGCCGCCTCAACGACCTGCGCCACATCATTTACAAGTCGGCCGACGCTCCGTGGCGCCGTGCCCGGCGCAATCTCGGCCTGATGATGCGTGAGGGCCTGCTCAAGGAAAACATCGACGGCGAGGCGCTGATCTGGGCGCACAATCGCCTGCTCGGTCGCCCCGAGCAGCGTCGTATCCTGATGATGATCTCCGATGGTGCGCCGGTCGATGATTCGACCCTGTCGGTAAACCCCGGCAACTATCTGGAGCGGCACCTGCGCGCTGTCATCGAACAGATCGAGACACGCTCGCCGGTCGAACTCTTGGCGATTGGCATCGGCCACGATGTGACGCGCTACTACCGCCGCGCCGTCACCATCGTCGATGCTGACGAGTTGGCCGGTGCGATGACCGAGCAGCTTGCCTCGCTCTTCGACGATGAAAGCACGCGGCGCCGGTCGGCCGGTGCGATGCGCCGGACAGGCTGATTTTCAACAGAGGCTGCCTTGGGAAACCCAGGCAGCTTTTTTCATCTCATTGTTTTGATGCGACTGCAAACCTGCTTATTTTCCTGAAATCGCTTCTGATATTTTAATGCCCGCTTGCCGGAAGGACTTTCATTTGAGAGCGACGTCGATTGCCCTTTGTGCCGCGCTGCTGTTGCAGTCGGCGTCTTTCACGTACGCCGATCCCCTTCCTCCGCAGGAGGTCGTACCGGTCGAAAGCCGCCAGATTACCAATTTCAAGATAGGCTCGGACGACACGGTCTTTGGCAAGCTGGAGTTCATCGGCGGCATCGAGATGTCGTCTTCCAACGCCCTGCTGGGCGCCATCTCCTCGATCCGGTTCCGTCCGGACCACCAGTCCTTCGTTGCGGTCATGGATACGGGCCACTGGCTGGAGGGCAGGATTGTTCGCGATGCCAATGGCAAGCTCAGTGGGGTCAAAGACCTGACGGCCACCTCGATGATGGACAAGAATGGTCGCTCAGAGCAGGTCAAGAGCCGCATGGATGCCGAGGGCCTTGCCTTTCGTAACGGTGAAGTTCTGGTGAGCTGTGAGGGCCTGCACCGCGTGGATGCCTATCCCGACCCGGGCTTCTCGCAGGCAAAGCCGCTGCGCAGCCTGCCGCTTCTGCTCCCGGTAAAGCAGCTTCGCGATAACCGCTCGCTGGAAACGCTTGCGGTTGCCCCGTTGTCAAGCCCGCTCGGGGGCGCGGCCGTCATCGTGACGGAGGCGAGCTTCGACAGGAACAATCACCTCTTTGCCGCCATCCTCGATGGCCCGCTGAAGGGTACCTTCGGCGTTATCCACAAGGCGCCCTTTGCCGTGACGGATGGCGCCTTCCTGCCGAATGGCGATCTTCTTCTGCTAGAACGCCGCTTCAGCTTCTCGCAGGGGATCGGCATGCAGATCCGCCGCATTCCAGGCAGCGAGATTCGCCCGGGGGCTGTTGCCAAAGGCGAGGTGCTGATGCAGGCCGACATGGGTAATCAGATCGACAATATGGAAGGGCTGGATATCGTCATCATGCCGGATGGCGACATCCGCATCATCCTCGTTTCCGATGACAATCACTCGATTCTGGAACGAAACCTGATGCTGGAATTCCGACTGAAGCAGTAATTGCCTGAACAAAGAAAGGGCGCCAGCGGCGTCCTTCAATGTATCAACCCTGTGCGGAAGCCTTCAGGCCCGGCATCGGCTTGATCACGCTCATCAGTGCGCCGTAGGGCAGGAGCATCACCAGGCCGACGGTGATCTTGACGCTGAGGTCACCCAGCGCCCAGGAGATCCAGCGAGGCGCCTCTGCGGAAAGAAGGCCGAGGATCGGCGCGTTATCCAGCGCGAAGGGATCGTTAGGCCCGAAGATCACGAAGAACGGCGCAAAGGCAAACGAGAAGAAGATCGCTGTGTCAAGAAGCGAGCCAACCAGCGAGCCGATCAGCGGCGCACGCCACCAGCTCTGACGACGCAGGCGGTTGAACACCGAGATATCCAGGAACTGGCCAAGCAGGAAGGCCGAGCCGGAGGCGATGGCGATGCGCGGTGTGGCGAGGAAGATCGAGAAGCCGATGGCCACGACAAAGCCGGCAATCACGACGCGGCGTGCAATGGCCGGGCCGAACTGGCGGTTTGTAAGGTCGGTGACGAGGAAGGCGATGGGGTAGCTGAAGGCGCCCCAGGTCAGGAGATCGCCGAGCTGCATGCCGGCGATGCTGCCGGGGAGCGGGTACTGGACGAGAATGTTGGAGGCGATGACCACGAGGGTCATCATCGCGACATAAAGTGCAAACGTGCGTGCTTGAAGCATTTTTTTATCCTGGGGTATGCCACCAGTTGGAGGGACGGTCGCCTGCGGAAGTCCGCACGCGGATGAAAGTAAAGCGGTCACACGAAAAAGGCTCGCCTCCTGAAAGGCAAGCCTTTTTGTTCAAACCGGATAGAGCCGATTAAGCGGCTTCTGCGGTCTTCTTGGCGATCTGGCGGCGCAGCAGACGAGCGCGCATGGACAGTTCGTTTTCAGAGGACTTCAGCAGGAAGGCATCAAGGCCGCCACGGTGTTCGACCGAGCGCAGGGCCGCAGCCGAAACGCGCAGACGATAACGCTGGCCGAGCGCGTCGGAAATCAGCGTGACGTTGCACAGGTTCGGAAGGAACTTGCGCTTGGTCTTGTTGTTAGCGTGGCTGACATTGTTGCCCGACTGGACGCCCTTGCCGGTCAATTCGCAACTACGGGACATTGTGCACCTATTTTCTTTTCGCCGTCGTACAATGCGTTTGCGGGCCTAGAGCCCAGGCCGCATTCCCACTGGCCATGATTGGAAAGTTGCGGTTCTATAGTCAGAGAAGCTTGGCGCGTCAAGCCAAACCTTCCATTTCAGGGAAAACTCTTGAATCGCTGGCCGCCTTCGCCAGCATTTTCCCAAATAAATCACCCGATTTGGTTGCGCGAAGAGATACGCTGGCAATTCCACTTTTGAAAGCCCTCCATTAAGGATAGGCAGAACAGAAGCGGCGCAGAAATGCCGCAAAGACGCCCTATCTGCTAAGATTGTGTTGATCGTAGAAGGTGACGGAATGAACTGGCGGAGCAATGTGGCCGTGCTCGTGGCATTGGTCTCCATGACCTTATCCACAGGAAGCGTTCAAGCCACCGAGATCAAGCACGTTACCGACTACAGCATTTCGCTCGCCGGCCTGCCGATCGCCAAGGCTTCCTTCCATACGGAGCTCGATTCGGGTCACTATCGGATTTCCGGCACGCTGAAATCCGCGGGGATAGCCGATATCCTGGCCAGCACATCGGGTCAGACGTCCGTATCCGGTACTGTCGGGAGCGATCGGTTGAATGCCTCGGAATATTCCATGCGCTATCAAAGCGGCAAGAAGGCGCGCGCGATCGATGTGCAGTTTGCAAATGGCAACGTGACATCCGCGACCATGACGCCGGCCCGCCGCATCCCGAAAAACTGGGTGCCGGTCACCAAGGGCGACCTGCGCAATGTCGTGGATCCGCTCTCCGGGCTGATCTTCCCCGCAAAAACCCGTGTCTGCCCCAAGACCCTGCCGATCTTCGACGGCGAATCGCGGATGGACCTCAAGCTGTCCTCCAAGGGCACGCGGCCGTTCAAGACCGAAGGGTTCAGCGGCGACGTCATCGTCTGCGGCGTGAAGTTCGTGCCGAAATCCGGCTACCGCAAGGGCCGCGACGACGTGGAATACCTGCGAAAGCTCGAATCGATGGAAATCTGGTTTGCCATGGCTGAAACAGTGAATGTCTATGCCCCGGTCTATGTCCGGATACCGACGAGTTTGGGGCCGGTGACGGTCTGGGCGACTAGGTTTGGGGACTGATGAGGGGACCCCCCTTTGCTGAGGCCGAAGGCAACCGAGACGAACGGTGAAGGCGCCGAGGTTGATCGCTTGGGCGCCAAGGGCCCATCAAGCTACCAATCGAGGATGTTCTTCGTTGTTCCAGCGCCCAGCATTTAGAAAAATGAAATGCTACCGTGGTAATCTGGAGGAACTAGGAGGCTGATTTGCAAAAGAAATACGCGCAGTGAGCGAGTGCACATTTCGGGTATTTTTCTCGCAGGGCCGTGTCGTTAGGTACGTGGGAAAGTGACCCTTGTTTACGCAGCAGCAATTAACTTCAATTCTTTCCTCCCTTCCAGATCCCGCATTCATTCTCACGCGCAGTGGCCGTTATGCGGCAATATTCGGCGGGAAGGACCTCCGGCACTATCACGATGGTAGCACGCTTGTCGGGCGCAGCATGTTTGATGTGTTGAAGGAGGAGAAGGCGCAATGGTTCGCCGCCGAAATTGAAAAGGCACTAGAAAGCGGTGTCCTTCATATCGTCGAATATGAACTTAGCGGCAGCGACGTGAAAGGAGCTGGCGACGGACCCGATTATTCCATCTGGTTCGAAGGACGTGTTCAGGCGCTGAGTTTTCCGGTCGAGGGCGAAGCTGCCGTCGTTTGGGTGGCGAGCAATATCACCGAAAAGAACGACGTTCAGCGAAAGCTGCGCCAACTGAGCGAAACGGACGCCCTGACGGGACTATACAACCGACGGAAGCTGCTCGAGACCCTGGACCACCGGTTGGAGATATTTGAACGCGAAAGGTCCCAGACTTCGGTCCTGGTTTTCGATCTGGATAATTTCAAACGGCTCAATGATGAGATGGGACACCATGCGGGTGATGCGGCCCTCGTGGAAATAGCGCGGCTATGCCGCCAGCATCTGCGCCAGAGCGATGTAATTGCGCGTTTCGGTGGAGATGAATTCGTCGTTGTGATGCCTGGCACCCGTCGTGGCGATGCCTTGGAAATCGCTGAGCGACTGCGCGAAAATATTCCGATCGTTCTCAGGGAAAGTCTGCGTTGCGAATCGACGATCAGCGGCGGTGTCAGCGAATTTGGCCAACCCGATCGTTTTTCCAGCGATATCCTGAAACGCGCCGATGAAGGGCTTTATCTGTCGAAACGGGCCGGGCGCAACCGGGTGTCGGCTCTGTAAATGCCCATCGCGATGTTTCGTTGCGCCGCAGGGCCGAATAAGGCAACGGAATGGTGCGCATAGCCAAGTGACAACCGGGGCCTTTTGAGGCAGAAGCGACATTTGAGACTATCGTGTACACCGCCCTCAAATGTCCACGGAGAACGACGTGAATGTCAAGGCAACGCTGATCGGCTTTTCCGCCATTCTCATGTGGTCGCTGCTGGCGCTGTTCACGGCCGCCTCCGGCACCATGCCGCCCTTCCAGCTCAGCGCCATCTGCTTTGCCATCGGCAGCCTGCCGGGCATCGCCGTCCTGATCTGGAAGCCGGAGCGGCTGGCGCTCTTGAAGCAGCCGGCCAAGGTCTGGATCGTCGGCATTGCCGGCCTGTTCGGCTATCATTTCCTTTATTTCACCGCGCTCCGGAATGCGCCTGCCGTCGAGGCCGGGCTGATTGCCTATCTCTGGCCGCTGCTGATCGTCGTCGGCTCGGCCCTGCTACCGGGCGAGAGATTGCGCTGGTTTCATATCGTTGGCGCGGTCTGCGGCCTGTTCGGAACGATCCTGATCGTCGCCCGCAATGGCGTGCAGTTCGACGAGGCCTATACGCTGGGTTACGGTGCCGCACTGGCCTGTGCATTTACATGGTCGGCCTATTCGCTGCTCAGCCGCCGCTTCGATGCCGTCTCGACGGATGTTGTCACGGCCTTCTGCCTTGCGACCTCCGTCCTCTCGTTCATCTGCCATCTCGGGCTTGAGCAGACCGTCTGGCCCGAAACCTCGGCGCAGTGGCTGGCCGTGCTCGGCCTTGGCCTTCTGCCGGTGGGTGCTGCCTTCTATGCCTGGGATTATGGCGTCAAGAACGGCGATATCCAGCTTCTCGGCGTGGCAAGTTATGCCGCGCCCGTTCTGTCGACGCTCATTCTCGTTCTCTTCGGTTTTGCCGAGCCGTCCTGGCGCATCGCGCTCGCCTGCGTGTTCGTCACCGGCGGCGCCGTGCTTGCGGCGCGCGACGTGATCTTCCGCAAGATGCGCAGGGAGACGCAGCCGGCCGAGTGATCAGGCGGATGGCGGCTGCCAGTCGTCAGCGGCCATCTCGAAGGCGGAGAAGACGAAGCCCGGGGAAACCGTGCAGCCGACCAACGTCCAGTCTCCCAGCGATACCGCCGCCTGCCACCAATTCGGTGGGACCAATGCCTGGGGCCTCTCGCCAGCCAGAATATCCTTGCCGAGCGTGATCGTGCTCGCCGGCTTGCCCTCTTCGGCAAAACTCAAGGCCAGGGGCGCTCCGGCGTAATGATGCCAGACTTCGGCGGCGTCGCGGACGCGGTGCCAGTGCGAGCGATCGCCGGCTTCGAGCAGGTAATAGATCGCCGTGGAGTGGCCGCGCGAGCCGCCCTGCAGGTCGCGGAAGGTCTGGAAGTACCAGCCACCTTCCGGATGCGGCTCGAGTTTGAGCGCGCGGATGATATCCGCCGTCTGCAAGGTCTCGCTCATCTCAGAAATTGTCCTTGCGCTTGCGGATTTCGGCAAAGACCTCGGTATCCGATGCCGTTTCGCGCCTAAGATGTTTGCGGATCGCTGGATCCTTTGCCCGCAGGAAAGGATTGGTGCGCTTCTCCAGGCCGATCGTGGTCGGCGCGGTAAAACCTCCCTTGGCGCGCAACGCCTCGATATCTGCGGCGCGCTTTGCAAGCTCTTGATTGTCGGGATCGACGGTCACGGCGAAACGGGCGTTGGACAGTGTATATTCATGGCCGAAATACACGGTGGTTTCGTCCGGGAGCAGCATGAGCTTCGACAGCGACGACCACATATCGGCTGGCGTGCCCTCAAACAGGCGGCCGCAGCCAAGCGCAAACAGCGTGTCGGCGGCGAAAAGCAGCTTATCGTCTGGAAAGTAGAAGCAGATGTGGCCACCCGTATGGCCGGGCGTCTCGATCGCCTCGACCGGATGACCCGCGAAATCGAAGTCGCCGCCGCCGCCGATTGTCATGTCGATGCCCGGGATTTTCGATGCTTCTTTGGCAGGCCCGATGATCGCGCAGTCGAACCGCGTCTTCAGCGCCAGATTGGCTGCCACGTGGTCCTGATGATGATGCGTGGTCAGGATATGCGTCAGCATCCAGCCGCGACGCTGGAGGGCATCGAGGATCGGCTGTTCTTCAGGCGCATCGATGGAGGCGGTGGTACCGGTTTCAGGGTCATGGAGCAGCACGCCGAAATTGTCGGTACGGCAAAGGAAGAGTTCGATTTCGAGCGCGGCCATGACGGTTCCCGTTCAGCTGAGTCGCAGGGAATGTAGCGGGACATGGCTTGAAGTCCAGCCATGGCGAACTAACATGAGCCCCATGCACGCTGATATCGTCGACCTTCGCCAGTTCTATCATTCCCAGCTCGGCCGGTTCGCCGAGCAGTCTATTTCCATGGCGCTGTCGTCGCTCTGGGCGCGGCTGCCGGAAGAGCGACTGGTCGGCCTTGGTTATACCATCCCTTATCTCGACCGGTTCCGTGCCGATACCGAGCGTACCTTCGCATTCATGCCGGCGGGGCAGGGGGCGGTGAACTGGCCGGTGGCTGAGCTCTCCTCCACGGCGCTCGTCTTTGACGAGGAGCTGCCCTTGCCCGATTCGTCGATTGACCGGGTGCTGATGGTGCATTCGCTGGAGTTCGCCGAAAACCCGCGCGAGACGATGAAGGAGCTCTGGCGGGTTCTGGCGCCGGGCGGACGCCTCGTCATCGTCGTGCCCAATCGTCGTGGCGTGTGGGCGCGCATGGAGCATACACCCTTCGGTTCAGGTCGTCCCTATTCGCGCGGCCAGCTGACCTCGCTGCTGCGCGAGACCAATTTCACACCGGGTGCTTCGGCAGAAGCGCTGTTCTTCCCGCCCTCGAAGCTGAAGATGGTGCTGAAGCTCAGAAGCGGGTTTGAAAAGTTGGGCCGTTCGCTCTGGCCCGTCTTCTCCGGTGTCATCATCGTCGAAGCGCAAAAGCGGCTTTACCAGGGGCTTCCGGTTGCCGCCCGCGCCTCGCGCCGGGTCTTCGTGCCGGTCCTTGCACCGCAGGGCGTTCCGACGACCCGTGAAAGCGTGGCGAAGGGGCGGTGACCGCGGCGAAACCCTCGACAAGATCGCCTTGGATCGCTATTGCCAAAGGCCTTGTTTAACAGCTCTCGAAAGCCCAATCCCATGACGACTGCAAACGCCCCCGCGCCGCGCCCCGGTATTCTCGATATCGCCGCTTACGTGCCGGGCAAGGAGCATGCTCCGGGCGTCGCCAAGGTCTACAAGCTTTCCTCCAACGAGACACCGCTGGGCGCAAGCCCCAGCGCGATCGAAGCCTTCCAGAAGGCCGCCGCCAGCCTTGAGCGTTACCCGGATGGTCAGGCGACTGAGCTGCGTGAGGCGATCGCCGCGACCTATGGGCTCAACACGGCCAACCTGATCTGCGGCAACGGCTCCGACGAACTTCTCGGCCTGCTCTGCCACGTCTATCTCGGCACCGGCGACGAAGGCATCATCACGGAGCACGGCTTCCTCGTCTACAAGATCCAGATCCAGGCCGCGGGTGCTACGGCAGTCGTCGTCAAGGAAAAGGATTGCCGTGTCGATGTCGACGCCATTCTCGCTGCCGTGACGGAGAAGACCAGGATCGTCTTTCTCGCCAATCCGGCAAACCCGACCGGCACCTATGTCCCGGTCGAGGACGTCCGCCGCCTGCAGGCCGGCCTGCCGAAGCATGTCATCCTGGTGCTGGATGCAGCCTATGCGGAATATGTCCGTCGCAACGACTATGAAGCCGGCGTCGAGCTGGTCTCGTCCAACCAGAACGTCGTGATGACCCGCACCTTCTCCAAGATCTACGGTCTTGCGGCGTTGCGTATCGGCTGGATGTATGGCCCGCTGGCCGTGATCGATGCGCTCAACCGCGTGCGCGGCCCATTCAACATGAATTCGCCGGCTATTGCCGCCGGTGCTGCCGCCATGCGCGACCAGGCCTTTGTCGCCACGGCCATCGAGTACAACAATGAATGGCTCGGCCGTGTCACGGGGGCGCTGTCCTCGCTCGATCTCAGGGTTACCCCGTCCGTCACCAATTTCGTCCTGATCCACTTCCCAGATATCGATGGCAAGCGGGCATCGGATGCAGACGACTTCCTCACGAGCCGTGGCTACATCCTGCGCGCCGTGCGCGGCTATGGCTTCCCTAATGCCCTGCGCATGACCATCGGCTCGGAGGAAGCCAATGAGGGCGTGATTGCCGCGCTCGCCGAATTCATGGGCCGGTGATCATGACGAAGCAATTCGAAACCATCGCGCTGATCGGCATCGGCCTCATCGGCTCGTCGTTGGCACGCGAGATCAAGGACAAGGGACTGGCTTCGACAGTTGTCGTTTCAAGCCGAAGCCCGGACACGCTGAAGCGGGCAGAACAGCTCGGCCTCGGTGATCGCTATACACTGAGTGCTGCCGATGCGGTGAAGGATGCCGATCTGGTGATCGTTTCCGTCCCCGTCGGCGCCTCCGGCGCTGTCGCAGAGGCAATTGCTCCGCATCTGAAGCGCGGTGCCATCGTGACGGATGTCGGCTCGACCAAAGGGTCCGTCATCGCCCAGATGAAGCCGCATATGCCAAGCCATGTGCATTTCATTCCCGGCCACCCGATTGCCGGCACGGAATATTCCGGCCCGGACGCCGGTTTCGTCGGCCTGTTCAAGGGCCGCTGGTGCATCCTGACGCCGCTGCCGGATACGGACGCAGACGCCAAGGCGAAGCTGCGAGTTTTCTGGGAAACGCTCGGCTCCATGGTCGACGACATGGACCCGGAACACCACGACAAGGTGCTGGCGATCGTCTCCCACCTGCCGCATATCATCGCCTACAATATCGTCGGCACGGCCGATGACCTGGAGACGGTGACCGAATCGGAAGTCATCAAATATTCCGCCTCGGGTTTCCGCGATTTCACCCGTCTTGCGGCGTCTGATCCAACCATGTGGCGCGACGTCTGCCTGCACAACAAGGATGCGATCCTTGAGATGCTGGCGCGATTCTCGGAAGACCTCGCCTATCTGCAGCGGGCGATCCGCTGGGGCGATGGCGACAAGCTGTTTGATCTCTTCACGCGCACCCGCGCCATCCGCCGCTCCATCGTTCAGGCCGGCCAGGATACCGACATGGCCGACTTCGGCCGCCATGCCATGGATCAGAAGTAGCAGGGCTTATAGAACCGGCAGTTCTCCGAGCGGGAAGAAGGCGAGCCAGGCATTGCCGTCGCGCACGTCGATCTTGACTGTCGCCTCGTCGCCGCCGTCGTTGAGCGCACGCAGCATATTGGCGGTGTTGTTGATATTGGTTACCGATTTTTCATCGGGGAAGGCCTTGACCAGAAGGGGGCGAAGGTTGGCGATCTCCTTGATCGTCACCTTGAACTCCCCGGAAATCAGTCCCTTGTCATCGATGCTGAAAGGGCCGGACGCCGTGCCCACCATCCCGCCTCCGAAATCCAGGGTCAGATTGCGCAGTTCTCCCTTTGATCCCCGCAGGAAATGCGGGTTGACCGGCTTCATCTCCACGAGATCGGCCCGGTCAAACAAGGTCAGATCGACCGCTGCTGCCGTTGGCGGCAGCAGGCTTGGATCGTCATCAACGCGGACATCGAGCGCTTCCACATTCGCAGCCACGTCGAGATCCGGGCCATTGCGGCGCAGATGGGTTTCACCGTGGGAAGCGGCCAGATCGAGCCTGTCTCCGGTCAGCGGCAGCATCGCGGTTGCCTTCATCTGATCATAGGTCGCGGAAAAGCGGTTTACGCCGGAAAAACCGGCATTCACGCTGGCATGCAGCAGAGACCAGTCCGCCGATACAGTCAGCCCCGGCGAAATGCGAACCTCGGCCGGGCCATCCAGTTCGAGGATGGCATGTCCGGGCTGGTAAACCTGTGCCGCCGATCTGAGTTCCCCGAAGGAGGCAGAAGCGGCGAATGCGGTGTCGTCCAGCCGCACCTTGTCGCAGAAGACGCCGATGCGGAAGGGAAAGCCGCGGACATCCATGTCGCTGCATTCTGCAGAAAACCCGCCGGCCCTGGTCTGGTCGAAGAAGCGCTGCAGCCGGCTTTCGATCTGCTGTGCCGCGATGAACCAAGCGCCGCAATAGACAATCACCACAGCGACGACGGCAATCGTCAGGCGACGAAACTTTTTCGCTGTGCCCGAATCGCCGGCAAGGTCTGCTGCTGTCATGTCCGTCTCCGATAATCGACTCCTTCAGGGCCGGGACTGTCTTTCGCTCTGGGCGGTTTTGCCGACCGAAGGGCTCGAAACTGATTCCGATGAAGGGGAATATGCGTTAGGAAAAGTTCAGAATGATGGTCGGATCGCGCTGCGACGATATTGCTGATGGCATCGGATATGGACGATTTTTGGGTGTTTGGCTACGGTTCACTGATGTGGAATCCAGGCTTCCTGTTTGAAAGCAAGATCGCTGCCCGCACCTTCGGTTATCGACGCTCGCTCTGCGTGCGCTCCTTCGTTCATCGGGGTACGCCGGATAGGCCGGGGCTGGTGCTGGGCCTCGATCGTGGCGGTTCCTGCCGCGGGGTTGCATTCGAGGTTCATTCGGGACAGCGCGACGCGGTTCTCTCCTATCTGCGCGAGCGCGAACTGGTAACGCATGTCTATCTCGAACGGACCCTGCCGGTGACGCTGGCCGACGGACGCCGCGTACAGGCGCTCGCCTATGTGGTCGACCGCAATCATCACCAATACGCCGGCGGTCTTGCCACGGGTGATGCGGCCGATATCATTGCCGGTGCGCAGGGCAAATCAGGGCTGAACCGCGAGTATGTCGTCAATACGCTGGCCCATCTCAATGAGATGGCCATCCGCGATCCGTGGCTGGAAGAGGTGGCGGGATATTTGCGATAGGTTTTGGAGCTGCCGCCTCACCCCCGGCTGGTATCCCCCGTCAGTTCCCGATAGCGCTGCGCAGCCGTCGGTGGCAGCGGCAGGTGGGGATTGGCGCGGATTGTTTCCACCAGCAGTGCGTCGCTTGCCGCTTCCATCGTGGTCATCAGGGTCTGGTGGAAATGATCGGGATCGTCGCCCGGTGCGATCGCAGGCAGGATGCGAACCCTGAAGTGCCCGGGAAAGCGCAGGAACTTACGGCGCGGCCAGAACAGGCCGGGATGCATGACAACCGGCACGACCGGCACGCCGAGATCGCGGTAGAGGCGGGCGATGCCGTATTTATATTCCGGCGGAGCACCCGGCGGACGGCGGGTGCCTTCGGGGTAGATGATCAACTGGCGTCCCGTTGCCATTTCCAGGCGGGTGCGTTCCATCACGGCTGCCATCGCCTTGCCCCGCGCGGCCCGGTTGACCGGCACCATGCGCTGCTTGCGGACATACCAGCCGAACAGCGGGATCCACGTCAGTTCGCGCTTGAGGATGTAGAAGGGATCGGAAAGCCAGGGCAGAAGGGCGTAGACGTCCCAGAAGGACTGATGCTTCGGTGCGAAGATATAGCCGCCTTCCGGCAGGTTCTCCAGACCTTCGATCTCGAAGGTCGTCCCCACCATTTTTTCGAACAGCCAGTTGTTGCTGCGCGCCCAGTTCTTCGGCACGAACCACGACGTCTTTCGTGGAACGATGAAGTAGAAGGGTGTCATCACGACCATCTGCAGGATCAGATTTGCGTAGAACACGATGTTGAACAGGACCGAGCGCAGAATGATCATCGACAGGCTTTCGCAGGTAGCGGGCGGGGCATCGGCACAGCGCTGACGCAGGAATTCGTCAGGCTGCGTACACGATTATCAGGCGGAGGAAAACAGGGGGCCGGCGTTCTATTGGGTTACGATCGGGGTCGTGTTCTGGGTTGTGCGCAATCCGCTGGATGGATGGGCGCCGAGTGCCTCGCGGACCGAGGCTGCTGAAAATTTTGCGTATTCGAGCAGGATCGATTTCAGCACCATCGGATTTCGCAGCCAGTTGGTGCTCTTCAGATCCGAGTTCACCACCGGATAGGGAATGAACTCGATACCCGGATTGGCGCGGCGCAGTTCAAGAAGGCTGCGGGGCATATGGTAGTTGTTGGTGACCACCAGAATGCTCTGATAGCGATTGTCGCGGATCCAGTTGGCCGTCTCGTTGGCATTGCCGATCGTATCGATGGCGTCATGGCCGATATCGACGCAGCATTTGAACAGATCGGCCGAACTCTGGGTGTTGCGGCGGATCTGTCCGCCGGTCGTGGACGGGTGAACGCCTGAGATCAGCAGCCGCTTGCCGGCACCGGATTTCAGAAGGTCGACCGCCTGATCGATGCGCTGGAACCCGCCGGTCAGCACCACGATGGCATCCGCCCGGGGATTGGCGGGCGGTTGAAGCGAGGCAACCTGATCCGCAAAATAAAGAAATCCTGCAGCCGCGCAGCCGGCCACCAGCAGCAGGACATAAAACGTCGCGCGCACGACCCGGCGCCGCAGGCTGACGTGTCTGCGCACGAACGCTCGCTTCTGGTGCGTCGAGCCGTCTTCCGGCATGTCCTGTCCTGCGGGTTCCCCAGCCATCATGATTCGTCCATAGCGGCAGATTGCGGCAAGGAGTAGATGGATGGGGCCGTCATCATGGGGTCAATTCTGGTGCGTGTCTATCCGCGCCGGATCCGAGCGGATCTGATCGATCTCGTAGATCGTGCGCATGATGGTGAAACGGGCCGTCAGCGTCGTCAAAAGCGCAATCACGATCATGATCGCGGCGATGCCGACATAGCCCATATAACCGATGGTGAACGTGCCGAAGAGCGCGGTCGCCTGGTCGCTCTCCGGGGTTGCAAGCGACCTTGATTGCCAGAAGCCGGCTGCGGCGAAACAAAGGGCGGCGAGCAGGCCGCCGGCCCCGGCACCCTTCAGGCTGATCTTCAGAAAATGCTTCTGGAATTCGGAAGCCACGAAACTTGCTTCCGCGCCGACGAAATGCAGGACTTCGACAATATGACGGTTGCCGGACAGGGTGCCGCGGGTGGCAAAGACCACGGTCAGGACCATGGCCGAGAAGACAAGAACCAGGACACCGGTGCCAATCAGCGCGGTTGTCCGCGCCATGGCGACCAGCCGGTCGACCCAGGTACGGTGATCATCCAGATAGGCCTGCGGGATGGCTTTCGCGAGGGCGGAGCGCATGGCGGCAAAATCCGGCGGATTTTGCTCATCAATGGTAATGATCACAAGCCGCGGTACGGGTAGCTCGTCAAGGTCGAGCCCTTCGCCGAGCCAAGGCTCCAACAGTCGTGCGGTGGCTTCCTTATCCACGATGTTGCCTTCGGTGGTACCGTCGAAGGTCAGTGCCAGGTCGCGCGCATCCGCGAGAGCCTTCTCCATATCCAGGTTTTCGTCCGGTTTGATCTGGATGGTGATCTCGCGTGAAATCTGGCTTTGCCAGCTTTGCGCGGTCGCGTGCACCATGCTGACGGCGCCGAGTGTCAGGCAGGCGAGAAACGCCATGATGGCGATGACCAGCATCAGCGCATTGCCGGAAACATTCGTCGAGGGCACGATCGGCGCGGTCGCGCGCACCTTCAACGGTGCTCTTCGAGGCTGAGCTCCTGTTGGCTCCGCCTTGCTGGCGATGGGGGCTTCACTCATAAATGTCGAGCCGCCCCTCAGAGAGGATCATGCGCCGCGCCTCGACCTGATCCATCAGCGAGAGATCGTGCGTTGCGATGACGACGGCGGTGCCGAGCCGGTTGAGCTCGAGGAAGAGATTAAGCAGTCTGCGGGCCATCGGCGGATCGACATTGCCGGTCGGCTCGTCTGCAAGCAGGATTTCCGGCCGGTCTATCAGCGCGCGGGCGATGGCGGCGCGCTGTTTTTCTCCCCCGGAAAGAACCGGCGGCAGGACATTGATGCGCTCGCCGAGGCCGACCCAGCCGAGCAGTTCGAGAACGTCGGCGCGGTAGGATGATTCGTCCTTGCCGCGCACGCGCAGTGGAAGCGCCACATTTTCGTAGGTCGTCAGATGGTCGAGGAGCTGAAAATCCTGGAAGACGATGCCGACACGCCGCCGCAGCATCGGAAATTCGTCACGCGGGATGGCGGATATGTTGCGATCGAACATGCGAATCAGTCCGCGCGTAGGCTTCAGCGACAGAAACAGCAGGCGCAGCAGCGTTGTCTTGCCGGCCCCCGAAGGTCCCGTCAGAAACTGAAACGACTTTCGCGGAATGTCGAAGGTCAGGTCTCGGAGGATTTCCGGGCCCATGCCGTAGCGCAATCCAACGTTCTCAAAATGAATCAACGGGGCAGTCCAGCTCTCGTCATGCGTTTGCCGCCTCCCGCGGTCGATTGAAACGTTCTTCCGGTCACCGCGGGGGCCGGTCCAACATGGTTAAACACCGGTTAATTTTCCATGAAAACGTGCCGGATTATGGGCAGTCTTTTCGAAGCATTAACCATTTAGGTTTACGTGTCGGAAAGATTTGTTTCAATGCCGGATTCTGGCCTGTGGTCGTCCGGCATTCCGGAGCGGTTCTGGACCGCGAAAGGAGAGGCGATGCAGGCTTTCCGCTTTCAGGAAGAGCAGGGCGCCCGGCGCATGGATTTCCTGCCGCCCGAACACGCGGCGCGAACGCAGGCCAAGCCTGTCGCCCGGCGCGCCGATATCGTCGATGTCGAGTTCGAAACCGTAGGTTTTCCCAGCCGCCGTCCCTCCCATCCGATCTTCAACAACAATCGCGGCGCGTCCGCCAGCCGGCCTGCGGAAAAGCACCCTTCGGATGAAATGGGCGTCGGGTCGCTGCTGATTGCGATACTCGCGGAAGCCATGGCGCATGTCGAACGCCTGCTTCGTCTGGCTTCGCCCGGTGCCTTTGTTGCCCTGGTGGCCGGGCTCTGCGCCGTGGTTTTCCTTGTCGTCGGCTTCATCGGTGGGTCGGCAGGGGCAACGCCAGGGCTTGTTATTTCCGACGTGACGACGCGGATCGGCGATGCCAACGGCATGAAGGTGATTTCGGTCTACGGTGTTGTCGAAAACCGGACGAACGAACTGCAAAGCGTGCCGGTGATCCAGATTGACGTGGATACCGAAGGCAGACGCAAGACGGCGGCCCGCGTCCTTTCCGGTGCAACGATGCTGGCGCCTGGCGAAAGTCGCCCCTTTGCGGCCCGCGTTCCGCACGTCGGGGGAAAACTGCCTGACGTGCAGGTTTCATTCAGCAAGCCGGATGCATCCGCACGCTGACTGTGCTAAGCGGCTATGCTTGCGGGGGCGTCCGAGGCTGTCTCCATTTTTGTTTTCGGAGAATATCCTTATGCCCGTCGTTCGTGGAAAAAATATCGAGCCGCTTTATAGCGCTGACGTCATCGCCAAGCGAAACCAGGAAATGGCGAATGAAATCGTCATGGGCAAGACAGATGATCTGCTGGTTATCTCCGTGCTCAAGGGCTCCTTCATCTTTGCCGCCGACCTGATCCGGGCGATGCATGCGGCAGGTCTTGCCCCGGAAGTGGAGTTCATCACCCTTTCCAGCTATGGCACCGGGACCGTTTCCCAGGGCGTGAAAATCATCAAGGATATCGATAGCGACGTGCATGGCCGCGATGTCCTTCTCATTGATGATATTCTCGAATCCGGCCGCACGCTGCGCTTTGCCAAGGAGTTGATGTACGAGCGCGGCGCCAAGTCGGTGTCGCTCGCCGTGCTGCTCGACAAGAAGGTGAAACGCCAGATCGACCTTGAGGCCGATTATGTCGGTTTCGAATGCCCCGACTATTTCGTCGTCGGCTATGGCATGGACGTCGCCTACGCGTTTCGCGAGCTTCCCTTCGTCGGCATTGTGACCGGCGACGCGGAGTGATCCGTTTCGGCACGATCACCGTGTGATCTCGCTCTGGCCCGTTTACGGAAAGCAAAGAAAAATCTGATGGTTTAGTGGGGGCGGCCAGAAGCCGCTCCGTTGCTGCGGTGATTCGATCCCGGAGATGACTTCCGCAACCCGTGCAGCGGCCAATCTGAACCATGGAGGCCATGATGGCGAAAATCCTGATTACCGAAGATGAGGATAGTCTGCGCCGCTTCGTGGCGCGTGCCCTGCAGCTGGATGGGCACGAGACGGTCGAGGCGGCCGACGGTGCCGAAGGGCTTGCGCTTCTGAAGAAAGACGAAAGCTTCGATCTCCTGCTGTCCGATATCCGAATGCCGGTCATGGACGGGATCGAGCTCGCCCTGCAGGCGTCCGCCACATTTCCTTCGCTGAAGATCCTGCTCATGACAGGCTATGCAGAGCAGCGCGAGCGCGCCGACAATCTCTCCGGCAAGGTGCTCGACGTCGTATCCAAGCCTTTCACATTACCCGATATCCGCAAGGCTGTGGCGCTGGCGCTGGTGGCGTAGTTCACCGAATATCCAGCAACCGCTCCAGATACTGCTTCTCCATTTCGGGAGAGGCGTTGGTGCCAAGGCGGCGGCGGATTTCCTCGAGGATTTCCCGCGCCCGCTGCGTGTCGATCTCGTCCGGGACTTTCACCTGATCGCCGAAATCCGGGCCGGCGTTCTGCTGCCTGCGGCCCAGCGGATCGCGGCCATTCTGCCCATATTGCGGGATGCCCTGTCCTTGTCCCGGACCTTGGCCCTGTCCCTGCATCTGGTTCATCATATCCTGCGCGCCGTCGCGTAGCGCCTGCAACGCCCGTCCCTGGTTGCCGACAGCCTTTTCGCCCTGACCTTCGCCGAGCGCGCCGGATGCGCCTTTCATCTCGCGCCCGGCTTCGCCAAAGCCCTTGCCGGGCTTGATACCCATGCCTTCAAGGCCCTTCTGAAGGTCGCCGAGTTGCTTGGACAGCGCCTCCTGCCGGCTCTTCATGTCCTTGAGGGCCTGTTTGAGCTGTTCCTCGGTCATCTGGTCGAGCGGGCTCTGTTCGCCGGCATTCTGGTCCTGCTGCTGCCCCGGCGGCAGTGGCATGTCCTGATCGAACAGTTCCTGATCCTCCCCGTCGAGCGGATCGCCGCGCTGCATGCGATCTCGAAGGGCTTGGTCATAACGGAAGGTTTCATCCATCAGACGCTGCTGGTCCTGCATCAACTGGCCGAGCTTATCCATCTGCTTGCGCATTTCGCTGTTGTCCTGGCCCTGCTGCATCTGCTGCTGCGAGCGGCCGGCCTGCAGGTTGTTCATCATCCGCTGCATTTCAGACAGCATCTGGCGGGCCTGATCCTTGGCGCCGGATTTGGCGAGGTTTTCGATCTGGTCCATCATCTTCTGCAGATCGCGCTGATCGACGACGTTGTTCTGATTGGGGTTGGCGGCCATGCGCGGGTTCTTGGCGGCCTGCTTTGCCAGCGCCTCCATGTATTCCTGCATGGCTTGGCGCAGTTCCTGCATCAGCTTGGCGATTTCTTCGTCCGATGCATTGCGCTCAAGCGCGTCGGAAAGCTTCTGCTGTGCGTCGCGCAGCTTGCGGTCGGCGAGGGCCAGATCGCCGTCCTCGATGCCAAGCGCGATTTCCCACAAATGATCGGCGGCACCCCTGAGCATGTCGTCGTCGCGGGCCAGTTCCATCCGGGCGCGCGCCGATTTCAGCAGCAGGAAGTGGGTGAGCTTGGGGATCGTCTCTTCAGCCAATGCCGTGATCGCGTCATTAAGGTCGATTGCGCGGGGCAGGGCGTTTGCATCAAGCGAGAACACCTGTCGCTCTTCAGCAACGGCGCCCGCCAGCGGCTCGAAGAACTGCCGCGCCGGCAGGATCATGTCCTGGGGTACGCTGCGGCCTTCCTGACCGGCTGCGTCCCGTGCGACGAGCGTGACGCGTACGCGTTTGCCGGAGAGCGGATGTTCCGAAAGGTTGCGGCTGGTCAGCCCCTTTGCCCCGCGCGCATTGCGCTTGGGCAGATCCAGCCGGTATTCGGGCAGGGGATAGAGCGGACGCGCATTCGGGGACGCTTCGTCAAGTGGCTTGATCTCGGCCCAGGCATCCTGAAGGCCGTAATCGTCCCTGGCAGCGAAAGCAATTTCCAGGGCTGCATTCACGGTCGTCTTCGGAATGCCGTCAAAGGCAATTTCGGGAACGCCGTCCGGAATAACGGTGAAGGTCCATTTCTGGCCACCGACGGAAAGCTCGCCGTCGCGGCTGATCTTGTAGAGATGGGTCTGGCTGCCGGGCAATACCGGTTTTGCGGCCGGCTGCTGAGCGGAGGCAATGGCACCAGCCGGCAGCGGATCCCGCGGGCCTCCTGCGCCTGCCTTGGCGACCTCCTGTTCCTGCAAGGGTATGGAAACGGCCTCGGCAGTCCCTTTTTCGCGGAACGTCACGGGCATGGTCTCGTCGCTCACAACGCGCACCGTCACTTCGCTGAACTGCGGAATGTTCAGCACCTCTGCTGGCGTGGTTTCACGACCTGTCAGGAATATCGGTGCCTTGCCGGTATAGGCAGGCGGCGTCACCCAGGCGTCGATGCGCACATCCGATTGAATGACCGGCGCCTGCGGCAGGCGAAACGCGTCCGCAAGACTGCCGGCCCTGTTCGAGAAGGAAAAGGCAAAGGCGACGCAGGCGAGCAAGACGGGAATAGCCCTGAGGGCATAGCTGTCAAAACGGGCAATATCCGGGCGAGGAAGGCCCGTCTGCAATGCATCGATCATGCGGGCCATGCGCAGCTGGTGTTCCTGCCACAGCGCAAGCCCGAAAGCGCCATCCGTTGCCGGGGTATCCGCCTGAACGCTGATGGCCTGATGCGGCAGCGCGTTGCGATCCTCCAGGAACCGATCGGTTTGATTGGTATCCGGCATGCGCAGTCGCACCAATGGGGCGAGGAGAACGAGAAACACCAGCACGCTGATGGCAAGGAGGCCGGCGTGCAGCCAGAAGGGCATAATGCGGAAAAGCCCGAACCAGGCGGCAGAAGCCAGCAGCAGGAGCAGGGCAATCGGCGGCAGCAGCCGAGGTATGGCGCCCTCGGCCAAGATTACGAAGCGGGCCAAAGCGCGCTTGAAGCTCAGTGTCCTGGCAAGCTCGCCGGTCTGCATCTTTGGTTTTTCCTCGGTCGGTCGCCGCTGCGGCCCTTGCGCCATCCGGTCACGTTCCCTCGTTTCCCTTACGGGTTGTCACCTGTGGGAACGAAGATAACATTGTTTGTGGCGAAGACGAGGGCGATCCTGAAAACGTGATGGGATTGCGCAGCAATGTGAGCCTTGTTCCACTAGGCGCCGTTCAGTCAAGCCAGTCCGGGATGCGGTCGAGGCCGATGAGATCCTCATAGGTGCCGCGGGGGCGAATCACATGGAAGCGATTACCCTTGACCAGCACTTCCGGCACCAGAAGGCGGGAATTGTAGGTGCCGGCCTGTACCGCGCCATAGGCACCGGCCGTGCCGACGGCGATCAGGTCGCCGGGTTTCGGCATCGCCATCTCGCGATCGAGCGCCAGATAGTCGCCGGTCTCGCAGACCGGACCAACGATATCGGCGGTGATGCGCGGTGCATTGGCCGCGGAAATCCTCACCGGGCGGATCTCGTGATAGGCCTCGTACAGCGTCGGGCGGATGAGGTCGTTCATCGCGCCATCGACGATGACGAAGGTCTTCGAGCCGCCGTCCTTCACATAGATCACCTCGGTCACGAGGATACCGGCATTGCCGACGATCAGCCGGCCGGGTTCGGTGACGATCTTGCAGGCGAGGTCGCGCAGCTGGTTCTTGACGATTTCGGCATAGGCGTCCGGCAGGGGCGGCGGATTGTTGTCTTCCTTGTAGGGGACACCCAGACCGCCGCCGACATCGACATGATCGATCGCATGGCCATCGGCGCGCAGCGTATCGACCAGCTCGCGCAGCACCTTGAAGGCATCCTCGAAGGGCTGCAGCGCGGTGATCTGACTGCCGATATGCATGTCGATCCCGGTGACCTTGATACCGGCCAAGGTGGCCGCATGGGCATAGACGGCGCGGGCGCGCTCATAGCCGATACCGAACTTATTTTCCTTTTTGCCGGTCGAGATCTTGGCGTGGGTCTTGGCGTCCACGTCGGGATTAATGCGGAAGGAGACATGCGCCTTTTTGCCGAGACGAATGGCACGCAGGTTCAGGATTTCCAGTTCCGGTTCGGATTCGACGTTGAAGCAGTAGATGCCGGCCTCGAGCGCCAGATCCATTTCCTGCACGGTCTTGCCGACGCCGGAAAACATGATGCGGTTTGCCGGAACGCCGGCGGCCAAGGCGCGGCGCAGTTCGCCGCCGGACACGACATCGACGCCGGCGCCGAGCCGGGCGAGCGTCTTCAGCACCGCCTGGTTCGAATTCGCCTTCATCGCATAGCAGACGAGGGCATCGACATCCTCGAAGGCTTTGGCGAAGACGTTATAATGGCGCTCAAGCGTCGCCGTGGAGTAGCAGTAGAACGGGGTACCGACGGCCTTGGCGATGTCGATGACGGACACGTCTTCGGCAAAAAGAATGCCGTCGCGATATTCGAAGTGGTTCACGGTTTTGCTCTTAGGCTCGGAAAAGGGGCTCAAAGAAGAGGGTCGAGAAGGAAGGGTCGTTCAGGAGCCTCGGGTTTTTTCTCGGTCGTGCCGGGAGCGGCTTTCCTGTTGATCGTGGTTGCGCCCGGCCGGTCGAGATCGCCCTTGCGACCGCAACCCGAGAGCACGATGCCGGCAGCGGCGATGGCAAGGAGGAAATAGGTCGTCTTACGCGAAAGCATGTCGTTTTCCCGGTGCCGGCGCCTGCCGGATCAATCTGAAAAAGCATTATCGATTTTTGAGGATGTTGTGCACCCTCTTTGTTGATCTCAATTCCGGCTACGCCACCAGGCGATCTGCTTTTTTACTTCGCTTGGCGCGGTACCGCCGAAGGAGGTCCGGCTTGCCACTGATGCCTCGACCGTCAACACGCTAAACACCTTGTCGGTGATATCAGGATGAATAGCCTGCAGGTCGGCGAGGGAAAGCTCAGCCAGCTCACAGCCCTTCTCCTCCGCCAGTGCCACGGCACGGCCGGTGACATGGTGAGCATCGCGGAAGGGCAGGCCCGCCTCGCGCACCAGCCAGTCGGCAAGATCCGTGGCGGTCGAGAAACCCGAGCCCGCCGCGGCCTTCATCCTGTCGGTGCGGATGGTCAGGTCTCTGACCATGCCGGTCATGGCGGCAATCGCCAGCTCCAGGCTTTCTGCACTGTCGAAGACCTGTTCCTTGTCTTCCTGCATGTCCTTGGAATAGGCGAGCGGCAGGCCCTTCATCACAGTCAGGAGCGCGATCAGAGAACCGTTGATGCGGCCGGTCTTGGCGCGCACCAGCTCGGCCGCATCCGGGTTCTTCTTCTGCGGCATGATCGACGAGCCGGTCGAGAAAGCGTCGGAAAGACGCACGAAACCGAACTGCGGCGTCGACCAGATGACAATTTCTTCAGCCAGCCGCGACAGGTGCACGGCGCAGATGGAGGCGATGGAGAGGAATTCCAGCGCGAAATCGCGGTCGGAAACGGTGTCGATCGAGTTGCGGGTCGGCTCGCGGAAACCGAGCGCCTTCGCCGTCATGTGACGATCGATCGGAAAGCCGGTGCCGGCAAGGGCTGCAGCCCCGATGGGGCTTTCGTCCAGATGCTCGATGGCGTGGCGCACCCGCTGCCGGTCGCGGCCGAACATCTCGACATAGGCCATGCAATGGTGGCCAAAGGTCACCGGCTGCGCCGTCTGCAGATGGGTAAAGCCGGGCATCACGGTCTCGGCATGTTCTTCCGCACGATCAAGGAAGGCCGCGATCAATGCGGTCAGCATGGTCTCGGTCTTCGCAAGCTCTTCCTTCACCCAGAGGCGGAAGTCGAGCGCCACCTGGTCGTTACGCGAGCGGGCGGTGTGCAGGCGGCCGGCGGCCGGGCCGATCAGGGTCGCAAGCCTTGCCTCGATGTTCATGTGTATGTCTTCGAGGCGGCGGGAAAACTCAAACTTTCCGCTCTCGATCTCTGACAGGATCGTGTCGAGGCCGTGAAGGATCTTGTCTTTATCTTCGGCCGAAATGATGCCTTGATGCGCGAGCATCGTCGCATGCGCCTTTGAGCCGCGGATATCCTGCGCGAAAAGCTTCTTGTCGAAGCCGATCGAGGCATTTATCTCCTCCATGATCGCATCCGGACCCGAAGCGAAACGTCCGCCCCACATCTGGTTGGAGGATTTGCTTTCGGATGTGCCGTCGCCCATGAAGTATGCCCGCCCTGAAATGACCCGTTGCCTTGGAAATTGACATGACAGACCAGAAGAAGAGCCTTCCCGCCGCCAAGATCGTGGCGCTCGCCGCCCTTGCGGGGCTGATCGCCGGTGCGGCGGTGGTATACGTGAAGGAAAGCGGGTCTGGCAATGGCGCAGGCGCCAAAACTGCTGACGCGGCAGGCTGCCCGACGGCCGCTGGAAAGGGCGCCGCGATCACGCCGTTCCTGAAGGGACAGGTTGCCGCCATGTCGCCGGTTCCCGAACCACGCCCCCTTCCAGGCCTCAGCTTCAACGGGGCAGATGGCAAGGACCTGACGCTCGCCGATTTCACCGGCAAGACCGTGCTTCTCAATCTCTGGGCCACATGGTGCGTGCCCTGCCGCGAGGAGATGCCGGCGCTGAACGCCCTGCAAAAGGCGGCCGGCAGCGACCGCTTTGAGGTGATCGCCGTCAACATCGATACCGGCGGTGACGAAAAACCCAGGGCCTTCCTCGACGAGACCGGCGTGCACGACCTCGGCTTCTACCGTGATGCCTCGATGGGCGTCTTCAACACCCTGAAAAAGGAAGGCCTCGCCTTCGGCCTGCCGGTCACGCTCCTGATGGACGACAAGGGCTGCCTCATCTCTTCGATGAACGGTCCGGCCGCCTGGGATAGCGACGATGCGAAGGCGCTGATCAAGGCCGCTACGGGCGGGGTGTGATGAGGCTCCAAATCGGAAGCGCCCACGCCCGTAGTCTTGCGGCGCAACTCGCAAGTAAGCGAGGCGTGACGATGACAGCCGTGGTCATTCAACCATTGGAAGGGGAGTTGCGCCGGGAATACCAAAAGACAAGCCTCCCGGATCGCATAGCGCTTACCGCCAACGATCTCGCACGACTGGCTGGGCCTCACGGCCGGCCTCTCGATAAGGAAGAGATCGATAGTCTTTGGTTCGGTTCTGAGGCCTGACGCTTACCGCGTCGGAACGGGCGTCTCGCCGCGATAATCGTAGAATCCGCGGCCGGACTTGCGGCCGAGCCAGCCGGCTTCGACATATTTCACAAGCAGCGGGCAGGGGCGGTATTTCGAGTCTGCCAGCCCGTCATGCAGCACCTGCATGATCGAGAGACAGGTATCGAGACCGATGAAATCGGCGAGCTGCAGCGGTCCCATCGGATGGTTGGCGCCGAGCTTCATGGCGGTATCGATCGCGTCGACCGTACCGACGCCTTCATAAAGCGTGTAGATCGCCTCGTTGATCATCGGCAGCAGGATGCGGTTGACGATGAAGGCGGGGAAATCCTCGGCCACCGTGATTGTCTTGTCGAGCGAGGCGACGAAGGCCTTGGCGGTGGCGAAGGTGCCCTCCTCGGTGGCGATGCCGCGCACCAGTTCCACCAGCTTCATCACCGGAACCGGGTTCATGAAGTGGATGCCCATGAAGCGTTCGGGGCGGTCGGTCGCGGATGCAAGCCGCGTGATCGACAAGGAGGAGGTATTGGTTGCAAGAATGGCGTCCGCCTTCAGCACCGGGCAGATGACGCCGTAGATCTTGCGTTTGACGCTCTCGTCTTCCGTTGCGGCTTCGATGACGAGATCGGCAGGGGAGAGGTCGTTGACGTCGGACGAGCCCTTGATCAAGGCCAAAGCACTTTTGCGCTCTTCGTCGGAAAGCTTGCCGGCAGAAACCGCACGCGAGATGTTGCCGTTGATGGTAGCAAGTCCCTGTTCAACCCGGTCTGCGGAGATATCGTAGATCTGGACCTTGTAGCCGGCCGCAGCCGATACCTGGGCAATACCGCAGCCCATCTGTCCTGCACCTACAATTCCGATTGTCTTGATCATTGAGCCGGGTTTCCATCATTGCAACGGCCATGCGGGTCACAGGGCCGGGTCAAGCCGTGTGGTGGACTTGGTTCCGGGTGCCAGTGATAAAGCGATATGCCCGAAGTTTCCAGCCTTTTTCGTGCCTGTTCGCGCATCAGGCTTAATCAATAGGGTCAATAAAAAGGCGGCCGCACGAGGTCCGCGCGGCCGCCTTGGAAAGGGCGATTGCTGTCTTAGAGGGCCTTCTCAAGCTCCGGCAGGATGACGAAGAGATCGCCGACCAATCCGTAGTCAGCGACCTGGAAGATCGGGGCTTCCTCGTCCTTGTTGATGGCGACGATGACTTTACTGTCCTTCATGCCCGCCAGATGTTGGATCGCGCCGGAGATGCCGCAGGCGATGTAGAGCTGCGGGGCAACCACCTTGCCGGTCTGCCCGACTTGCCAGTCGTTCGGCGCATAGCCCGCATCGACGGCCGCGCGGGAGGCGCCAACAGCAGCACCGAGCTTGTCGGCAACCGGAAGGATCACTTCCTGGAACTTCTCCGACGAACCGAGTGCACGACCACCGGAGATGATGATCTTGGCAGAGGTCAGCTCCGGACGATCCGACGACGACAGCGCATCCTTGACGAAGGTCGACAGACCCGGATCGGCAGCCGCCGAGACGCTCTCGACCGAAGCCGAACCACCTTCCGCAGCCGAAGCGAAGGAGGCGGTGCGCACGGTGATCACTCGTTTGGCATCGGTGGACTGAACCGTCTGGATGGCGTTGCCGGCATAGATCGGCCGCTTGAAGGTATCGGCCGAGACAACCTCGGTGATCTCGGAGATCTGGGCGACATCGAGCAGGGCTGCGACGCGCGGCAGCACGTTCTTGCCGACCGAGGTGGCCGCCGAGAGGATCGTGTCGTAACTGCCGGACAGCGAGACGATCAGCGCTGCGAGCGGTTCCGCCAGATTGTTGGCAAGACCGGCATCGTCAGCAACGAGCACCTTCGCGACGCCCGCAAGCCTGGCGGCCTGTTCGGCGATTGCCCTGGGGCCGGCCACGAGGATGTGGACGTCGCCGCCAATCTGGGAAGCTGCCGTCAGCGCCTTGGCGGTCTGGTCGGACAGGTGGGTGGTGTCGTGGTCAGCCAGAAGAAGAATGGCCATGGTGATATCTCCTCAAATCTTCCGGTTACAGGACGCCAGCGGTCTTCAGGCTCGAAACGAGCTCGGCGACGGACTTCACCTTGACGCCGGCCTTGCGGCCTTCCGGCTCCTCGGTCTTCAGGACCTTCAGGCGTGCCGTCGTGTCGACACCGAAATCAGCCGGTGTCTTCTTGTCGAGCGGCTTCTTCTTGGCCTTCATGATGTTCGGCAACGACGCATAACGCGGCTCGTTCAGGCGCAGGTCGGTGGTGACCACGGCCGGCAGCTTGATGTCGATCGTCTGCAGGCCACCATCGACTTCGCGGGTCACGGTTGCCTTGCCATCGGATATCTCGACCTTCGAAGCGAAGGTGCCCTGAGCCCAGCCGAGCAGTGCCGACAGCATCTGGCCGGTCTGGTTACTATCGTCATCGATCGCCTGCTTGCCGACGATGATCAGGCCCGGCTGCTCAGCCTCGGCCACACCCTTGACGATCTTGGCCACAGTGAGCGGCTCGACCGCATCATCGGTCTCCACCAGGATGGCCCGGTCGGCACCCATGGCAAGCGCCGTGCGCAGCGTCTCTTCAGCCTTCGCCGGACCGACCGACACGACGACCACTTCATCCGCCTTGCCGGCTTCCTTCAGCCGCAAAGCCTCTTCGACCGAAATCTCGTCGAACGGGTTCATCGACATCTTCACATTGGCAAGCTCCACACCCGAACCATCCGGCTTCACACGGATCTTCACGTTGTAGTCGACGACACGTTTAACGGTGACCAAGATTTTCATGGGATCCTTCCTTCGAGACTTTTGCCGAGAAAATGCGCTTTAACGCAGCGCTCTGATTGTCGATTGGCGACATCGATACGCGTTTTTTCTCCAAATACAATCGCTGCCTTTCCCTCCGGGGGGTGATGATGCGACGCGACGTTGTATTACGTTTACGTGCAAGTCAATATTTTACAAATGAAAATCCGGGTTAAATCGGTTCATTCGGGACTTTCGATTTGAAGGAAAGCATCAACCCGTTGAAAAAGCGGAAGCCCACCGCGTTTCGCATTGTTTTCCACAGCGTCCCGTCAGGAGGGCCGTCCCCATGGCGTCGGGTTGCGGGAGGGAGGAGCCGTGACCTCACCGCCGGATGTGACGGGCGGGATTCTGGGTACTACCGCCTTCGGGGTGACGATTGTGCGGTCGAAAAGCGGGACATCGCGACGTCGCAAAACGACAACAAGCACCAGACCGGCGATGATCCCGCCGACATGCGCACCCCAGGAGACATTGCCGTGCGGGTCGATGGCCAGCATCACGAACTGCTGCAGGATCCACAAGGCAAGCGGAATGAAGGCTGGCAGCGGCAGGGGAATGCGGAAAAACACCAGAACCCAGACCCTGACTTTGGGATGCAGGAGGAAATAAGCGGCGACCACGCCGGAGATCGCCCCGGACGCACCGATCAGCGGCGCCTCCGAGGATGTTTCGACGAGCCCGTGGGTCAAGGCCCCGGCAGCGGCGCACAGAAGATAGAAGGCAAGAAAGCGCAGATGCCCCAGCGCATCCTCGACATTGTCTCCGAACACCCAGAGGAACAGCATGTTCGAAGCGAGATGCCAGAAGTCCGTGTGCAGGAAGGCATAGGTGATATAGGTCGCGCTCTCCGGAACCAGCACAAGGTTCGGCGCGAGATGGGCGTAGTCGAAGGCGAGAGCAGGGATGTAACCAAGCCCCAGCAGCGTCGCATTGGCGAAATTCTGCGAGGCAAGTGGCCCGGTGATCAGCCAGACGATGCAGTTGAGAGCGATCAGCCCGATCGTCACATACTGCACCTTGATGTGCTTCAGGGAGTTGGTGTCATGCAGGGGTATGAACATGGCGTTTCCCGAAAGCGGTGAATGTCAACAAAGGCGAGTCCTTCGCCTTGAAGCGTTAAGCGGCAGCAGGCCTGTGGGGCCGTTGAGTCTTCGTTGCCTTGCTAACCTTGACTGTCACGCGCCGGTCGAGGGCATTCAGGACGCGCACCAGCCGGTCGATCGTGAAACGACCCAGGTCAGCACTACGAATACGGGATAAATCCGCCGCTGTAACCGTCGCAAGCTTTTCACCTTCACGCAGAGTTAGCTTGCGGCGATCCAGCACGGCAATAATTTCTGCTGCGAGTTGGGCTTTCATGAGCTTCGTGTCGGCGTCCGGATCACCGAGGTCGGCATAAATGTTGCCGCTGCCATGAACGATAGCGAAATCATCATCGATCATCTCAACATCTCCTCTATCCGTTTTTAAACGCGATCTGATGAGCTCCACCTCTTTCTGAGGCGTCGCTATTCCCTTTGTCGATTTCTTTTGGAAAGCATGAACTACCCAAAGCTTATCGCCCAACTGCACTGCATAGAAGACCCGATAGGCATCGGTGCGATAGGGAAGGGCAATTTCCAGGACACCCGCTCCCAAGCCTTTCATGGGTTTCGCATATCGGCCTTTTGGCCCATGCTTGCGATAGCAAGAGCGTCTTTCATCCTGTCCTGGACGACTTGGGGAAACCCTCAAAATCTTTCAACGCTGCTCTGACCCACGCAATTTCTTTCATAGGTCTATGTTGTCACATACGACAACACATGAACAGGGTATTTATTTCCTGGCGCGCCGCCCCTACCGGTTCTTCCCCGGAACCCAAAGCACGTCCGAGACGCCCTTGTCGTTCGTCCAGCGGGCCGCGACGAAGAGGAAATCCGAGAGCCGGTTGGCGTAAGCGATGGCCTCGTTGCTGACGATCTCGCCGTCGATCCGGGCCAGCGCCACCATCAGGCGCTCCGCCCGCCGTGTGATGGTGCGGGCGAGATGCAACGCCGCTGCCGCAGGACTGCCGCCGGGCAGCACGAAGGAGCGAAGAGGCTGGAGATCGGCGTTCAGATGGTCGATCTCGGTTTCGATGCGGTGTACCTGGCTGGCAAGGATGCGCAGCGGTTCATAGGCCAGCGCCTCGCCGGTATCGGGCGTGGAAAGATCGGCGCCGAGATCGAAGAGATCGTTCTGGATGCGCATCAGCATCGCATCGAGATCGGCATTGTCGGCCGTATGCAGCCGCGCAAGTCCGATTGCGGAGTTGGCTTCGTCGATCGTGCCGTAGGCTTCGACCCGCAGATCGCTTTTCAGCCGGCGTGGCCCGGTGGCAAGCCCCGTCGTGCCATCATCGCCGGTCTTGGTGTAGATCTTGTTCAGCTTGACCATGCGGTCTTCATCCTTACGAGGGGCGACCGCCGCCGGTGATCCAGAGGGTGAGCATTATCAGCGCGATCGCAACCGCCTGCAACACGACGCGCGCCTGCATCAGCTTGTTGGAGGTGCTGCCGCTGCCGCCCTTGGCCATGTTGAACAGGCCGCGGATGAGAACGATGACCACGAGACCCATGACGAGCAGGGTCAATCCGGTGAGAAAACTGTGCATTGCCTTGCCTTTCCGATCAGCCGAGCCGGCCGATGATGCGATAGAACAGGCCCGCCGGCAGCAGCTTCTTCAGGAGCGCTCCCTGTTTGGCGGGCGTGGTGACGATGTAATGCGGCTTCGGCGCCTTGGCGGTCAAGGCATGCTTCAGCACGCTATAGACCGCATCGGGTTCGAGCTTGCCCTTTGCCGGCTTGCTCTCGCCTTTCAGCCGCTTCAATTGCCGCTCATATTCGACCGCATGGACCGAGCCCTTGAGATCGATGAACCGCTCGATCTGCGTGAGCGCGTTGGCGGTGAAGCGTGAGGTGATCGGGCCGGGCTCGATCAGGCTTATATGCACGCCGCTGCCGTCAAGCTCCATGAGCATGGTCAGCGACAGGCCTTCCAGCGCAAATTTCGAGGCATTATAAGCCCCGCGCCACTTATAGGGCACGATGCCGAGAATGGACGAGCATTGCACGATCCGCCCGTGGCCCTGCGCCCGCATCGCCGGAATGACGCGTCTTGTCAGGTCATGCCAGCCGATGACATTCGTTTCCAGCTGAAGCCGCAGGGCTTCCGTCGGAAGATCCTCCACCGCGCCGGCCTGGCCATAGGCGCCGTTGTTGAAAAGCGCGTCGAGCCTGCCGCCGGTGCGGGCAAAAACGTCCTCCACCAGAGAGGATATAGTGTCGCCCCTGGTATAATCCATGATGAAGGCTTCGATGCCTTCGGATCGCAGTGAGCCGAGGTCTTCTTCCCGGCGCACAGTTGCAAAGACGCGCCAGCCGTCCTTCAGCAGCGCCCGCGCGCACCATGCGCCAATGCCGGAGGAACATCCGGTCACGATGATACTGGGCCTGTTGTCTGCCATATGTTTGATGGTCCCGGTGGAAATTGCCGCCCGGTTTCCCATATTCGCGTGCAAGAGACAATTGCCCGTCATCCGGCTGCGGCGTTTCGGCATAAGCGATCACCGTCGGCGAAAGACTGTGCTCCAGTGAGGCGACAAGCAGCGACAGAAGACTTAAGGTGAGAGATGCACGCGTGAATGAAATAATGCGGGAGACGGAATGCCGACCTTCATTCAAATAGCCTGGAAGGTCGTCTTCGATGCGCTCTGGCATTTCAGCGAGGATGACGGCTGGGCCATGGCGAGCCATGTCGCTCTGTCTTCGCTGCTCGCCGTCTTTCCCTTCCTGATTTTCGGAACGGCGCTGGGGAGTTTCCTGGGTGCCGATCAGTTTGCCGAAACCGCCGTTCACCTGATCTTCGATGCCTGGCCCGAATCCATCGCAAAACCGGTTGCCGATGAGATCGTGCAGGTGCTGACCATCCCGCGCGGCGGCCTGCTGACGGTTTCGGTGCTGGCGGCGGCTTACTTCGCCTCAAATGGCGTCGAGGCGCTGCGCGTCTCGCTCAATCGCGCCTACCGTGTGGCCGAAAGCCGCCCCTGGTACATCACCCGTCTGGCCAGCCTCGGCTTCGTGCTGGCCGGTGTTATCATTCTTGCTTTCGTCAGCCTGCTGCTGGTTGCGGTGCCGCTGGCGCTTCGTCACGCCGATCGTTGGGTGCCCTGGCTGACCGAGCAGCTTGCCGCCGTCGACAATTGGGGGCTTGCGCTGGCATTGGTAACGTTGACGGCAGGGCTGACTATCTCCCATCTCTGGCTGCCGGATGGTCACCGCAAGATCCTGGACGTGCTGCCCGGCATCGTGCTGACGCTGATCGCCTGGTCCATCGGCGCCTATGCTTTTGCGTCCTATCTTTCGACCTTTGCCAATTATGTCTCGACCTATGCAGGTCTTGCCTCGATCATGATCGTGCTCGTCTTCCTTTATATGGTTGGGGCGATTTTCATCATCGGCGCGGAGATCAATGCGGCGATCATGAAGTACAAGGTCAAGCGCATGGTGATCCGTCATTTCCGTGGCCAGCCGATGATCGAGGCGCCGGATGCACGCCCGCCGCTAGAGGAGAAGCGCGCGGATATCGGCGGCTGAGTGGCCGGCCGCGCGATAGGCGGCAAGTCCGGTTGCGCCATCGCTCTTCGAAAGTTTCTTGCCTGCGGCGTCGAGGATCAGCCGGTGATGGTGATAGACGGGCTCCGGCAGGTCCAGCAGGCGCTGGAGCAGCCGGTGCACGGATGTCGCGTGAAACAGGTCCTGCCCGCGCACAACATGGGTGATGCCCTGCAAGGCGTCGTCGAGCGTCACGGACAGATGGTAGCTCGAAGGCGCATCCGAACGGGAAAGCACGATATCGCCCCATTCGGCCGGATCGGCGGAAACGACCTCGGTTTCGCTATCCGGCCCGGCCCCGGTTTCTTGCCAGAAAAGCGGCCCCTCAATTTCACCTAAGGCCTTCCGCATATCCAGCCGCCACGCATGCTGCCCGCCCGTCGCAAGCATTTTCGCGCGCTCGGAAGCATTCCAGTGGCGTTCGTCGCCCGGATAGTGAGGCGCGCCGTCAGGATCACGCGGCCAGGCTCTTCCCGATGTTTCCTTTTCCGCAACGGCGGCCTTGATTTCACTGCGGCTCAGGAACGAGGGATAGGCAAGCTCCCGCTCGATCAGCTGTTTCAATCTCTTTGCGTAAAATGCGAAATGATCCGATTGCCGTCGCACCGGCTTTTCCCAGCCGAGACCGAGCCAGGTGAGATCCTCATAAATCGCCGCCTCGAACTCCGGCCGGCAGCGCGCCGTATCGATATCTTCGATGCGCAGCAGAAAGCGGCCGCCGGATTGTGTCGCCATGTCGTGATTGATCAGCGCTGACAGCGCATGGCCGAGATGCAGCAACCCGTTCGGGCTCGGGGCAAAACGAAAGACGGGCGGTTTTGACAAAATCTCGGGCATGGTTTTTTCTCTTGCCACGGAGCATGCTTGCGGCCAAGCCGCAATCGGCCGAAGCAATGGATTGCAGCAATGCGGATCATCCGGACGCATGAAGATATATCGGCGGGGCTCGATGGCCTCGTGATGTTGGATGCGCGGCTGGAGCCGGTGGTTCAGCGGGCAGGGCCGGTGCCGTTGCGTCGCAGCGATCCGGGTTACGCCGGGCTTGCCAATATCATCGTTTCGCAAATGGTCTCCAAGGCGAGTGCTGCGGCGATCTGGCGGCGCATGGAGGAGCGGCTCGAAACGATCAATTCGGCCGGTATCCTTGCCGCGACCGACGAGGACTGTCGCGTTTTCGGCCTTTCCCGGGCAAAGACCGAGGCCTTGCGTGCCGTTGCGCGCGCCGAGCTTGCCGGCGATATCGATCTTCAGGCGATCTGCCTTGCCGAGGGACGCGCTGCGATCCGCGAGTTGAGCGCGATCCGCGGCGTCGGCCGCTGGACAGCCGAAGTCTATCTTCTCTTCTGCGCGGGCCACCCGGATGTCTTCCCGGTTGGCGACGTCGCGCTGCAGAATGCGGTTGGCCACGCGTTTTCGATGGAGCTGCGCCCTTCGGCGCGCGAGCTTGATCAGGTGACCGAAGCCTGGGCGCCGTGGCGCAGTGTGGCGGCGAGATTGTTCTGGGCGTATTATGCCCATGCGATGCACAGGGACGCCATTCCGGTCGCGCCAATGGCAAAAAAGTGAATCTGTGTGCGTTTTTGCTTTCGGCTTCACAATCCTGACGCAACGCGCCTAATATAGACATAGCAGATGCCGAATCGATCAGGAGTACACGTACTTGACGATTGCAGTTTCTCCACAGGCCCTTCCGGCGCTCGTCTTGAACGCCGATTACAGGCCGTTGAGTTATTATCCCTTATCGCTGTGGTCCTGGCAGGACGCGATCAAGGCCGTTTTCCTTGACCGCGTTCATATCCTTGCCGAATACGATCATCAGGTGTCGTCGCCGAGTTTCGCGATGCGCCTGCCGAGCGTCGTCTGCCTGAAAAGCTACGTCCAGCCATCGCGCCATCCGGCCTTCACCCGGTTTAACGTCTTTCTGCGTGACAGGTTCGAATGCCAGTATTGCGGATCGCCTGACGATCTGACGTTCGACCACGTCATCCCCCGCTGCTGCGGCGGACAGACGACCTGGGAAAACGTCGTTGCGGCGTGCTCGCCGTGCAATCTGCGCAAGGGCGGCAAGATGCCCCGCAAGGCCGGCATGTTCCCGCACCAGAAGCCGTATCACCCGACCGTGCAGGACCTGCACAACAATGGTCGCCTGTTCCCGCCCAACCATCTGCATGAAAGCTGGATGGACTATCTCTACTGGGATGTGGAACTGCAGCCGTAAAGGCCGCCATCAGATGATCGCTGGGGAGAGGGGATAGCGCGTCGCTTCCCCTCGTTCCGACGTTTCAGGCCTTGGCCGCGCCTCTCAGGGCAATCGCCGCAAGGATGAGGCTGGCGATGACATTCCATCCGGCAAAGGACAGCCCGAGGACACGCAGCGCCGCATCCGTGCAGGAAGGGCCATGCTTGCTGTCGAGATCGCCGAGCAGGTCGCCGACATTCGACGAGACGCCGGTTGCCGTCGTCGCGCAGGTCGCCGGACCTTCCCAGAAGTGCCACTCCACGCCGGCGTGATAAACGGCGATACCGGCGCCGACGAGCATCATGATGCCGACGATGGCCAGAAGCCCGCGGGTCAGCCATTGAGGTCCGCGCAAAAGTGCGCTGAGCGTCGCCGCGATCCCGACGGGGATGCCGTAGTAATAGGGATCGCGCTGCATCAGGCAGAGCGCGCAGGGGATATAGCCGCCAATATACTGAAACGCGAGCGCACCGCCCACCGTCGCCGCCATGCCAAGCGTGGCAAGGAGGGAGGATGCCAGACGGCGGGAAGACTGGAGCGGCGTAGCGAGCACGAAGGACCTCGTTGACGTGTTAAGGCATGTCGCGCAAAAGTGTGTAGGCGCAAAAGACATGCGGAAAAACAAAGACCTGAAGCGACACGCTCTAGGCCAGGAAACGGTAAGCCGCGAAGACGGCGATCAGTACGCCGGCAACGGCGGCGGCCAGCATGCCCAGCCGCTTTTCGATGAAGTGGCGGATTTCCTCGCCATAGCGCTGCAAGAGCCACGCAAGCACGAAGAAGCGGGCGCCACGCGCGATGATCGCGGAGATGATGAACAGGCCGAGATTGATGTTGGCGGCGCCCGAGAGGATCGTCACCACCTTGATCGGCGGCAGATGGGCGAGGCCCGACGTGACCAGCAGCAGCACCAGCATCTCATAGCCGACCGAGGCCTTCATTGCCTCAAAGGCTTCAAGCTTGCCGTAGAAATGCAGGATCGGCTTGGCCAACGCCTCGAAGGCATAGTGGCCGATATACCAGCCCGCAATGCCGCCCAGAACCGAAGCAACCGTTGCCACCAGCGCGTAGCGCCAGGCCCGCTCCGGCCGCGCCAGCGCCATCGGCAGGAACAGCACATCGGCTGGAACGAGAAACACGGAGCTCTCGACGAAGGCGATGACGGCAAGCCAGACTTCTGCTGATTTGCGGGCGGCGAGCGACATGGTCCAGTCGTAGAGGCGTCGGAGCATTCGGAGATCCTGTTCGAAGTCGTTGCGGTTTTAGGCAGGAAACAAGCGGGTGTAAACGGGCGTAACTATGACCGTTCGCACGCTTTCGTGATGAGCTTGAACCTGAATTGCAAAATCCCGGTTGACCCGGGCGAAACCCTTCGTGTACACGCACTTTACCTACCGAAACGGTCCCCTTGCCCCATTGGCGGAACTGGTAGACGCGCTCGACTCAAAATCGAGTTCCGAAAGGAGTGCTGGTTCGATTCCGGCATGGGGCACCACCAATCCTACCGTCTTCATAAGTCTGCCCGGAAACGTTTTTAAGCGGTTCCTTTCACGTGTCATTGGCGACGCGTCCTCTCTGAGCCCGATCTCGGAGCCTGCTGGACGCACTGTAAAGGCTTCGCTTCGCGTTCTTAATTTTCTACTAAACTAATATCTGACGGCCGGGTAACGTGTTAGCATTCCCTTATTGAGGCGCCTGCGGGAGGTACCGATGGCCAATATTTATACGAACCAAAACGACATTGCCATTAACATCGACGATCTGTTCGGAGTCGGGGATGCCGGTCCCGTGGGAACGGGAACTAGTGTATGGAATTACTTCAACTCGGAAAATCAGGTTCAAGTCACCTTCAGTGGAACCGGAGCCAATACCGCAAATTACAATGGATCAATAACAAGCATTTCTCTAATTGGGGTCGTTGGGTCAAGACTCCATTCGGCATTCCTTCGCTGCTTTTTACCGTCCCGTCCCGCGGGTCACTCGCTTCTCTTCGCGGTCGGGGCGAGGCCCGCCGCATGATGGGGTATGGGGAAGGAAGTTCAGCAATCTATCGGACGTCTTCGCCGTAAGGCGAGACAATGCATGTTTCGCTGTAACTCCATTCACCGTCCCCTCGGGGCGGTTCAGTCATCGCCCGGTCAGGCGAAGCTCCAAACCTCGAGCGGCGGTTACGCCGCAATCTCCTTGCCGTACCGGAAGTCCGTCTCGTCACTCCACATGTGGTGGAGGATCGTCGCCAGCTTTCTCGCGACTGCAACGCGGGCGCGGTTCAAACCGCGCCGCTTCGCCACCGCCATTCCCCAGACCTTGAGGCTGGACCATTTCCTCGAAACGCAGAGCAGCGCGTTCGCTGCCTCGTAGAGCAGCGCCCGCATCGCTTCGTCACCGCAGCGACTGATATGCCCCTGCGTGTCGGTCTCGCCAGACTGATATCGTCGCGGCGTTAGTCCGAGATGCGCTCCGACGTCGCGCGACCGCCGGAACCGCGACGGATCGTCGATCGTCGCGACATAACTCACGGCCGTGATCGGCCCAACACCCGGGACGGTCATCAGCCGTCGGCAAGTATCGTCACTTCGGCAGAGGTTCATGACGATTTTCGTCAGACGGTTCAGTTGCTGCTCCATGGCCGTGAGAACGGCCAGCAGCGGTTCCACCGCTGCCATAAGCGCCTCTTCCCCTCCTGCTGCTTCCCGCGCCCTGGCGATGAAACTGGCGCTGGACGGCCGTCCCAGCTTTATCCCCTCCTCGCGGAGCAACGCGCGGATCGCGTTCTGGATGTCTCGCAGGTTCTGCGCGACCGTCCTTCGGGCGGTCAGCGTTGCCCGCCACTGGCGCGAACGCCTGCTCTTCACATGCACCTGCGTGAACCAGCCGGTCCGCATGATCTGGGCGATGGACCTTGCGTCGTTTCGGTCCGTCTTGTTCGGCATCGTCTTCATCGCTGCATTGGCGCGGCGCGCGTCAATGCAGATCGAGGCTACGCCTCGCTCCTGCATGCCGTCGTGCAGCCAGGCCGTCGTGCCGCACGCTTCCATTCCTATCCGCTCAAAACTCAGTCCCGTGCCGGCGAGGGCGGCTGCCAGCGCCTCCGGCTCTGACACCGCAACCATCTCGCGGACTATTTTGCCCGTCTGATCGACGACGCAGATTGCTGTCTCTTCCAAAGAAACGTCGAGTCCGGCATAATACTGCATGGCTGTTCCTTTCGGTGATTGAGGTGCTTTGCTAGCAACCTCGTTTTATCATCCGATTGGAGCAGCCACCATTCCTCGCCAGGAACTCGGGCCAAGACCCCAATTACCCCATCTATCGTTACATCGGGATCGAGCCAAGGGATAACCCTCTCATTTTCCCCGGGATATTCCGCCGGGTGGTCAACATTTGACGGTTTGTATTATTATCTGCACCTCCTCAACTGGTCATACACGGGAAATGCCGCTGCTGTTTTTCTCAGCGGCAACGATACCATATCCGGCAGCAACAAGGATGATATCCTGAAAGGTTACGGTGGCAACGACAGCATAGGTGGCGGCACCGGCGATGATACACTTTCGGGAGGAGCTGGAAACGACAGTCTGCGGGGCAATGCCGGCGACGATTTTATGTCCGGCGGCACCGGCGATGACCTTCTTGTCGGTGGTGCGGGCGATGACAGCGCCAATGGCGGCGATGGCGACGACACCGTTGTCGGTGGGGACGGGAATGACTTCCTCAGCGGCAGTCTTGGCGACGACATCATGTCCGGAGACACCGGCGACGACAACCTCAGCGGCGGCGATGGCGATGACAGCCTCTCCGGTGGCGATGGCAACGACCTGCTTGATGGCGAAGCCGGGTTTGACAAGATTTCCGGCGGCGCGGGCAACGACGATATCACCGGCGGCGACGGCAATGACGATATTTCCGGCGGCGACGGCAATGACACGCTCTACGGCAACGCCGGAAATGACAGGATAAACGGTGGTGCCGGCGTTGACAGGATGGCGGGAGGTACCGGCAACGATATCTATTACGCCAACAGCAGCAAGGACGTTGTCATCGAAGGCTCAAATGCCGGCAGTGACCTGGTATATTCCTCGGTGAGCTACGTGCTTTCCGCCAATATCGAAAGGCTGACGCTGACCGGCACGGGCGATCTCAGCGGCACCGGCAACTCGCTTGCGAATACGATCCTGGGAACATCCGGTAAAAATACGATCGATGGCGGCACGGGTGCCGATGCGATGTTCGGTGGCGCAGGCGACGACACCTACATTGTCGACAACAGCGACGATGTGGTGACCGAGGGCTCTGGCGCCGGCACCGATACGGTGAAGGCATCCGCCAGCTTCACGCTCGCCGCCAATGTCGAGAAGCTGTTGTTGACCGGCAGCAGCAATATCAATGGCGCGGGCAATTCTCTCGCCAACACGCTTATCGGCAACAGTGGTGCAAACAAGCTCTCCGGCGGGAGCGGCGCCGATACGTTAAACGGTGGCCTCGGCAAGGATACCCTGACCGGGGGCAGCAGCACCGACAAGTTTGTGTTCAGCACGACGCTCAGCTCCGCCAATGTCGATCACATCACGGACTTTGTCGCCGCTGACGACACGATGCAGCTGGACAATGCGATCTTTACCGCGCTGACGACGGCGGGCACGCTGGCGAGTGCTGCATTCTACGGCAACGATTCAGGCAAGGCCCATGACGGGAGCGACCGGATCATTTACGAAACCGATACCGGCAAGCTGTTCTATGACAAGGATGGAAACGGCGCCGCGGCCGCCGTCCAGTTCGCCGTGCTCGATACGAAACCCGGCCTCACCAATGCAGATTTTTTCATTATCTAGCGCAGGTCAGATAATGCGGCCTTGAAACGGCGGGTTGTCTACCCGCCGTTGACACAAAACCTATCTCGGCTCGACCGCGAGGCTGAGATAGGTTGGGTCGAACTGTGCGAGCGTCTGCAGCCGCGGCCAGTCGAGGATGGTGATCGTCTGGTTGATCCAGCTCAGCAGGCCTTCCTTGCGCAGCACCTGAAGCGTCTTGTTCAGGTGCACGATCGAAATGCCGAGAACGTCGGCGAGCTCCAGTTGCGTCAGGGGGAAGTGGAAGCTTAGGCCGGCGGTGCGTCGAACCACCTGCAGGCGCATGAACAATTCGCAGATCAGGTGGGCAATATGGGCCTTTTTGGAGCGACGGCCCATGGCGACGATCCATTCGCGGTGGATCGCGCCGTCGATCAGTGTTTCCAGCCACAGCAATCTGCTCAGATGCGGGTTGCTTTCGCTGACGCTCTTCAGGTCCGCATGCTCCACGAAGGCAACATGGCAGGGCGACATCGCAACAATGCCGTGATCCATGGTCTTCAGCAAAAAGGCGTGGAGATCGACGAAATCACCGGCAATGTGCAAGGCGGTGATCTGGCGCGTTCCATCGGTCATGAATTTGTAGCGGGCGGCAAAGCCATCAACCAGAAGCGTGCTGTAGCCCGGTCTTGATCCTTCCGTGACGATATCTTCGTCGACCTTGAAGCGCCGGTCGCGGGAAATCAGGCTGCGCAGCAGAGCCTGCTCCTGCTCCGATACGACGTCGTGGCTTTCCAGATTGAGAAGCAGTGATTCGATCAATTTTCGTATTGCCTGCGGTAAGAGGAACCCACCGCGTATCCCAGGAAAGAACCGGGCTCATTTAACATTGACATACCTGCTTCGAATTCCTGTCCTTTTCAGGAACAAATTCCGCAGCTTCGCCATTTGGATGAAAAGCCAGAGGTGGATGACATGAGCAGATATTTCTTCGAACTCCACAACGGCGACGGGATGACCCGCGATCACGAGGGAATGGAGTTGCCCTCGCGCGACAATATTCTGAGCGAGGTCAGCCGAATCATGCTCGATATCGCTCGCGATGAACTGCCGGATCGGGAAAGCGGCGCGGTTTCCGTGATCGTGCGCGACGAGACGGGACGCGCGATCTCGATCGCAAATCTCAATTTCAGCAGCCATTGGCTGGATTGAGACGCCTTCGCGCCAAGGTCGAACTTTCAGCGATTCGGGTGGATCTGGAGATCCCGTGAGTTTTCCGCTTCTCGTGCGCCGTCCCATTTCGGCCCACTCTCTCAGCGTCTTGCGTCATTTCGGCACGTTGGCCCGGTGCCGCAGTTGAAAACGCCACGTCGCTGCGCAGACTGTTAACCGCTGTTTTGCAAGACGTTTGCAAAGCTGTGCCGTCCTGCGTCACGCTTGCCCCTGTTGAATTGTTCTTCTCATGACAAGAAGGGGTCCATCATGTCACAGGTTCATGCAGCAGCTTTTGATGACGTGGAAGTGCTTTCGGGCGCATTGTTTTCCTGGTGCGCCGAACGCAGCATCCGCTTGCGCAGCCACGAGGGTGTACGCGCCGCCGGCGCGATGATCGATCTTTTCCTTTCCGGATACCAGACGCAGGATGCGCTTCTCGGGGCGCTCAGCGAGCGCGATTGCGGAGATGTCGCGTTTCTTTCCTGACACCCTGCAGGGTGGCCGGGTGGCCGGAAACGTTGAATTCCAGCTTCGGTCCGTGTTAGCTGCAGTGCAGCACAACATTTCCGGAGCACCATGCTTCCCGTCCGCACGTCCTACACCGATCTCAGGCGCGATTTTGAATGGCGTATCCCCGAGACATTCAATATCGGGGTCGCCGTCAGCGATGACTGGGCAAAGCGTGATCCCGATCGCGTCTGCCTGCAGCATTTCGATGCCGGCGGCGCGCATCTTTCGCTGACCTATGCCGACTATGCCAAGCGATCGTCGTCGTTTGCGCGGGGCCTGTCCGGGCTTGGTGTAAAGCCGCCCGATCGGGTCGCCATTCTCCTGCCGCAGGGGTTCGAGGCGGCCATCGCCCATGCCGGCATCTACAAGCTGGGGGCGATTGCCCTGCCGCTGGCGCTGCTCTTCGGTGTCGAGGCGCTGGAATATCGGCTTCGCGATGCCGGCGCCACCGCCATCGTCACCAATAGCTTCGGTCTGGAAAAGATTGCGGCCATCCGCACGCGCCTGCCATCATTGCGCCATGTCATCGCCGTCGATGGCGCGGGGGATTTTTCATTCTCTGCGCTTGCCGAGGGTGACGGCGACGGTTTCGCTGCGGCCGATACCGGCCCTGACGATCCGGCAATGATGATCTACACCTCCGGCACGACCGGGCCGCCCAAGGGCGCGCTGCACGGGCACCGCGTGCTGCTCGGGCATCTTCCGGGCTTCCAGTTTCACCACGCCGACCTGCCGCAGCCTGGAGACCGCATGTGGACGCCGGCAGACTGGGCCTGGGCTGGCGGGTTGCTCAACGCGCTTCTGCCGTCGTTATTTCTGGGCGTGCCGGTCGTGTCCTCGCGCGGGCAGAAATTCGATCCGCACATGGCGTTTCGTATTCTGTCAGAGATGAAGGTGCGCAATGCCTTCATTCCGCCGACTGCGCTGCGCCTGATGCTGGCGGTCACTGAGCCCAAGACGATCTACGACTTCGATCTTCGCACTGTCGGCTCCGCTGGCGAAGCGCTTGGGCGGGAAACGGGGGAAGCCTCATCCAGGGCGCTGGGCGTTCCCGTCAATGAGTTCTACGGCCAGACGGAATGCAACATTGTCCTGTCTTCGGCAGCCCATATGGGCGTGCTGAAAGCCGGATCGATGGGCAAGCCCGCACCGGGGCATGAGGTCGCGATCATCGATGCGGCCGGCGAGGTCCTGCCGGCCGGCGTGATCGGGCAGGTTGCGGTGCGCCGGCCCGATCCCGTGATGTTTCTCGGCTACTGGCAGAACGATGCGGCAACGGAAGCGAAATTCGTCGGCGACTGGATGAAGACCGGTGACCAGGGCATGATGGACGGCGAGGGATACGTCACCTTCTTCGGACGCGACGATGACGTCATTACCTCGTCCGGCTACCGTATCGGTCCCAGCGAAATCGAGGATTGCCTTGCCGGGCATCCGGCGGTTCGCATGGCGGCTGCAATCGGCAAGCCCGATCCCGTCCGGACCGAGATCGTCAAGGCCTATATCGTTCTGGATGAAGGATACGAGGGCTCACCCGCACTCCTGGATGAAATCCGAAACTGGGTGAAGACGCGGCTCTCCATGCACGAATATCCGCGCGAGATCGAATTTGTCGACCATCTGCCGATGACGACATCCGGCAAGATCATCCGCCGCGAGCTGCGCGAGAAGGCGGCAGCCGAGACGGCGATGGGTTTTCCTTGATCGCTATCGCTGCGTCCGTGGCGAGAGATGACGGATCTTGTCGCGCAGCAGTTTCGCCATGTTGCGGGTGTTGCGATAGAGGTGCAGCTGGGCTGCCACCTGCCGGACGTCACGGTCGCGGTTCTGCTGCAGGCCGATGATCAGCGTCCCCATCTCTTCACGTTCTTCCCACATGCGCCCGATCATCGGATGGTCAGGAACCGCACAACTGTCGGAGCGAATGATGTTGGCGTCGTCGAGGTGCCATTCCGTTAGCTGCGCGAGCAGCAGCTTGCCGGGCGAGAAACGGGCGAAATTTTCGTCATAGGCGGTCTTCCAGGTGTAGGCATCGCCGGCCATCATCAGAACGATCATGGATGCAATGGCCATTCCGTCGATATCGAGCGTGTGGATACGCACGCTGTCGGATTCGGCGAGGTTGTTGACCGCCTCGCGCGCAAAGGCCGCGTGGTAACGGTCGGTTACCAGCGCCGTGCGCGCCTTGCCCTTCCAGCCGCTGGCCTCAAGCGCCAGGAATTCTTCCAGGCGCAGGCGAATGTCCTCGGGCTGACGGGCAACGTTGTAGGTCAGCGTGCCTTGCGTCTCCAGCTTCTTCCACTGTCGGCGCAGTTCCTTGAGGTGAACACCGCTTACGGATTGGCGCAGATAGGTGTCCCCGTCCAGCAGGCTTTCGAGCATCGGCCGGCTGAAATTGTCAGTTACGGTCAGCGGCAGGTTGCGACCGATCGCGACGGCGCGAACGAGCTGCGCGAACTTGCCCTTCAATCGCAGGTCGGGGAGCACGAGGATCGGCGGCAGGCCGGCCGTCGGCAGCGCCAGCCCCTCCAGCAGGTTATCGATGGTCTCGGCCGCTTCCTCCGCGTCGAGCAAGGGCACGCCAAGCGGACCGAACGGGTTGGACCAGGCACGGATGATCGGGCTGCCGATGGAAAAGCCCGGCTTGTCGATCGAATAGGGCATCAGGAAACGCAGCCGGCTGCGGCGTGCATCATTGTCGCGGATCAGCGCCAGACGGACGACGCGGTCTTCCAGGCGCGGCATCGCGGGCGCGAGAAAGCGGCCGGTGAAGAACACGTTCGGTTCCATGGCGCGGTTCGACAGGAAGTCCAGCTCCTGCTGCAGCTCGTAGCCGGCCTTTGCCGGATAGAGGCAGAGTTCACGGCCCGGCCGGCCGATGGCAAGCGACCGGTCGGCTGCCGGGCGATCCAGCGGTGGAGGGGCAAGCCCGCCCAGATAGCGCGCCGTGGAGCCGTTGATGTCGTTGGGAAGTTGAGGGCTTCTGATCATGTTATGCGACCTCCGCACGAATATTGCTGGCGTGTGGGTCGGCGAAAGCAAAGAGGCTAAAGCCGAAGGTGCGGCGTACCGCCAGATGAAGGAGAACAGCCTCTGCGACCATGGCGCCTGCGGTGGCGCAGGCAGCACCGATCAGGCCGAAGAGCGGGATGAGGGTCATGTTGAGAGCGAGGTTCGAGAGCAGAGCCAGCGCATAGAGCACCATGCAGAGCTTCTGCTGTCCGGCCATGGTGAGAAAGGCCTCGGCAGGACCGACCATGGCCTTGGCCATGGCTCCACCGTAGAGGATTGCCATCAGCGGCCAGCCGGCGACGAAAACGGGGCCAAACAGCGATAGCAAAAATGTCCCGAAGAGCAGCACCAGGCCGCCGACGACAAGCGATGGCCAGAACGTCCACTTGGCGCTCTCGATGGCTATATGGGCAAGCTCAAGGCGATCCGGGTTTGCCATGGCGGCCGAAAAGCGGGGGCCGGCTGCGGCCTTCACCGAGAAACTCACGAAATGCACGAGCGCCATGGTCTTGGCCGCCGCGAAATAGATCGCCACGCTTTCAGGGTCGAGATAGAGGCCGACGATGACGACGTCGGAATTGGTCAGCATGAAGCTGAAACCTTCGATCAGGAAGATCGGCAGGGCGACCCGGATCCAGGTGCCGAATTCGATCTTGCGCGGCCCCGGCACATACCGGCGTTTCAGCCGCCAGCTCAGGACGAAGAACTGCGTGACGCTGGTAAGGTACGTTGCCGCCATGGCGGTCATCATGCCTGCGCGCGCCGTCGGCTCTGCCCCCTCGATCACGGCCAGAACCATGAAGGCGAGCATGAGAAGCGGGCGGATGAGATAGGTGGGGCTCAGCGCCGAGATCGCCCAGCTATGGGCACGCGACGTGCCGTCCATCACGTCGTTGAGCGCGATCATCGGCAGGGTGAAGATGCCGAGATAGAGCGGTATCAGATAGTAGCTCTCGATGAGATCGCCGAAGAACCAGAGGCCGGTTATTCCAATGAGTGCCAATATACTGGCCGAGAGCAGAGCAAAGACACGCACCGTCGTGGTCAGTCCACGGATTTCGGGCAGTGCGTCACGTGCGTGATATTGCGGCAGGAAGCGGATGATCGCCGTGTGAAAGCCGAGGCAGGAGAGGTTGCCGAACAGGATAACCAGCACCCAGACAAAGACATAGATGCCATACTCGAACTCGCCCATCAGGCGGGCAAGGATGATCTGGGAAACAAAGGCGATGGCGGCGCTAACGATGCGGATGGCGAAGGCCACCAGCGCCATGCGCTGCGCCAGATGCTTGGGGTCGGTTTCAGTGAGAATCGCATAGAGCGTTGCGCCGATGGCCGCGAGCCGATCCCTGGCCGCCGGCGGTAAAATTCGCCCAGCCGTCTGACATGCCGCCGTGAACACAAGCCGTACCCGCATAGAACGCAAAACAGAGTTAGAGTTCTGCCAGATCAGCGTTAACAAAGCGTGTGACGATCGCCTCTCGCCTTCCGATGCCACAAACGGGAAATGCCGCCCGAAAACTCTCATCCGTCATGGTCGGGCCTGACCCGGCCATCTGCTGGTCCTTCGCTGTGACGAGAGGCTGGAAGATCCTCGGCACGAGGCCGAGGATGACGCAGAAAGTGAGGCGAGGTTCGTCCTTGCCTCTTCCTTCAGAGCCCCTGATCAGGCTTCGAAGGCACCGTGGCAATGCTTGTATTTCTTGCCGGATCCGCAGGGGCAGGCCTCGTTGCGCGAGACGCGGCCCCAGGTCAGCGGGTTCTTCGGATCGCGGTTTTCGGGAGCAACGACCGGCATGGCGTCAGCCTCGTTGAAATCATCCTCACCTGTCACCGGATCGATGTGATGGCCTTCCATCATCGGCGGCACCGGGCTCGGCGCTTCTGCCGCCTCGCGCACGAGTTCCACCCGCATCATCTGCGCCGTTACGCCCTGGCGCAGGTTGGTCAGCAGGGCCTGGAACAGCTCGAAGGCTTCGGCCTTGTATTCCTGCAGCGGATCGCGCTGGGCATAGCCGCGGAAGCCGACGACCGAGCGCAGGTGGTCGAGGTTGACGATGTGCTCGCGCCAGAGGTGATCCAGCGTCTGCAGGAGAACGGAACGCTCGACATAGCGCATGATCTCCGGGCCGAAGCGCTCGGCACGATCGGTCGCTGCTGCATCGGCGGCCGCGGTGATGCGCTCGCGAATGTCGGCATCGTCGATGCCTTCCTCGCCTGCCCATTCCACGACCGGAAGGTCGAGGTTGAGCGAAGCCTGCACGTCGGTCTTCAGGCCTTCCGTATCCCATTGTTCGGCATAGGCCTTCTGCGGAATGCGGCGGGTGACGATGTCCTCGATGACCTCATGACGCATGTCATCGACGGTCTCGTCGAGGTCGGTCGCGTCCATCATCTCGATGCGCTGCTCGAAGATCACCTTGCGCTGGTCGTTCAGCACGTCGTCATATTTCAGGAGGTTCTTGCGGGTGTCGAAGTTGCGCGCTTCGACCTTCTTCTGGGCGCGTTCCAGCGCCTTGTTGATCCAGGGATGGACGATGGCTTCGCCTTCCTTGAGGCCGAGCTTCTGCAGCATCGAATCCATGCGGTCGGAACCGAAGATGCGCATCAGGTCGTCCTGCAGCGACAGGAAGAACTTGGAGCGGCCGGGGTCGCCCTGACGGCCGGAACGGCCGCGCAGCTGGTTGTCGATGCGGCGGCTTTCGTGGCGTTCGGTGGCGAGAACGTAAAGGCCGCCGGCAGCCAGCGCCTTTTCCTTCAGCCTCTGGACTTCGGCACGGATGGCCGTTTCCTGGGCATCACGCTCCGGACCGGGCTCGACTTCGCCAAGCTCGGCTTCGATGCGCATGTCGAGATTGCCGCCGAGCTGGATGTCGGTACCGCGACCGGCCATGTTGGTGGCGATGGTCACGGCGCCGGGCACGCCGGCCTGGCTGACGATGTAGGCTTCCTGCTCGTGGTAGCGGGCGTTCAGGACCTGGAACTTGGCAAAGCCGGTCTTCTTGAGCATCTCGGCCAGGAGTTCGGACTTTTCGATGGATGTCGTGCCGACCAGAACCGGCTGGCCACGATCATGCGCATCCTTGATCTCGGCGAGGATCGCCTTGTACTTCTCTTCGGCCGTCCGGTAGACCTCGTCGTCCTCGTCGATACGCACGATCGGCAGGTTGGTCGGCACTTCGATGACTTCGAGGCCATAGATGTTGCCGAATTCTTCCGCTTCCGTGGAAGCCGTACCGGTCATGCCGCCCAGCTTCTTGTACATGCGGAAGTAGTTCTGGAACGTGATCGAGGCCAGCGTCTGGTTTTCCGGCTGGATCGAGACCTTTTCCTTGGCTTCGAGCGCCTGGTGCTGGCCTTCCGAATAGCGGCGGCCCGGCATCATGCGGCCGGTGAATTCGTCGATGATGACGATCTCGTCGCCACGGACGATGTAGTCCTTGTCGCGCTGGAAGAGCTTGTGTGCCTTCAGCGCATTGTTGACGTGGTGGACGATCGCAACGTTTTCGACGTCGTAGAGGGTTTCACCCTTCAGCAGACCGGCGTCGCGCAGCAGGTTTTCCAGCTTCTCGGTGCCGTCTTCGGAGAAGTTGGCCGAGCGCTGCTTTTCGTCGATCTCATAGTCCTCGTCCGAAAGCAGCGGGATGAAGCTGTCGATGCGGTTATAGAGATCGGAGCGGTCGTCGAGCGGGCCGGAGATGATCAGCGGCGTACGTGCTTCGTCGACCAGGATCGAGTCCACTTCATCGACGATGGCGAAGAAGTGGCCGCGCTGAACCATCTGGCCGCGCTCATACTTCATGTTGTCGCGCAGATAGTCGAAGCCGAGCTCGTTGTTGGTGGCGTAGGTGATGTCACGGGCATAGGCGTCGCGGCGCTGGTCGTCGGTCAGGCCATGGACGATGACGCCGGTGGTCAGGCCGAGGAAGCTGTAGATGCGGTTCATCGTCGCGCTATCGCGGGTGGCGAGATAGTCGTTGACGGTCACGACATGCACGCCCTTTGACGCAAGAGCGTTGAGGTACACCGGCAGGGTTGCCACGAGCGTCTTGCCTTCGCCGGTCTTCATTTCCGCGATGGCGCGCTCGTGAAGGATCATGCCGCCGATCAGCTGCACGTCGAAGGGGCGCAGGCCGAGAACGCGGCGGGCCGCCTCGCGGGCAACGGCGAAGGCCGGCACCAGAAGATCGTCCAGCGTCTTGCCTTCGGCGATCTGTGCGCGGAATTCCACCGTCTTTGCTGCCAGCGCTTCATCGGAAAGCGCTTTCATCTCGGGTTCGAGGGCATTGATGGCATCGACCCGTGTCTTGTAGCCCTTGACGCGGCGCTCGTTGGACGAGCCGAAAATTTTGCGGGCGAGATCGCCGAAGCTGACCATCTGAATGGTCCTTTCCTGTTACTGGCCGGCAAGCCGGCATTCATGGCCGCGTTCGAAAAACCGCGAAATGGTGCGAAACGCCCGGAAGTGTTCTGGACGCGAGGTTGCGTGACAGATAAGAGGGGGGTCGAATTATGTCAACGGGACTTGACGTGCGCAAAGGCTACAGAACCGCCACATTCTGGTGATGTGGAGCCTGTATGCCGACCCGCCGATCGCGGTTTCGGAAGACCAGTCTCGAAAGGTTTGAGGATGTCGAAATACAAATTGCTTGCTGCCGTCGCTCTCGTTGCATTGATGGCCGGCAAGGCTCCCGTCTCGGCGCAGGACGCGGCCGATCCGGTTATCGCCAAGGTTGGTGACGCCGAAATCGTCAAGTCCGAGCTGGATTTGGCCGTGACCGGCCTTGATCCGCAGCTTGCCCAGCTGCCGGATGACCAGAAGCGTGCTGCCGCTCTTTCCGGCCTGATCGACGTCAAGCTGCTCGCCAAGGATGCCGACAAGGAAGGCCTCCAGAACGATGAAGCCTTCAAGAAGCGCATCGCCTATCTGACCGACCGCGAACTGCACAATGCTTTCTTCAAGAAGCATGTTGTCGATGCCGTTACCGCCGAAGAGGTGAAGGCCCGTTACGACGTGGAAATCGCCAAGGTCACCCCGCCAGAAGAAGTGAAGGCCCGCCACATCCTCGTAAAAACCGAAGATGAAGCCAAGGCGATCATCAAGGAACTGGACGGCGGCAAGGACTTTGCGGAACTTGCCAAGGAAAAGTCGACCGACCCGAACAAGGCTGATGGCGGCGATCTCGGTTACTTCACCAAGGAGCGCATGGTTCCGGAATTCTCCGAAGCCGCCTTCAAGCTCGAAAAGGGCAAGTACACCGAAACTCCGGTCAAGTCGCAGTTCGGCTATCACGTCATTCTTCTTGAAGACAAGCGCACCCAGGCTCCGCCGACGCTTGAGCAGGTCGAGCCGCAGGTCAAGCAGCTCGTCATGCGCGACAAGTACGTCGCCCTTCTCGAAGCGGCCAAGAAGGAATCGACTGTCGATATCACCGACCCGGCACTGAAGAAGGCCTATGACGACGCCAACAAGGCTGAGCAGGCCAACTAAGGCGAAGCGTTGAAGAGGAACGGCTTGCTCCCTCTTCTCCCCAGCGGGGAGAAGAGGGCCCGCAGGGTCGGATGAGGCGGCGGCTCGCTCTGACCAAGCGGATAGACCCCCTGATCGACTCGCAAGCTCGGCACTTCTCCCCGCTGGGGAGAAGTGGGAGCCCGCGGCGGTGACCGTAAATATTGCTCATACCAACAGGCGTGACCATTCGTCTTTGAACGGTCATGCGCTTCTGGTGTAAGACGATTCTGAATTCGACAAGTCCCGGAGGCATCTCGCTTTTCGGATTTCGTTTGTGGGCCCGCAGGCCGGGCTGTGACGTTTAAACAGGGTTTGATCATGTCCGGTTCCGTTTCCCCTCTCGCCCCGAAATCCTTTGCCGACATGCCTGCGGTGCGCGGCGTTCGCATGGCGACGGCCGAAGCGGGCATCAAATACAAGAACCGGACCGACGTTCTCCTGATGGTGTTCGACGAGCCGGCCGCGGTTGCGGGCGTCTTTACCCGCTCGCGCTGCCCGTCTGCCCCCGTCGATCTCTGCCGCCAGCATCTTTCCGGCGGTGCGGCCCGTGCCGTCGTGGTCAATTCCGGCAATGCGAATGCCTTCACCGGCAAGAAGGGCAAGGCCGCTACGGAACTGACGGCAAAGTCTGCCGCCGAAGCGGTCGGTTGCGAACCGACCGAGGTTTTCCTCGCTTCCACCGGCGTGATCGGCGAGCCGCTCGATGCCACGAAATTCGCTGGCGTGCTGGGTGAAATGACCGAGCGGGCGAAGGGTGATTTCTGGTTGGACGCGGCCAAGGCGATCATGACCACGGATACCTACCCGAAGGTCGCGACACGCTCTGCAAAAATCGGTGCCGTGACCGTCACCATCAATGGCATTGCCAAGGGGGCGGGTATGATCGCGCCGGATATGGCGACCATGCTTTCCTTCGTTGTCACCGATGCCGCCATTTCGCCTGCCGCACTGCAAATTCTTTTGAGCGAAGGCACTGGCCCCAGCTTCAATTCTGTCACTGTCGATAGTGATACCTCGACCTCCGATACCCTGATGCTGTTTGCGACTGGCGCTGCTGCCAAGGACGGGCAGGCGCCCGTTTCGGATGCGGCCAGCCCGGCGCTTTCCGATTTCCGCGCAGCCCTCAACGATCTGCTGAAGGATCTGGCGCTGCAGGTCGTGCGCGACGGCGAAGGCGCCCGCAAGATGGTGGCCGTGACCGTCGAAGGTGCCGAGAGCGATGCTGCCGCCAAGCGCATCGGTCTTTCGATCGCCAACTCGCCGCTGGTCAAGACGGCGGTTGCCGGCGAAGACGCCAACTGGGGCCGCGTCGTCATGGCTGTCGGCAAGTCCGGCGAGATGGCAGACCGCGACCGGCTGGCGATCTGGTTCGGTGATGTGCGTGTTGCCGTCGATGGCGAGCGTGACCCGTCCTATTCCGAAGATGCGGCTTCCGCCGTCATGAAGGAAGAGGACATTACGATCCGCGTCGAGATCGGCCTGGGAGCCGGCACGGCGACGGTCTACACCTGTGATCTGACAAAGGAATATGTCGAGATCAACGGGGACTACCGGAGCTGATGGATCAATTGATGCGTGATATGACGGCGAGCCCCGAAATGCCGCTGGTGCGGCGTCTGGAGGCGGTTGGCTTCCGTGCATGGCCGGCAGCTGAGGTTGCCTATGATGGCAGTTGGCTGATCCGCTTGACCGAGTGCCACGATTCGCGCCGGCTGAATTCCGTTAATCCGCTCGATCCGTCCGACAGCCGCGATATTGCCGCCCGTCTGGAAAAGGCCTCTCGCCGTTTTGCCGATTACGGCAGGCAGCTTACGGTTCGACAGACCCCTCTGACGCCTCCGGCACTGATTGCCCATATGAATGAGGCCGGCTGGCAGAGTTTCGCCGGCAGCATCGTCATGATCGCCGACATTCCACCGAATGAGAGCACCGACAGCATCGAGCATCTGCCGACGCGCGATATCGGCCGTTTCGTGGATGCCCGCGTGCAGATTTGCCCGGGGGAACACAGCGCCAAGGCGGCTCTCACGGAGATCATCGGCGCCATCAAGCCGGAAATCGGTCTCTTCGTTTTCGAGGATACGAAAATTGGCCCGAGTGCCATTTCGCTTGCCGTTCATGACAATGACCTTGCGGGCCTGTTGCAGGTGGCGGTTGCTCCCGAAAAGCGTGGGCAGGGCATCGCCACCGCGATCGTGCAGTCCTCGCTGCGATGGGCGCGGCTTCGGGGCGCTCGCCAGGCGTGGCTTGCCGTGGAAACGGGCAATCAGGCGGCCCGCGGCCTCTATGCGAAATTCGGGTTCCGGGAAGTCTACCGCTACGTCTATCGTCGCCCTGGAGAATGACATGAGTTCAGCCGGTCAGAAAATACTGCTTGTTGCCGCCTGCGCTCTTGTCGATGCCGATGGCCGCATTCTTCTTGCGCAACGCCCTGAGGGTAAATCGCTTGCAGGCCTCTGGGAATTTCCGGGCGGCAAGGTGGAAGCAGGCGAAACGCCGGAAGAAACCCTGATCCGCGAACTGGATGAGGAACTTGGCATCGTCACCAAGGTCGCCTGCCTTGCTCCGCTGACCTTCGCGAGCCACAGCTACGACGATTTTCATCTTCTGATGCCGCTTTATGTCTGCCGCAGATATGAGGGCGTTGCCCATGGTCGGGAAGGTCAGGCGGTCAAGTGGGTTCGCCCGCAAGCCCTGCGCGACTATCCGATGCCGCCTGCCGATGAGCCGCTGATCCCTTATCTGATGGATCTGCTCTGAAATCGGGGAAAAATACGTTTCGTTAATCGAACGTTTATCACCACACGGCAAAATCCAGCCTGAGTAAATGTCGATGGCTATTGTGGCGCGATGATTCCCGCCGACGCCATCGTTGAGTGTCGGTGCGAACATGGCGCCGCAATGCCGCACCGGCTGTCGCGGAACGCACGTACATCAAAAGAGGCAGGCAATGGCAGACGACGAATTCTGGAGAACCGTGCAAGACAAGGAACTGGCGACCTCCCAGTACCGCCGCACCGGCGTGCTCAATCTGTCGCTGCTGTTCGGCACGGCCGTCATCGCGTTGACGCTGATCCTGACACCGATGCTGTCGTCGAAGACGACCGGCAAGGTGCTCGCCAACGCACCGATCGACTATGACAATATTTCCACCGGCTCCATTCCATCGAACGGCGGCGGCAAGCGTTACACCGTACGCCGCAGCGTGCTTCAGGAAATGCCCGGCGCGGTCTGCATTATCGATGCCAATGGCGCCAAAAGCGGCTGCTGAGACCGGTTTGCACGACGTTGCTGCGTCTGAGACTTGCACATAAGTGAGAAAGCTGGGGCGCTGTTGACCCTCGCATGAACCGAGAGGCCCCAGGACCCATGCAGACATTCAGCCGTTTCATGCAGGACAAGACCGGTGCAACGGCGATCGAGTATGGTCTTATCGCTGCGCTTATATCCGTTGCGCTGATTGCCGGCTTCGGGTCGTTTTCCGATTCGCTGGTCGATGTCTTCAAGAAGATTGCAACTGCCATGGCGGATGCCCCCAACAGCTGACATGGTTTCTGCCGATCCTACTCTTTCGGCTCGTCCCTGAGATTCCCTTCGCGAACGCCCAGTGCATCCGCAAGCCGCGTGCGCGCCGATCCCGGCGCCAGGGGCTTCTGCTGGCTTTCATGCGGCGCCCAGCCTGAAATATAGATGATCGAGAAGGTCGCGCGGATGCGGCCGTCGGGGTCTGCAAAGCGTTCGGCATACAAATCGGCCGCGCGCAGGAAAAAGGACCTGGTCAGCGGATTGCGGCTGCGGGCGGCGAGCGGGTTGGTCATCCCCATTGCCCTCAGATCCTTGAGCAGCGCGAAGAGCGAGCTGTAGCGAACCGTGTAGGTTTCCGTGTCGGCGACCGGCAGGGCGAAACCGGCACGCTGCAGCAGCCCACCCATGTCGCGCACGTCAGCAAACGGGATGACGCGCGGGCTCACACCGCCGGTCATCTCGGTTTCCGTTTCCAGCAACACCTCGCGCAACTCCTGCAGCGTTCCGCTGCCCGGGATTGCCGCGAGAAACAGCCCGTCCGGCTTCAGCGCCCGCCGTATCTGGATGAAGACGCCGGGCGTGTCGTTCGTCAGGTGAAGCGAGAGCGGCGAAACCACGAGATTGGCTGTCTCCGAGCCCAGCGGCACGGTCTCGAGCGGCGCAGCCTTGAATTCATGCCCGTCCCTGGAAAAGGCTTCATCTGTTTCGACACGAATGAGCGTGCCGACCTTTTTTGTCGCGAGGATTTCGGCGGCGGTGATGCCGGTGTAGCCATGAAGTTCCACGCCGACGTCGAAGTGGCGCTCGACGACGTTCAGCCGCTCGGCCAGTTCGCGCGCGGCGATCTCCAGGAGGAAGCCGGCCTTGTCGTCGGCAGCCTTGAGGGCGCGCTTGCGCCTGATGGCGATGAGGTCCTGATCGAAGACGATATCCACGGGCGTCTGGCTCCAGATTGAGGGTCGCAAAAAGACCCGCGCGATCGTAATGTCAACCGCATGGACGGGGACGAAGGGGAAATTTCGATGTCGTTGCGCAGCCGGGCGATCGGCTGGGCGGGCGGTTGGGCGGTTGGTTTCCGGCGGCTTGCCGGTGCCGCGGTCGATTTCGTCTATCCGCCGGTCTGCACCGGCTGCGGCGTAATCGTCTCCCGCCATGGCGGTGTCTGCGGCGCCCGCTGGCCCAGGCTGCGGCTGATCGAGCGGCCCTATTGCGAAGTGCTCGGACTGCCGTTTTCCCACGATCTCGGCAAGGGCATCCTGTCGGCCGATGCGATTGCCGATCCTCCGGTGTTCGACCGGCTGCGCTCGGTTGCCATTCATGATGGCATTGCCCGCTCTTTGGTTCATGACCTCAAATACCGCGACCGAACCGATCTCGCCTTGATGATGGCCGGGTGGATGATCCGCGCCAGTGATGGCGCCGTCGCCGATTGCGAGGCGATCGTGCCGGTGCCGCTGCATGCCTTTAGGCTCTGGAGCCGGCGATACAACCAGTCCGCAGAGCTTGCGCGCGCCATCGCCCGGATGTCGGGCAAGCCCCATCTGCCGACCGCCCTGCTGCGCACCCGTCGCACCCGGCAACAGGTGGGGCTCGGTGTTGCGGCGCGGCGAGACAATGTGCAAGGGGCCTTTTCCGTTCCCGAGGCAGCGCGCGACCAGCTGTTCGGCCGCCATATCGTTCTTGTCGACAATGTCTATACGACCGGGGCGACGGTGAGTGCCGCGACACGCGCCCTGAAGCGGGCAGGGGCCGCCGAAGTCACGGTTTTGACCTTTGCAAGAGCCATTAGCGGTCTTATATGACTGATGACCGCCGGCATTGGGCCGGCATGCAAACAGGTTCTGATCATGGCTTCCGTCGTTATCTACACGCGTCAGTTCTGCGGCTACTGCTCGGCTGCAAAGAAGCTTCTCGAGACCAAGGGCGTCAAGTTCCTGGAACATGACGCGACCTATGCACCTGATATCCGCCAGCAGATGATCGAGCGCTCCAACGGCGGCACGACCTTCCCGCAGATTTTCATCAACAACGCCCATGTCGGCGGCTGCGACGATCTGCATGCGCTGGAGCGTGCCGGCAAGCTCGACGCGATGCTGGCGGCATAAGGACAGGGATCATGGTGTTCAAGGTTGCCGCCATCCAGATGTGCTCCGGTGTTGATGCCGCCGCCAATGCCGAGGCGATGGATCGGCTGGTGCGCGAGGCGGCCGGCCATGGGGCCACCTATATCCAGACGCCGGAGATGACCGGCGCCATGCAGCGCGATCGTGTGGCGCTCCGGGCGATGCTGAAGGGCGAGCATGACGACCTGATCGTGCGGCGCGCCTCTGCGCTTGCCGCCACGCTCGGCATTCACCTGCATGTCGGCTCGACAGCGATCGGGCTCGGCGAAGGCAAGATCGCCAATCGCGGCTTTCTCTTTGGACCTGATGGCTCCAAGATCTGCCACTACGACAAGATCCACATGTTCGACGTCGATCTCGACAATGGCGAAAGCTTTCGCGAGAGCTCGGCCTATTCGGCGGGCGACACCGCTGTCATGGCTGATCTGCCCTTCGGCAAGCTCGGCTTTGCCATCTGCTACGACGTGCGCTTCCCCGATCTCTTCCGCCGCCAGGCGATGGCGGGTGCCGAGCTCATGTCGGTGCCGGCAGCTTTCACGCAACAGACAGGCGAGGCCCATTGGGAGATCCTGCTCAGAGCCCGGGCCATCGAGAACGGCATGTTCGTGATCGCGGCGGCCCAGGGCGGACGGCATGAAGACGGGCGCACCACCTATGGCCATTCGATGATCATCGACCCCTGGGGCAAGATCCTGGGCGAAGCCGGCGGCGAGGGTGAGGCGATCGTCCTGGCCGAGATCGATACGACCGTCGTCTCCACTACCCGCGCGAAAATTCCGAACCTCAAGAACGGCCGCGCCTTCACGCTTGCGGAACTGCCCCGGGCGTCGGGGGATTTTGCCGCGTGATCAAGTACCCGCTCGTCTGCGACAACGGCCATGCCTTCGAGGGCTGGTTTTCCTCCAGTGCGGATTTCGACGGCCAGCACGCGCGTGGCCTTGTGACGTGTCCCTCCTGTGGTTCCGCTGCCATCTCCAAGCAGCTGATGGCGCCCTCCGTCGCGACGGCCCGCAAGAAGGAGGAGACCCGCAGCCTGATGGTCAACGAGATCCACCGCGAGGCCGTCGGACGGATGCGCGAGATCGTCAAGACCATCCGCGAGAACTCCGAGGATGTTGGCGAAAAATTCCCCGAAGAAGCCCGCAAGATCCATTACGGCGAGACCGAGCAGCGCGGACTGATCGGCCAGGCCTCGATCAAGGAAGTCGAGGCACTGCTGGAAGAAGGCATCGAGATCGCCCCGCTTCCGGTGCTGCCGGACGATATCAATTAGCTAAGCTTTACTGGTTCATGCGGTGTGTTCGAACGGCTGGCTCGGGATCGCCTGCGCACCGTCCCCGCGGTTGACCCGCCAACCCCATCATTCTACTGAGAGCACAGGCCACGAAAACCCGAAGCGAGGCGACCTTGACCGACATCACCAGCGAACTCGTCACCCTGCGCGATTACTGGCGCTATGCGATCTCCCGCTTCAACGCCGCCGATCTGAGCTACGGCCACGGAACCACCACCGCCACCGACGATGCCGCCTACCTGCTGCTCGACAGCCTCGAATTGCCGATCGATACGCTCGATCCCTTCCTCGACGCACGCCTTCTGCCCGATGAACGCAAGCTGCTTGCCGAGCGGATCGAGGCGCGTGTCACCACTCGCAAGCCGTCTTCCTATCTCACAGGCCGCGCCTATATCCAGGGCGTGCGCTTCCATGTGGATGAGCGGGTCATCGTTCCCCGTTCCCATATCGGCGAGATCCTGTTTGCCGAATATGGAAATCCCGACGGTTCGGCCTTCCTGCCTGATCCATCGCTTGTCGAGAGCGCCGTGGATATCTGCACCGGCTCAGGCTGCCTTGCCGTGCTTGCGGCCAAATTCTTCCCCTATGCCGAAATCGACGCTGTCGATCTCTCGGAAGACGCGCTGGAAGTCGCGAAAATAAACGTCGGTGACCATGACGTGGAAGGGCAGGTCAGCCTCTATCAGGGCGATCTCTTCAAGCCGCTCGAAGGCAAGACCTACGACCTGATCATCACCAATCCGCCCTATGTCGATCACGTCGCGATGGACGACTATCCGCCGGAATTCCGCGCCGAACCCGCCATGGCCCATGACGGCGGCGTCGACGGACTCGATCTCGTCCGCATCATCCTTGCGGAAGCCGGCAAACACCTCAATCCCGGCGGCGGCATGATCTGCGAAATCGGCCGCGGCCGCGAAATCCTCGAAGCCGAATTCCCCCATCTGGAATTCCTCTGGCTGGAAACGGCGGAAGCGGACGATTCCGTCTTCTGGATTTCAGCAGAAGCTCTCGGAGTGGAATGAGATTCAAGGTCCCCTCGCTGACCTGTACCGGAGCTATATCGCATGCCTCAATTCCGAGGATTGGGAAAACCTCGGGACCTATGTCGACGAAAACGTCGGCTATAACGGTCAAACGGTCGGCCTCGTCGGCTATCGGCAGGCTCGTGAAGACGAATTCCGTGAAATCCCCGATCTGCATTTCGATATCAGCATTCTCGTCCCGAACGAAAACACCGTGGCAAGCCGTCTTGACTTCAACATCAGCCCGCGAGGCGAGCTTCTCGGCTTGCCCGTCAACGGCAAGCGCGTCTCATTCTCTGAAAACGTGTTCTACGAATACGAGAACGGCAAGATCGCTGGTGTCTGGTCCATCGTAGACCGAGCCGCTGTCGAAGCGCAGATCGCCAAAAGCTCGGAAGCCTGAAGATCGCTTCGGCGTGGAATGGGACGCACGCCTACTACATTGAATTTATCCCCCCAAATCCCCGCCCTATCCACCCGTGCCACACTCGCCCTCGTCCTGCCATCGGATACACCGGAAAGCGTTGCCGGCGAGGTGGGGCCGGTGCCCTTGGCCTGGGTTTGAAACGCAGGCGCGGCCAAGGGGGCTTGCAGAAAATGGTTTCCCTCTCGCTTGAAAGAGAGCGGGGCGTGCCTGTGAGGCACACAAGCAGACGGATGGTGGCGTCAATGCCTCCTGACTTCGGTCCCACCGCAAGGGGTACCGTCTTTGCAGAGGAACCGGAGTTGCAGGTAAAAACCACCGAGACGGGGCACATCGCGTGTCATCTATTACTTACCAATCAGGCACCCGATGTGCCCCGGCCGATCCCGCCGCCGCTTTCAAAGCGAAAGGGATGATGAAAACTTAAGCCACGGGCGGAAAAGATGCCGCGTGAACGCTTTCCGCTGTCCAGCCAAACGGAGCCAACCATGACGACAGAGGATTTCACCGAATACGAAAGACGCCTCGCCATCGACCACGAACGGCAGTGGCGCGCGCTGATGAGCAAGATCTATCTTTGCTGCGAAAGGCGAAAATGCCGCCGCGATCACGCCTGCACCGGCCCCATGCACATCGCTCCGTGCCTTGCGGGACGGGTGAAGACACAGCAGGCCATCGGCCTTTCCGGCAAGGCCTGCGCCCGTCTGCCGCGTTGCCTCGCATTTATGCCCGCACCCGGTTTTGCCGAGATGGAAAAGATCATGGACGAGTTTCGCGGTTGCCTGACGGAAAAATCTCGTCTGCCTCGCCTCGACCGCTGCCGCGAGCAAACGCCGCAGAGCCCGCCCGACCCTTGACTTTCGCGGCCGATCGTCCGACTTCAGCCTAGTCCCATCACGGAGTAGCCCCATGAGCGAACGCAGCACCATCGATCAGGCGGAAGTCGACCGTTTCTCCGCCATGGCCGCCGAGTGGTGGGATCCGCGCGGCAAGTTCAAGCCGCTGCACAAATTCAATCCCGTGCGCCTGTCCTACATCCGCAACCGGGTAGCGGATAATTTCGGCCGCGACGCTAAAGCGCAAAAACCGCTCGAAGGTCTGCGCGTGCTCGATATCGGCTGTGGCGGCGGGCTCTTGTCCGAGCCCATGGCCCGCATGGGCGCCGATGTCGTCGGGGCGGATGCCTCCGAGAAAAACATCCGTATCGCCGAAACCCATGCGGCCGGCAGCGGCGTGCAAGTCGACTACCGCGCGGTGACGGCCGAATCCCTGGCCGAAGCCGGCGAGACCTTCGATGTCGTGCTGAACATGGAAGTCGTTGAACACGTTGCTGATGTCGAGTTCTTCATGTCCACCTGCGCCTCGATGGTGCGCCCCGGCGGGCTGATGTTCGTCGCCACCATCAACCGCACGGTCAAGGCGGCTGCGCTTGCCATCTTCGCCGCGGAAAACGTTTTGCGCTGGCTGCCGCGCGGCACCCATCAGTATGAAAAGCTGGTGCGCCCGGAAGAGCTGGAAAAGCCGATCACCGCCAATGGCATGGGTATCGCCGACCGCACCGGCGTGTTCTTCAATCCGCTCTCCAACCAGTGGAACCTGTCGAAGGACATGGACGTCAACTACATGATCGTCGCCAAACGGCCGCTCCAGGGATGACGGCATGAACGACAGCCGCAGAAGGCAGAAACCGGTTGCGGGCCGCAAGGTTGAGGCGGGTGGCAAGCGGGTGACATTGCCGCGGGCGCTTTCCAAGCTCGGTTTCTGCTCGCGCACGCAGGCCGAGGAATTGATCCGGGCCGGGCGGGTGGCTGTCGGCGGGCGGGTGGTGAGTGATCCGGAAGGCTGGGTGGATCTTTCCCGCGATGCGATCAGCGTGGACGGGAAGGCCGTGGTCGCGGAAAAGCGCGTCTATCTCATGCTGAACAAGCCGCGCGGGCTGGTGACCACACGTCACGACCCGGAAGGGCGCCCGACGGTGTTCGATTGCCTGAAGGAGATAGAGCACGCCCACCTGTCGCCGGTCGGCCGCCTCGACAAGGCAAGCGAGGGGTTGCTGCTCTTCACCAATGATACCGAATTTGCCCAGGCCCTGCTCGATCCCGAAACCCATGTCGCCAAGACCTATCATGTGCAGATGGACCGGATTGCCGACGAGGCGATGCTGGAGGCGCTGCGGCAGGGCATCCGTCATGACGGCGAGTTTCTGCGGGCGCGGAGGGTCGCGAAACTTCGGGAGGGCGGGCGCAATTCCTGGCTGGAAATCGAGCTGGACGAGGGCAAGAACCGCCAGATCCGCCGCATGCTGGAGGCGCTGGATATCGAGTGCCTGCGGCTCATGCGTGTCTCGATCGGCAATCTGATGCTCGGGGATCTGGAGAAGGGCGCGGTCCGGGCGCTGACCGGGGATGAGGTCGCCGATTTGCGGCGGCTGATCGAGGTTGCCCGATACGCCTGACGTGACGGGTTTGACGGGTTGTCGATCGACGCCGGCCCAGCCGGCGTCGATCTGGGGCACCTTTGACCTCTTGAGGTCAAGCCGCCTTGGCTGCTGCGATCCCGTCGAGTTCGGCGAGTACATCGGCGGGCAGAGCGAGATCAGCCACGGCGAGGTTTTCCCGGAGGTGGGCACGAGACGATGTGCCGGGGATCAGGAGGATGTTGGGTGCGCGGTGCAACAGCCAGGCAAGAGCCACCTGCAGCGGGGTTGCGCCGAGCCGGGCCGCAACATCCGAAAGGGTGGACGATTGCAGCGGCGAGAAGCCGCCGAGCGGGAAGAAGGGAACGTAAGCGGTGCCTTCCGCAGCCAATTGTTCGATCAGTGCATCATCGTCCCGATGGGCGAGGTTATACTGGTTCTGGACGCAGACGATCTCGGTGATCTTGCGGCCGTCGGCGATCTGCTTGGCAGTCACATTGGAGAGGCCTACATGCTTGACCAGACCCTGACGCTGGAGATCGGCAAGAACGGTCAGTGGCTCTTCGAGCGAGCCCTCGGCTGGCCCATGCACGCCGAACATGGCGCGCAGATTGACCACCTCGATCACGTCGAGGCCGAGGTTCTTCAGGTTGTCGTGAATTGCCTGGGTCAGGGCTTCCTTCGAGAAAGCCGGGTTCCAGGACGCATCGGCGCCGCGGGTCGCGCCGATTTTGGTGACGATCACGAGATCGTCCCTGTAGGGATGCAGTGCCTCCTTGATGATCTGGTTGGTGACATGCGGGCCGTAAAAATCGCTGGTGTCGATGTGATCGACGCCGCTTTCGACGGCTTCACGCAGGACGGCGACGGCCTCGGTGCGATCTTTCGGCGGGCCGAAGACGCCCTGGCCTGCAAGCTGCATCGCGCCGTAGCCGAGGCGCTTGACCGTGCGGTCGCCGAGCTTGTAGGTGCCGGATTTTTCGATGTTGGACATGAGAGAGCTCCGTTTCAGTGACACAGCTTAAATAGGGCGTTTGCTTTAAACGATAACCGAAGGTAGTCCGCACGGGGTGTTCGGTTTTCCGGACAATGATTGAGGGCCAGATTGGAGACCAAGCATGCCGCACGTTAGCATCAAGATGATCGAGGGTCGAACGGAGGAACAGAAGCAGGCCTTGGCGGCAGTCGTCACGCAGACGCTGATTGCGACGCTCGGCTGCAGCGATGCCTCCGTATCCGTGGTGATCGAGGATTTTGCCGACAAGGACTGGACCGATGCAGTCTACATCCCCGACATTCAGGGCCATGCCGAAACCATCTACAAGAAACCCGGCTACGATCCATTCGAATAGAGGCAGCCGGTGTCAAAGCAGCAAGCTGTGTGGATCGCAGCGCGGGCCGGCTCGATTGCCGGCCCGCGGCATCGATCCGTCAAACCGGAAGGGGTGCTTCCGGATTGACCAGCTTGGCCTCGCGCAGTTCGCGCCAGAAGTCGGCGGGTATCTTTTCCGCCAGTGCGGCACTATCCTCGGCGATGCGGCTCGGCTGGCTGGCGCCGGGGATGACGGCGGCGACGGCCGGGTTGGCGAGCGAGAATTGCAGACCCGCGGCCTTCATGCTGATGCCATGGCGATCCGCGATCGCCTTGATCCGGGCGACTTTGTCGAGGATCGCAGGCGTGGCCGGCGCATATTCGAAGTTCGGGCCGCCGACCAGCGCTCCGGAGCTGTAGGGCCCGCCGACGACGATGCCGAGGCCGCGTTCCGCGACCAGCGGCATCACGCGCTGCAGGGCGCGGTCATGGTCGAGCAGCGTGTATCGGCCCGCGAGCAGGAAGCCGTCCGGTCGCGGCTCTTCCAGGCCGAGCAGCAGCTCGATCGGTTCCACACGGTTGACGCCCAGGCCCCAGGCCTTGATTACGCCCTCGTCGCGCAGCCGGTCGAGTGCCTTGAACGCGCCTTTGCGTGCCGTTTCGAAAACATCAAGCCATTCGTCGCCATAGAAATCCTGCGCGACATCATGCACGAAAGCGATCTCGATGCGATCGGTCTCCAGCCGCTTCAGGCTGTCTTCGATCGAGCGAAGGGTGGCATCGGCGGAATAGTCGTTCACAATCTTGTTGGCGCGGCCGTATTTGAAGACATCACCCTTTTCGCCGAGGTCGCGGGCGCTGATATCCTCGACCTCGTCAAGGATGATGCGGCCGACCTTGGTGCTGATGACGTATTCGTCCCGTGGCCGTTCGGAAAGTGCCGCACCCATGCGGATTTCCGCAAGGCCGGCGCCGTAGAAGGGCGCATTGTCGAAATAGCGGATGCCGTCGTTCCAGGCCGTGTCGACGGTTGCACGGGCTTCCGCTTCCGGGATGTTGCGGAACATATTGCCGAGCGGAGCTGCGCCGAAGCCGAGCTTGCTCGTAAGAATATCCTTGAGTGCTATTGTCATGTCCTCATTGAAGTGTTTTTGAGATCGGGTGGGTTCAAGCGGCGGTCATTGCGTTTGTCAGGCGATTTCGGCGGGATCGAGTGCCAGGGTCGTACGGTATTGCACGGCGCTGCCGCAATTGATCTGCCGGCATCTTGCGCGCGACATCAGGATGAAGGTGTTGTCGTCACCTGTCGATCTCGGCACCTTTCCGGTGCGGATGGCATGGCATGTCAGGTACCGCCACGACCCGGCCCACCGCCGGCTGCCATCCCTGATTATCGAGGTGGCGAAGGAGGTTTTGCAGGCCGGGTCGCAAGCCTGATTGCGTACCCCTCAATCGCGATCCGGCGCGCCGAGGGGAAAGAAGCTGCGATAGGGGCGGGCTTCATCGACGGCGCGGGCGAAGGAGGGGCGTTCGAGCAGGCGGTTGCGATAAGCGCGGACGTTTTCGAAGCGATCGGCGATCGGGTGGACCCAATCCGCATAGAAAAGCGAGGGGGAGGCGGCGCAATCGGCGAGGCTATAGTCTTCCCCGGCGGCCCACGTTCTTCCCGCGATCACGCCATCGAGCCAGCCATAGGCATCATCCAGCAGACTGCGAGCCTGATCGACGCCGTATGGATCGCGATCAGCTTCGGGACGGATGGCATTGAAGACGACCTTCTGCATCGGGATCATGATGTAATTATCGAAGAAGCGGTCCATCATGCGGGTTTCCAGCGCATCGGCAGGATTTTTTGGGAGCAGGCGAACCGGGCCGGGATGGGCAAGTTGCAGATACTCGATGATGACGGTGGACTCGACGACGTTCTTGTCGCCATCCCTCAGCATCGGCATGCGCTTGATCGGCCACGCGGCGGACCATTCGGCGAGGTTCTCGGGGTCGTCCTGTCCGAGCATGCGCCATTCGAAGGCGACGTCGTTTTCATAAAAGGCGATCAACGCCTTCTGGCAATAGGATGAAAACGGGTGGGCGAAAAGTTGCAGCATGCTCGTCTCCTCCAGACTGGTTTTAATTCGCAACTGGTTGCTATGTACTCGATCTGATCCTAGAATGCAACCAGATAAGGAGATGCTGCCATGGATGCTGGCCATCGTTCAGGATGCCCCATCAACCTGACCCTGGAAATGCTGGGCGATCGCTGGAGCCTGATTGTGATACGAGATCTGATGTTCGGCAACCGGCGTCATTTTCGCGAGCTGCTGAACCGTTCTGAGGAGGGGATTGCCTCGAATGTGCTGGCCGACCGGCTGAAGCGGCTGGCGCAGAACGGGCTGCTGTCGCGGGTCGATGATCCCAGCCACAAGCAGAAAGGCATCTATAGCCTCACGGAAGCTTCGATCGAGCTTTTGCCGCTGCTCGCCCATATGGGGGCCTGGGGGCGACGACACACACGGCCATCGGAGGCGCTTTCAATCCGCGCGGAGCTTCTGGAAAAGGGCGGGCCTGACATGTGGGATGCCTTTATGGAGGAATTGCGGTTCATCCATCTGGGGACGGAACGGCCAAAGCGTTCGGTGCTTGCGGAGCTGCAGGCGGCGTATCTGGCGGTTGTGATGAAACATTCTTCGCGCGGGCGGGAAAGGAACGTTGAAAGCTGAGCTAGAGGCGCGTTCTCCTGAGAGGGGCGACCTGCCGCCACGTTGGGGAGGGGCGGGGTTCAATCCCCCATATCGATCTGCATTTTTCCGATGAGTTCGACAGCATGGGCGGCATAGGCGCCGATCCAGCGGTCGTAGATCTGCTTGATCGGCATCGGATTCAGATGGTTCCAGCGTTCGCGGCCTTCGCGGCGGACGAGAACGAGGTCGCTTTCCTCCAGAACCTTCAGGTGCTGCATGACCGTGCAGCGGTCGAGCGTGGGGAAAGTTTCGCAAAGCTCTCCGGTCGTCTGCGGACGGTCTTTCAGGCTATCGAGGATCGAACGGCGCGTCGCATTGCTCAAGGCCTTGAAAATTCTGTCGTTATCGATCGTTATTGACATGTTATGTTTTTATAACATAATAACCGCTCAAGCAAGGAGGAATGGATCATGGACTTGAAATTCAGGGTGTCCGGCCGCATTGCAAAACCCGTGGCCGACGTGTTCGAGGCAGTCGTCAATCCGCAGCAGCTGTCGCGCTATTTCACCACGGGCGGCGCCAAAGGGCGCATGGAGACGGGAGCGACGGTGAAGTGGTCGTTCCACGATTTTCCGGGTGAGTTTCCCGTTCGTATCGTCGAGGTGGTGCCGAACGAGAAGGTCGTTCTTCAGTGGGGAGCGAATGAAAGTCCCGATGCCGGGCCTCCTTACGACACGACAGTCACCATGAGCTTTGCGCCGCTGGAGGATGGACGCACGCTCGTGACCATCGCCGAGGAGGGTTGGCGGCAGACGCCCGGCGGGCTCAAGGCCTCCTATGGCAATTGCGAAGGCTGGATGCAGGCGCTTTGTTCGATGAAGGCCTGGCTGGAACATGGGATCAATTTGCGGGAGGGGATGTTCAAGTAGGCCTTTCTGGTCAGTGAGGGCGGGGCATGCCGCTCTCCCGGATTCATCAATGTGTCATCCCCGCTTCATGGGTGTGTCACGCGAGTCATCTATCCGCCTTGGCAACTGTGATGGCCAGGGATGTTGTTCATGCGCCGGATGCTCGCAATTGCCACTGTGTCGCTCTTCGCTCTCTGCGGGATCGCCACCCATGCACTTAACGTGCAGGCGGCCGATACCAGCCGCGCCCGCCTGATCCTCGATCGCTTCACGAATGCCAATCACTGGCGCCAGCATGTGATGGTGGTCGCGCACCGCACCGGCTGGAAGGAAAACGGCGTGACGATCCTGCCGGAAAATTCCCGCGCGGCGATCCGTCATTCGATCGAGCTTGGGGCCGAGATGGTCGAGCTCGATGTGCGCAAGTCCGCAGACGGCAGGCTCGTCGTCATGCATGACAGCTGGCTTGACCGCACCACGACCTGCCGCGGCGAGGTCGATACCTTTACACTCGCCGAGCTGCGCAAGTGCCATCTTGTCGTCGAGGGCAGCGGTGCGGTCAGCGACGAGATCGTGCCGACTTTGAGCGAGATGTTTGCCGTCGCCAAGGATCAGATCCTCGTCAATATCGACAACAAGCTGGGGCCGGAGATCCTGCCGGACGTGGCAGCCGAGGCGCGAGCCATCGGCGTCGCCCATCAGATCGTCATGAAGGAAAATCTCTGGAGCGCCAAACGTATCGACGAGGCGCGGGCCGTGATGAACACGGTCGGCGACGACGTGATTTTCATGCCGATCCTGGCCGATGACGCGATCGACGATGCCGCCTTCATGAACAGGGCGACGGAGGCTTTTTCAGCACCGGCGGCAGAGCTGATCAACTGGCACAAGGACAATGCCCCGCTGACGGACAAGGGTGGCCCGCTCTTCAGCGCCAAGGCGCATGCAGCGGCGATCAACGGCAACTGGCACATGTGGGCCAATACCTATCCGATCGTCAATCGTCCTCCGGGCATGCTGGCCGGTGGTCGCGGCGATGAACTCGCGGTACGGGAAAACCGGCCGGAAGAGAGCTACGGTTTCTGGATCGATCGGGGCGTGACCATCCTCCAGACCGATGAGCCGAAGGCAGCGATCCATTGGCTGGAAACGAATGGATACCGGATCCCTTACGATCTGACGAACTGAGTGCTCCGCTATCGCGGATCGGTCCGAGTGACTTTGCCGGGGTCGCGCAGGTATCGGTTCCCCGTGAACATTTGCAAACCGCCTACTGCCTGATCGCAGGCGCATCATGGCGAATGCGCCTGCGTTTCCGTTGGGATGCAGGCTCGTAGCCGTTAGGTACGTTGATTCGGTTTTCAGATTTTACCGGCCAGCAGGCGTAGATGAAGCCAGCGATCAGAAATGTCGCGACCGCAACCGACATCCAAAACAGATAGGCAACCCCGGCCTCGTATCCCACGTAGCTCTCTCCCGGCTTGGAATTTCAGCCAGTGATGACGTAGACGCGGAACGGAGTAAAGGGGCTTCGTGATTCAGAAGGACTTGCCGGATGCGGCCCTCCGGTGTAAATGACGTCCGTCGCGAAAAGCGACCGCTTCCCTGTACCGCTCAAGCAGCGGCAGGTGGATGAGTTTTCGTCCAGGCGGTCAAGCACACGCCAGTCATGCGTTTTCCAGCATGGCTCGGCCAGCGTTTCCCTGAAAGCAATGCCTGACAGTCAGGCCTCATCGCAAGCCACCGGCGCCGAGCGGCGTCTGCTGCTTGTGTCAATCGGATCGCGCCATGAACAGATCACTCATCGTCATTTTCGCCGCCATTGTGCTTGATGCCGTCGGCATCGGGCTCATCTTTCCAATCCTGCCGTCGCTGCTGCAGGACGTCACCCGTGCTGAAAACGTGGCGCCCTACATCGGCGCGATGACGGCTCTTTACGCGGTCATGCAGTTCATCTTCGCGCCGGTGCTCGGTGCCCTCAGTGATCGGCTGGGACGCCGGCCCGTGCTGCTCATTTCGCTTGGTGGGGCCGCGATCAACTACCTCTTCCTGGCTTTTGCGCCCAATCTCTGGATGCTGTTCATCGGCCGGGCCATTGCCGGCCTAACCAGCGCCAACATTTCGGTGGCGACTGCCTATATCACCGACATTTCCCCTGAGGATCGGCGGGCTCGCCGCTTCGGCCTGTTCAACGCCATGTTCGGCATCGGTTTCATCATTGGCCCTATTCTCGGCGGCGTGCTTGGCGACTGGTGGCTGCGGCTGCCCTTCATCGCGGCAGCGGTGCTGAATGCCGGTAACCTGCTGCTGGCGTTCTTCCTGCTGCCGGAATCGCGCGCCCCGAGCCGGGAGAAAATCGACCTCGCAGTGCTCAACCCGTTGCGGCCGCTGCGTTGGGTCTTCTCGATGAAGAGCTTGCTGCCGATCATCTTCATCTTCCTGATCTTCAGCGCCACCGGCGAGGCCTATGGCACCTGCTGGGCAGTGTGGGGGAGCGACACATTCCAGTGGAACGGGCTCTGGATCGGTCTTTCGCTCGGGACCTTCGGTGTCTGCCAGGCGCTTGCCCAGGCCTTCCTTCCAGGTCCGGCCGTCAAACTGCTCAGCGAGCGCGGGGCCATTGTCACGGGAGTCGCCGGCGTGTGCGTTGCGCTGACCGTCATGGCCTTTGCGACGGAGAGCTGGGTGATCTTCGCGATCATGCCGGTCTTCGCACTTGGCGGCATCGGCGTGCCGGCGCTGCAGTCGCTTGCCACCCGGCAGGTGGATGAGGGCAGCCAAGGCCAGTTCCAGGGAGTGCTGGCGTCGGTCATGAGTCTTGCCTCGATCATCAGCCCGCTTGGTTTCTCAAGCATTTATTTCGTCGTCAGGGAAGAATGGCCCGGCGCGATCTGGCTATCGGTCGTGGCCGTGTATGCGATCGGTGCGCTGCTGGTGCTTGGGTTGCGGTTCAAGGCGCCGGCTGAGGCGGCAGCGACCTAGAGGGTATCGTCCAAAACCTTCCTCAAATTCTCCGCTTTTCTGCCGTTGCACCGGCCTTACAATTTCGCTAAGAGACCGCCAACTTCCTCGCAGGCGCGGGCGCTCGCGCGGCATTTCTACCGGTAGAGGCATATGGCACGCATCGTCATGAAATTCGGCGGGACTTCCGTCGCGGATATGGATCGCATTCGCAACGTCGCCCGCCATGTGAAACGTGAAGTCGATGCCGGCCACGAAGTGGCCGTCGTCGTCTCTGCCATGTCCGGCAAGACCAACGAACTGGTATCATGGACGCGCGATGCTTCCCCGATGCATGACGCTCGCGAGTACGATGCCGTCGTTGCTTCAGGCGAGCAGGTGACGTCCGGTCTGCTGGCGATCGCGCTCCAGCATATCGGCATCAATGCCCGCTCGTGGCAGGGCTGGCAGATCCCGATCCGCACTGACAATGCTCATGGCGCGGCGCGCATCCTCGAAATCGATGGCTCCGACCTGATCCGCCGCTTTGGGGAAGGCCAGGTTGCCGTTATCGCCGGCTTCCAAGGGCTTGGGCCTGACAATCGCATCGCGACACTTGGCCGTGGTGGCTCGGATACGTCGGCAGTCGCGATTGCGGCGGCTGTAAAGGCGGATCGTTGCGATATCTATACCGACGTCGACGGCGTCTACACGACCGATCCGCGCATCGAGCCCAAGGCGCGGCGCCTGAAGAAGGTTGCCTTCGAGGAAATGCTCGAAATGGCGTCGCTCGGCGCCAAGGTTCTGCAGGTCCGCTCGGTCGAACTTGCCATGGTTCACAAGGTTCGCACCTTCGTGCGATCCAGTTTCGTAGACCCCGATGCACCGGGTATGGGTGATCTGCTCAATCCCCCCGGTACGCTGATTTGTGATGAGGAAGAGATCGTGGAACAGGAAGTCGTCACCGGCATCGCCTATGCCAAGGATGAAGCGCAGATTTCGCTGCGGCGCCTCGCTGACCGGCCGGGTGTCTCGGCTGCGATCTTCGGGCCGCTCGCCGAAGCGCATATCAATGTCGACATGATCGTCCAGAACATTTCGGAAGACGGATCCAAGACCGACATGACTTTCACCGTGCCCTCGACCGACGTCGACAAGGCGCTGAAGGTGCTGTCCGATGCCAGGGACAAGATCGGTTTCGACGTCATCCAGAACGAATCGGGCCTGGTGAAGGTTTCGGTCATCGGTATCGGCATGCGCAGCCATGCCGGCGTGGCTGCGTCCGCTTTCCGGGCACTTGCCGAAAAAGGCATCAACATCAAGGCGATCACCACTTCGGAAATCAAGATTTCGATCCTGATCGACGGTCCTTACGCCGAATTGGCGGTTCGCACTTTGCATTCTGTCTACGGTCTCGATAAGAGTTGATCGGAGCGATTGCGAACGGCAGCGGCGAGCCTTGTCGCCGTTGCCCCGTGACTGACATTCGATGACTATTATTCGGGAGACGTTGCGCGATGAGAGACCTCTCTGCGGGTCCACGCGTTCTTCTCAAGCGGCTACGCGAACTGATGGCGGAGCCGCTCGAGCCGCAGGAGCGCCTTGACCAGATCGTTCGCCAGATTGCGCAGAACATGGTCGCGGAAGTGTGCTCCGTTTATGTGTTGCGCTCCGATGGTGTTCTTGAGCTTTATGCAACCGAAGGCCTGAACAAGGACGCCGTGCATCTGGCGCAGCTGCAGATGGGGCAGGGCCTCGTCGGCACGATCGCCGCCTCCGCGCGGCCGCTCAACCTTTCCGACGCGCAGTCGCACCCTGCCTTCACCTATCTGCCGGAGACCGGCGAAGAGATCTATCACTCCTTCCTCGGCGTACCGATCCTGCGCACCGGCCGTTCGCTCGGCGTTCTCGTTGTGCAGAACAAGGCGAGCCGCACCTATCGCGACGACGAGGTCGAGGCGATGGAAACCACGGCGATGGTTCTCGCCGAAATGGTGGCGACCGGCGAGCTGAAGAAGATCACGCGGCCCGGCCTCGAACTCGATCTTTCCCGGCCCGTGACGATCGAGGGCTCGAGCTTTGGCGAAGGCGTCGGGCTCGGTTACGTCGTGCTACACGAACCGCGCATTGTCGTGACCAATCTGCTGAACGACGATACCGAACACGAACTGGGGCGGCTTGCAGAAGCGCTCGGGTCGCTGCGCATTTCCATTGACGACATGCTGTCGCGGCGTGACGTTTCCATGGAAGGCGAGCACCGCGCGGTTCTCGAAGCCTACCGGATGTTTGCCCACGATCGCGGCTGGGTGAGGAAGCTTGAAGAGGCGATCCGCAACGGCCTGACGGCAGAAGCGGCGGTCGAGCGGGTGCAGAGCGAGACCAAGGCGCGGATGATCCGACTTACGGACCCGTATTTGCGCGAACGAATGCATGATTTCGACGATCTGGCGAACCGGCTGCTGCGGCAACTGACGGGCTATGGCGCGAAACTGTCGGCAACGGATTTTCCGGCTGATGCAATCGTCGTGGCGCGCGCCATGGGTGCGGCCGAACTGCTCGATTATCCGCGCGAGAATGTTCGCGGCCTGGTGCTGGAAGAGGGCGCCGTCACCAGCCACGTCGTGATCGTTGCACGCGCCATGGGTATTCCCGTCGTGGGGCAGGCTGCCGGTGTCGTGGCGCTGGCGGAAAATCGCGATGCGATCATCATAGATGGCGACGACGCCAAGGTGCATCTGCGGCCGATGGCCGATCTGCAGCGGGCCTATGAGGAAAAGGTACGGCTGCGTGCCCGCCGTCAGGAACAGTTCCGGGCGCTGCGCGATGTCGAGCCGGTGACCAAGGACGGCAAGCGCATCAGGCTGCAGATGAATGCCGGCCTGCTCGTCGATCTGCCGCAGCTGGCGGAATCGGGTGCCGAAGGCATTGGCCTTTTCCGTACCGAGCTGCAGTTCATGATCGCCTCGACCATGCCGAAGATGGAAGAGCAGGAAGCCTTCTATCGTAATGTAATGAAGCAGGCGGCCGGCAAGCCGGTGACTTTCCGCACGCTCGATATCGGCGGCGACAAGGTGGTGCCCTATTTCCGTGCGGCCGAGGAAGAAAACCCGGCGCTCGGGTGGCGGGCTATCCGCCTTTCACTGGACCGTCCAGGCCTGCTGCGCACCCAGCTGCGTGCCATGCTGCGTGCTTCGGCCGGCGAGGAGCTGAAGCTGATGCTGCCGATGGTGACCGAGGTTTCGGAGCTGCGGCAGGTGCGCGGGTTGCTGCAGAAGGAAATCCAGCGACAGTCGAAATCCGGCGAGCAGCTGCCGCGCAAGCTGCAGTTCGGCGCCATGCTGGAAGTACCCGCGTTGCTCTGGCAACTTGATGAGCTGATGAGCGAAGTCGATTTCGTGTCCGTGGGATCGAACGACCTGTTCCAGTTTACGATGGCTGTGGATCGCGGCAATGCGCGCGTGTCCGATCGTTTCGACGTTCTCGGGCGGCCGTTCCTACGGATGTTGCGTGATATCGTCCGGGCTGGGGATCGCAGCGGGACGAGCGTTACGCTCTGCGGGGAAATGGCGAGCAAGCCCTTGCCGGCCATGGCCTTGCTCGGCATCGGCTTCCGCTCTGTCTCGATGTCGCCGACGGCAGTCGGGCCGGTCAAGGCCATGCTGCTTGCGCTTGATGCGGACAAGCTTGGCGAAATGCTAAATGTCGCGCTGGATGATACCAAGTCACAGCAGCCGGTGCGGGAGTTGCTGACAGCGTTCGCTGCCGAGCACGGCATTCCCGTTTAGAGGATGTCTGGTTCAGATTGAACCAGACATCCTCTAGATTCTTGTGTTTCCGTTTGTCTTTTCGGGAAAACCGGTTCCCACTTTTCCCTGACAAACTCTAGGCTCAGGACCTATTAAATTACTTGCTGTGTCTTCCACTGTTTGATTCACTGGGATCGAAGGGAGATGCTTTGATGAGTGACTTGATGCTTTTGTCGGAGGCGCAGATGCGCCGGATCGAGCCCTATTTCCCGCTGTCGCACGGGGTGCCACGTGTCGATGACCGGTTGATTTTGAGCGGCATTATCTTTGTCTTGCGCAATGGGTTGCGGTGGCGCGACGCGCCCAGGGAATACGGGCCACACAAGACGATCTATAATCGCTTCATCCGCTGGAGCAGGCTCGGTGTGTTCAACCGGATTTTGGCCGAACTGACGGCCAAACGCGGCAAGCCGGAGCAGTTGATGATCGACGCCACCCATCTGAAAGCACATCGCACTGCAGCCAGCCTGCTAAAAAAGGGGATGTTCCCAGACGTATCGGACGCACCAAAGGTGGCCTGAACTCCAAACTGCACGCGGTTTGCGATGGTCACGGCCGACCCCTGATCCTGCTGTTGAGCGAGGGCCAGATGAGCGATTACAAAGGTGCCGCTCGCATGATCGAGGCCTTTCCTAAAGCCAAGACGTTGCTCGCCGACAAGGGCTATGATGCCGACTGGTTCCGAGATGCCTTGGCGGAGCGCAAAATCATTGCCTGTATTCCTTCGAGGGCAAACCGCAAGGTAGCGATCCCTCATGATCCGGTGCTCTACAAAAAGCACCACAAGATTGAAAACATGTTTGGCAGGCTCAAGGACTGGCGGCGAATTCACACCAGATACGACCGCTGCGCACACACATTCTTCTCAAGCATATGCATCGCCGCAGCCGTTATCTTCTGGCTCTGATTTAACGAGTCCTTCTCTATTCGGCGTGTCGACGTCAAGCGCTTTCGAACTTTCCGATATTGCCAGTGGAAAAGTCTTTCGCGGGTCTCGCTTCTCTCCGGGATGAGCACTTTGGCTCTCCCATGATGGGATCAGAAGGATAAGGCGGAACAATCTGACCCACGTCCTGATCCTGTTATGTGGATCGGTACTGGACTCATTGCGAACTCGTCTTATCCATCGTCCCGCGAAGGACGTTTCGCCGCCCAGCAGGCGGAACTTGGTTACCCCTTTGGGGCAGAATACTTAGGTTGCCGTCGCCATCTCCTTCGTCCAACGGAACTCCGAGCCATCACTCCACATCCGATGCATGATCACTGACAGTCTTCGCGCCAAGGCGACGACGGCTCTCTGCAAGCCTCGGCGTTTGGCGATATTCATCGCCCAGGCTTTCAGCCACGACCATTTCTGCACCCGTGTCAGCAGCGATTGCGCGGCTTCATAGAGCAGCGTTCTCATCATAGCGTCACCGCAGCGCGAGATGCGCCCGACACGATCGCTTTCGCCCGATTGATGGAGGCGAGGCGTCAATCCCAGCGCGGGACCGACGGCCTTGGAGTTCCTGAAGCGGGCCGGAACATCGATGGTGCTGGTGTAGGCCAGCGCGACCACTGGACCGACACCGGGAATCGTCATCAGCCGTTGGCAAGCGGTGTCGTCCCGAACAACCGCCAGCAACTGACGATGCAAGGTTATGAACGTCTCACGCAGCTTTTTCCGAACGGTCAGCAGTGGCTCCATGATGCTGGCCAGGTCCGGCATGTCTTCGATCAGCTCGCGGATACGTACCTCGAAGCCGGCGGCGCTGACGACGCCGACCTTGAGCCCAAAATTGCGCAGCATCCCCCTAATGTCATTCTCGATAGCAATAGCCTTTTCCTGCACCAGCTTGCGGGCCGTCAGCAACGCCCGTCGCTTCTGGCTGGTCAGGGTCTTCACGTGAACGGGACGAAACAAATTGACCCGCATCATCTGCGCGATACCGCGCGCATCGTTACGATCCGTCTTGTTGATCTGGGCCTTGAGAAAGGCCTTGGTGTGGCGGGTCTCTATACAAATGGTAGGCAGCCCAGCTTCCACCATCCCGCTAAACAGCCACTGTGACAATGGTCCCGCTTCGAGGCCAATCCGAACGAACTGCAAAGCAGGATCACCCAATATTCGTATCAAATCTTCCGGATGGCTTGGGACTTTTAGCTCTCGGAGCACCGCGCCCGCTTCATCCAAGATGCATATAGAGGTCTCTTTGAGAGAGACGTCCAAACCCGCATAATACTTCATGCTGCGCTTCCCTTCTGATGTTTGTGGCTGTTAGAGAACAGACTACGTTTATCATCAGCACGAAGCGCAGCACCTCCTATCCAAAATCCTCGAAGATGGGCTCAAGCCGAATACCCCATCTGACCCTAGATAAATATGCTTGCATCGTGTTCTGCCTGGCGTATAGCCGGGCACGACTTTGCATTGCCCATTTTCGGAGTTTCCGTTGGCTACCCTTCCTGTCGAAAAAATGCGCGAGCTGGAGCGGCGTTTTGCGGAGATCGAAGCGCGCATGGCCGAAGGGCCGGCGGCGGATGTCTATGTGAAGCTTGCTTCCGAATATTCCGAGCTTCAGCCGGTCGTGACCAAGATCCGGGCCTATGAGAAGGCGCAGAGCGAGCTTGCCGATGTCGAGGCGCTGCTTGCCGACAAATCGACCGATCGCGAGATGCGCGATCTAGCGGACATGGAGAAGCCGGAAATCCAGGAGCGGATCGAGGCGCTGGAAAAGGATATGCAAATCCTGCTCCTGCCGAAGGATGCTGCCGACGAGAAGAGCGCGATCCTGGAAATCCGCGCCGGCACCGGTGGCTCGGAAGCGGCGCTTTTCGCAGGTGATCTGTTTCGCATGTATGAGCGCTATGCCGCCGACAAGGGCTGGAAGGTGGAAGTGCTCTCCGCCAGCGAAGGCGATGCCGGCGGGTTCAAGGAAATCATTGCCAACGTCACCGGGCGGGGCGTGTTTTCCAAGCTGAAGTTCGAATCCGGGGTTCACCGGGTGCAGCGTGTGCCGGATACGGAAACACAGGGACGTATCCATACGTCTGCGGCGACGGTTGCCGTGCTGCCCGAGGCCGAGGATATCGACATCGAGGTTCGCAACGAGGATATCCGCATCGATACGATGCGCTCTTCTGGCGCTGGCGGCCAGCACGTCAACACGACGGACTCGGCGGTGCGCATCACCCATCTGCCGACCGGCATCGTCGTTACCAGCTCCGAGAAATCGCAGCACCAGAACCGCGCCAAGGCGATGCAGGTTCTGCGCTCGCGGCTTTATGACATGGAGCGCCAGAAAGCCGACAGAGAACGTTCGGCATCACGCAAGAGCCAAGTGGGTTCGGGAGATCGTTCGGAACGCATCCGCACCTATAATTTCCCGCAGGGTCGGGTGACCGACCATCGCATCAACCTGACGCTCTACAAGATCGACCGGATGATGATGGGCGAGATCGACGAGGTGGTGGATGCGCTGCTGGCCGACTACCAGGCCGATCAACTGGCGCAGCTGGGCGAGATCAAGGGATGAGCGACACGCGCGACAGCCTGCTGGCTGAGGCGAAGAAACGCTTCTTGGAGGCTCATATCGGCGAAGCGGCGCTGGATGCACGGGTGCTGGTTTCGGGTCTGCTCGAACTTTCAGCGACCGATCTGATGCTGCGCGGCGATGCGGTGGTTTCGCCTGAAGACGCTCAGGGAGTGCGCGCCGCGATCGAGCGACGAGCGGCGCATGAGCCGGTCTACCGCATTCTCGGCCAGCGCGAGTTTTACGGGCTGACCCTCAGGATGTCGGCAGCGACGCTGGAGCCGCGGCCGGATTCCGAAATGATCGTTGAGGGGCTTGTGCCGTTTGCCCGCCGGATACTGGCGGAAAAGGGCGAATGCCGGGTCATCGATCTTGGCACCGGAACCGGGGCGATCTGTCTTGGTCTTCTCAGCGCTGTCGAGGGCGCCACCGGCGTTGGCACCGATATTTCCGCTGCCGCTCTTGAAACGGCGCAGGGCAACGCCGATTCGAATGGTCTGGGTCCACGGTTTAGGGCCGTGGTGAGCGACTGGTTCGACGATGTCGATGGACGCTTCGATATCATTGTTTCCAACCCGCCTTATATTCGCAGCGACGTTGTTCTATCGCTTGCGCCGGAAGTGCGTGATCACGATCCGGCAATAGCACTTGATGGCGGGGCGGACGGGCTGGATGCCTACCGTGCGATTGCCGCCAAGGCCTTGAGCCACCTGAATCCGGACGGGATCGTCGGCGTCGAAATCGGCTATGACCAGCTTGCAACCGTGGGGGCCGTTTTCGAAAAACAGGGCTTCGTGGTTCTGGAGCGGATAAAGGATCTCGGCGGAAACGACCGGGCAATCGTTTTTGCCGCTCAGTGATGCAACACAGCCGCAAAAAATTGCCAAAAGAGGGGTTGTTCCGTTCGCAGTTGCAAAGAAAAGGCTTGGAATCAGCAGGGAAGCCAGCTAGGTTGCGGATACGCACTGGGCAGAAGGTCACCGACCGAAATTCGTTCCGGTTTGACCGAGCCGCAGGGATTACTCTCAAAAAAAGAGTTGCTAGGGTTCGACAGTGCCTTGTGCGGGTACCTGTTATTTTGACTTAACCAGCGACGTCACCGCCATGAAGCGGTTGGTTCGCGGCGCGTGCTTGCTTGATCCGGAATAACCCGATCGAGCCACGAAGCCACAAGATCATCACTTACCAAGAGAATTCGGGTGAACAATACGATGAGGCCAGGACAGCAAAACAAGCGCGGCCGTGGGCGTAACAACAATAACAGCAGCAGCAACAATGGCGGCGGCGGCGGTGGTGGCAATAACAACCATAACCGCAAAGGCCAGAACCCGCTGACGCGCACCTATGACAGCTCCGGTCCGGATGTAAAGATCCGTGGAACCGCGCAGCATATCGCCGAAAAATATGGAAACCTGGCCCGTGATGCACAGAGCTCCGGCGACCGAGTGATAGCTGAAAACTATCTCCAGCACGCGGAACACTACAACCGCATCATTGCTGCCGCGCAGGCGCAGATGCAGGAACGCTACCAGCGCGACGAGCGCAGTTTCGACGAGCGTGACGGCTCCGATCGTGACCAGAACGATCAGGACGATATGGATCAGGGTTATGCCGAAGAGGCGCCTGCCGTTGTCCAGCATGTACAGTCTCAGCCGGTACAGGCTCAGCCAATACAGAGTGAACGGGCACAGAGTGAACGGGCACAGCCTCAACCGGTACAGGCCAGAAGGCCACCGAGACCTCAGCCCCAGCCGCAGCAACAACCCCAACCCGTCATGGACGGCTCCGGCCCACAGCCGGTAATCGAGGGTGTTCCGGCTGAAGTGTCTCTCGAGGAAGAAGAAGGCGCTGCACCCGCCGGCCGGGCGCCGTCCCGTCGCCGCGGAACACCGCGTCCCCGTCGCCAGCCGCGTCGCGGCGATGCCACGGCGGAAGAGGGTGCGCCTGCGCCTACGGGCGGTGAAGCACCGGCTTTGGTGGAAGTTTCGGAGTAGGACCTTTAAGGCACAGATTCTGGAAAGCCCGGACATTGTTCCGGGCTTTTTGCGTTCTGGAGGGTACGTTGCAGGGAGAGGGAAGATAGCTGTCCGCTTATCGTTGAATTTGATGGTCCACCTCTTCTGTGAGGGAGTGGAGATCAGTTGACCTTTGGAGTTTGTCAGGGAAAAGTGGAAACCGGTTTTCCCGAAAAGACAAACGGAAACAAAAGAAGCGAGAGGATGTCCGGTTCAATCTAAACCAGACATCCTCTCGCGGGACCGGTGCGCCGTCCCATATCAACGGCGCCGCTTTCATCCGCGCGGCAACAAAAAGGGGCTCCCCTAGGACGGTAACCACGGGCTAACGGTTCCATTTGCAAGGGGAAGCCCTATTGACCTTCAGATGGTAATCCCGCGTCAAATAATGATGAAATCCGCGCTGGTTATTGCGGGCTTGGTTACGAGCGTTGCGAAATGCACGCTGTCGTATGAACTCCCCGTACCGTCTCGATCATAGAAGATTTTGCCAGTGTCAGTTTCGTAGATGATCCGATCCGTGGAGTCCCCGGTCAAGCCTGTTCCGTTGGCGCGAAATGCAGCTGCCGACAGAGTGCCCAGTGTGGTGAGAGCCGTGAATATCCCGTTTTCCAATTGGATAGTATCATCGACAGCCTTGAAATCCGTAATCTTGTCGACATTCGTTGCAGGGGCGAGCGTCGTGTGAAAAATGAACGTGTCTTTCCCGCTTCCTCCGGTCAATGTGTCATTGCCACCATAGCCTCGGATGGTATCGTTGCCGCCGCTGCCACTGATGGCGTTCGCTATCGAGTTGCCGGAAAGCGCGTCATTGTAGACAGAGCCGTAAATGTTCTCGATGGAAACGAACGTGTCGCCGGCTGCGTCGCCTTTATTTGAAGCCGGGGACGTGAGGCTGACAGTCACCGCAGACTTCGCATATGAATACGTTGCCGTGTCGGTGCCAGCACCGCCATTCAGTTTATCAGCCCCGCCGCCGCCGCCCAGCGTATCGCCCCCTTCGCCGCCGAGGAGCGTATTGTTCCCAGCACCGCTATAAAGCCGGTCTGCTCCGGCTCCTCCGTCGATGCTTCCGGATATGGTGTCCAGTTTTCCGTCATAGAGGTCATCGCCGCCGCCAAAATCAATGGCACCGATCATTTTACCATTGTTGGTGATCTGATCTTTCGCGACCGTCGCAGCGGTGCCCTGCTGGAAAGAAAAGTTACCACCTTTGATGGTTCCGGTGTTGATGACGCGGATCGTTTCGGAACCGGAATTGCGTAATATACCGACCTCTGTCCCTTCGATGGTGCCGTTGTTGAAGACATCGGCGACTTTTGTGGGATCGGTACTGTTATTAAAGTAAATCGCTGCAGGTCCGCCCCCGAAAATATAGCCGTCATTTGTAATGGTGGTATCAGACGTCCCCATTATTATTCCCATGAGGCTGAAGGATCGGATCATCCCGGTGCTACCAACCTTGACTGACGCACCACCACCAGCTCCGTATAAAAACACGCCATAGTAAGTGCCGGTCGCAATTGTTCCGTCAACGATCAGTTGCTGGTCCGCCGCAGACCGTACAATCCGCCAAAAACGATGGGCCTTGCAATATAGAAATTATCTGCCCCCATTGATGTACTTGCGTTGGAGTTTGCGATTGGAATCGTCCAGGCCATAGCTTTCTCTCCAACAGTATCTGAATTGAAATGGGGAAAGCCTACACCTGCAGGTAAATCATGCAAATTGAATTTAGCACATCGTCATGGACGTGACTGTCTGACAGAGACGATGTTTCAACGGCATGGCTCAGGAAGAAAGGTGATCGCGTTTGTGAAGTTGCTGTTTTAGAAACAATCCCCATCAACAAAAGGGTGACAAGGTGCGACTCGTGGCGCCAGCTTTCATTTGCTCACGATTTCGTTACCCGACACTCATATCGACCCTTTAATTTCTTCCATCACCTCCCATATTCCCATCAAGCGGTTGATCTCGCACAATGCGGGCGCCAGCCGATATGACAGGCTTGCCTTTTCAGGGAGCCTGATCCTGAACCATCGGATAGCGCCGTATCAGGGCTTTCCGGTCCATGGAGGTAAAGTATGAATATCGAAAAATATTCCGAGCGCGTTCGCGGTTTTCTGCAGTCTGCGCAAACCAATGCGCTTTCGCAGGGCAACCCGCAGTTTACGGCTGAACACGTTCTGAAAGTCCTGCTCGATGACGAGCAGGGTATGGCGTCTTCGCTGATCGAACGGGCGGGCGGCGATCCGAAGGCGGCGCGCGTGGCAAACGATCTTGCGCTTTCCAAGCTGCCGAAGGTGACGGGCTCAAACGGCTCGATCTCGCTGGCACAGCCTCTGGCCAAGGTTTTCACCACTGCGGAAGAGGCGGCGAAGAAGGCGGGCGACAGCTTTGTCACCGTCGAGCGGCTTTTGCTGGCACTCGCGGTCGAAAGCTCTGCGCCGACGGCGAAGATCCTGTCGCAGGCCGGCGTGACGCCGACCAAGCTTAATCAGGCCATCAACGAAATCCGTAAGGGCCGAACCGCCGACAGCGCCAATGCCGAAGCCGGCTTCGACGCGCTGAAGAAATATGCGCGTGACCTGACGGCGGATGCCCGCGACGGCAAGCTCGATCCGGTGATCGGTCGTGACGACGAAATTCGCCGCACGATCCAGGTTCTGTCGCGCCGCACCAAGAACAACCCGGTCCTGATCGGTGAGCCCGGCGTCGGCAAGACGGCGATCGCCGAAGGCCTGGCTTTGCGCATCGTCAATGGCGATGTGCCGGAAAGCCTCAAGGACAAAAAGCTGATGGCGCTCGACATGGGCGCGCTGATTGCCGGTGCGAAATATCGCGGTGAATTCGAAGAACGGCTGAAGGCCATTCTCAACGAAGTGCAGGCGGAAGCCGGCGAGATCATCCTGTTCATCGACGAGATGCACACGCTGGTCGGTGCCGGCAAGGCGGATGGAGCGATGGATGCGTCCAACCTCCTGAAGCCCGCGCTTGCCCGCGGCGAATTGCACTGCGTCGGTGCGACCACGCTTGAGGAATATCGCAAGCATGTCGAAAAGGATGCAGCCCTTGCCCGGCGTTTCCAGCCGGTCATGGTCGAGGAGCCGACGGTCGAGGATACGATCTCTATCCTGCGCGGCCTGAAGGAAAAATACGAGCAGCATCACAAGGTCCGGATCTCCGACTCGGCCCTGGTTGCGGCTGCGACGCTTTCCAACCGCTACATCACGGACCGGTTTCTGCCGGACAAGGCAATCGACCTGATGGACGAGGCTGCTTCGCGGCTGCGCATGCAGGTGGATTCGAAGCCCGAAGAGCTTGACGAGCTCGATCGCCGTATCATGCAGCTGAAGATTGAGCGCGAGGCCCTTAAGAAGGAAACCGACCGGGCGTCCCGGGATCGTCTCGAAAAGCTCGAACTCGACCTCGTGTCGATCGAGGAAGAAGCCGATGCGCTGACGGCGCGCTGGCAGGCGGAAAAGCAGAAGCTCGGCCTTGCCGCAGACCTGAAGAAGCAGCTGGACGACGCCCGCAACGAACTGGCGATCGCGCAGCGCAAGGGCGAATTCCAGCGGGCAGGGGAACTTGCCTATGGCGAGATCCCGAAGCTTGAGAAGGAACTGGTCGAGGCCGAAGCTCAGGACGCTTCTATCGATTCCATGGTGCAGGAAGTCGTAACGCCGGACAACATCGCCCATATCGTTTCCCGCTGGACCGGCATTCCGGTCGACAAGATGCTGGAAGGCGAACGCGACAAGCTGCTTCGGATGGAAGACGAACTTGCCAAGTGGGTCGTGGGGCAGGGTGATGCCGTTCAGGCCGTGTCGCGTGCAGTTCGCCGCTCGCGTGCCGGCCTGCAGGATCCAAACCGTCCGATCGGTTCGTTTATCTTCCTCGGCCCGACCGGCGTTGGCAAGACGGAGTTGACCAAGGCGCTCGCTCGCTTCCTGTTCGACGATGATACCGCGCTGGTGCGCATGGATATGTCAGAGTACATGGAGAAGCACTCCGTGGCCCGGTTGATCGGGGCACCTCCGGGCTATGTCGGCTATGAGGAAGGTGGCGCACTGACGGAAGCCGTTCGGCGTCGGCCCTATCAGGTCGTGCTGTTCGACGAGATCGAGAAGGCGCATCCGGACGTGTTCAACGTTCTCTTGCAGGTTCTCGACGATGGTCGCCTGACCGATGGCCAGGGCCGCACCGTCGACTTCCGCAACACGATGATCATCATGACCTCCAACCTCGGGGCGGAGTATCTGACCCAGCTTGGCGAGAACGACGACAGCGACGTGGTGCGCGACCAGGTGATGGATGTGGTGCGCGGTCATTTCCGCCCCGAATTCCTGAACCGCGTCGATGAGATCATCCTGTTTCACCGCCTGAAGCGGAACGAAATGGGCACGATCGTCGAAATCCAGCTGGAACGGCTGCGCAAGCTTTTGGCCGACCGCAAACTCTCGATCGAGCTGGATGGGGATGCCCGCATCTTCCTGGCCGACAGGGGTTACGACCCGGCCTACGGCGCGCGGCCGCTGAAGCGGGCGATCCAGAAGTATCTGCAGGATCCGCTTGCGGAGAAAATCCTGCAGGGCGAGTTCCCGGATGGCTCGGTCATCAAGGTTCTCTCCGGTTCGGACCGGTTGAACTTCAAGCGGCGGGACGATGCTGCGAAAGCAGCGGCGTAAGAGGTCGAACTGAAAAGGGCTGCTCGAAAGAGCGGCCCTTTTGCTTAGAGAATGTCCGGTTCAGATTGAACCAGGACATTCCCTAGATTATTTTGTTTTCGTTTGTTTTTTCGGGAAGACCGGTTTCCACTTTTCCCTGACAAACTCTAGGATGCGACACACCCGAGCGGCGTATTACTGAACAGCCGCGACTTCGCTGCTGCCGTTGTCCTTGCTCAGAAGTTCGTCGATGCGGCTGCGCTCTTTCTCGAACTGGGCAAGCGCGCCACCGTCCAGCGTCTTGCCGCCCGGCAGGCGGATGCGCAACGGGTCGACGCGGTTTCCGTTGACGATCAACTCGTAGTGGAGGTGTGGGCCGGTGGAAAGACCTGTTGTGCCGACCCAGCCGATGACCTGTCCCTGGACCACTTTGGAGCCGACTTTCACGCCCTTGGCTATAGCGCTCTGGTGGTTGTAGGACGAAACATAGCCATTGGCATGGCGAATCAGGGTCTGGTTTCCGTAGCCGCCGGAATCCCAGCCGGCCTTTTCGACCGTGCCATTGCCGGCCGCGATGATCGGCGTGCCGCGTGGTGCTGCCCAGTCGACGCCGGTATGCATGCGCGAAAAGCCGAGGATCGGGTGGCGACGCATGCCGAAGCCGGAACGGAAAGTGCCGTTCGGGACCGGGTTGCGCAACAGGAACTGGCGGATGCTCTTGCCCTTGTCATCATAATAATCGACTGAGTTATCGTCTGGGTCCTGGAAACGATAAAAGCGGGTCTGGGTGTCGCCAAATCTGGCGTTGACGTAGAGAAGTTCCGAATTCTCGGTTGCCTGACCGCTTTCGTCAGCGACCGAGAAGAAGGCTTCGAGGCTATCCGTCGGCTTCAGCTGCGCCTGGAAATCGACATTGCTCGCCAGAAGCCGGATGACCTGGGCGACCATGCTCGAATTCATGCCATAGGAAAGGGCTGCGCGGTACACGCCGTCGTAGACGCGAGGCAGGTCACGGCCGGCATTGACGACCGGCATGCCGTTGTCTTCAAAGGCGGTGGCGACCGCAGCAAGCGGAGCCGGCTCATAGGCTTTCACGAAATTGCCGCTATCATCCAGCGCCATGGTGAAAACATGGGCGCCGCGGGAGTAGACGGTGGCGCGAACGACCTTGGCCTGGCCGTTCTCACCCTTCTGGATGATACCGATGCGAAGGACATCACCCTCCTGCAACTCCGGCTCGTTGAGAGCGGGGCGCAGATAGCCGGCGATATCCTCGGCCTGCGCCTTGGCATAACCGGCATTGATCATGACGGCTGCAATCGGGGTGGCGCGGCGCACGGGAATGACGTCGTCGGCGAATTCCGCACTCTGGTCCGTGATGCTCTCGGATGGCGAAACGGACATGTTCTCCTCGACCACGCGGGCAGACAGGCCCTGGAGCAGGTCGAGATCGGATGCTTCCGAGGCAAACCGCCGGGGATCAACGTAGAAGAGAGAGGCAAGCTGCGTGCTGCCGTCGGTCAGGATAGAACCGTTGGTGCGGACGTTTTCTTCCACCTCATCCAGAGACATGGACGGAGCAAAGGTCAGTTTGGATCCCTTGAGCGGGAAGTCGAGGCTCTTTAGCGCAACTTCGGACTCGAC